>CALILP010000054.1 GCA_938016515.1 uncultured Paracoccaceae bacterium
GCGCGCCAGATGGGGCGATGGACATCGTTGGCACCGGCGGGGATGGCAAACACACGTTGAATATCTCGACTGCAACCGCATTTGTCGTGGCCGGTGCCGGTGTCCCTGTCGCCAAACATGGCAACCGCAACCTGTCCTCCAAGTCTGGCACAGCAGATGTGCAAGGCCAGTTGGGTATCAACGTGATGGTCGGGTCTGACGTAGTCGAAAAGGGTCTGACCGAGGCTGGGATCGGCTTCATGATGGCCCCGATGCACCATCCCGCCGTCAAACACGTGATGCCCACCCGGCAGGAACTTGGAACAAGAACGATCTTTAACATATTGGGACCACTGACAAATCCAGCTGGTGTAAAGATGCAACTGACGGGGGCATATACCCGCGATGTGATCCGCCCAATGGCTGAAACCTTGCTGGCCTTGGGATCCACCTCAGCATGGCTCGTGCATGGCTCAGACGGGACGGACGAGTTGACGATCACTGGGACATCTTGGGTTGCTGCGGTCGAAAACGGTACCATCCGCGAATTTGAGATTACCCCTGCAGACGCAGGCCTGCCGGTCCATCCGTTTGAGGCCATCGTCGGCGGCACCCCGGCTGAAAACGCCACCGCGCTGCGCGCCCTGATGGATGGCGAAGGCGGCGCATATCGGGATGCAACGCTGCTGAATGCTGCGGCGGCGCTGCTCGTTGCAGGCAAAGTCGCAGATTTGCGTGAGGGCGCGACGCTGGCGGCGGAAAGCATCGACAACGGCAACGCCAAAGCGGCTGTCGAGACCCTTGCGCAGATCACCTCTGCTGCGTGATGTTTGACACCTCCCGTCTTGGCGCTTGGGGCGATCTGCCGTTTTTTGCGGATCATCTGCCTGACATTGCTGTGGCGTTGAACGGTCAAACAATACTTCCACCCGCAAGCCATACCTTCGCGGCCCTAGAACGCACTCAGCCCGCCGACACCAAAGTCGTGATCATAGGACAGGACCCGTATCATACCCCCGGCAAAGCGGACGGTCTGGCGTTTTCCATCCCGCAAGGTTTTGGGGGCCGACTTGATAGCTTGGGTAACATTTTCAAAGAGATAAAAAGCGATCTGAATGTGACCCGCTGCAAGACATCGTTGGGGGATTGGGCAGATCAGGGGGTCTTGCTGCTGAACACAGCGCTGACAGTTCCACCCGGCCAGCCCAAAGCCCATGCGAAACTGGGGTGGAAAGCGCTTGTGATGCAGGTTTTGGAACGCCTCAACGACCGTCCACGGGCCTATCTTCTGTGGGGCGGGCCGGCGCAATCCTACGCCAAGTACGTGACCTCTGGGGGGTTGATCCATGCTTCCGCGCATCCGTCCCCCCTGTCCGTTCATCGCGGGTTTTTCAACGCCCAACCATTTTCAACCGTGAACCAGTGGCTTATGGAACAGGGGCAGACACCAATACACTGGGGCGATCCTTTATGAGCGCGACAATCCTCGACAAAATCAAAGCCTACAAGCTAGAGCATGTGGCGGCCTGTAAGGCAGCGGTCCCGCTGTCCGATGTCGAGGCCCGCGCTAAAGAAGCCCCCGCTACCCGCGGTTTCGCAGATCGTCTGTCAGAGGCCAGCAAGATAGGCTATGGTCTGATCGCAGAGATTAAAAAGGCCAGCCCCTCCAAGGGCTTGATCCGCGCCGATTTTGACCCGCCTGCATTGGCGCAAGCCTACGCTGCCGGGGGGGCCACTTGCCTGTCTGTCCTGACCGACGGCCCGTCCTTTCAAGGCGACGACAGCTTTCTGACCGCTGCGCGCAGTGCCGTGGACCTGCCCGCTTTGCGCAAGGATTTCATGTACGACACCTATCAGGTCGCCGAAGCCCGCGCCCTGCATGCCGATTGTATCTTGATCATCATGGCCAGCGTATCGGACGCCCAAGCGCAAGAACTTGAGGACGCAGCCTTTGGCTGGGACATGGACGTGCTGCTGGAAGTCCACGATCACGAAGAGCTAGAGCGTGCGACGAACCTCAAATCCCCGCTAATGGGTATAAACAACCGCAATCTCAATACCTTCGACGTCACTCTTGATACGACACGGACCCTGTCCAAGCTGGTCCCACAAGACCGCATGATCGTGGCCGAAAGCGGCCTGACAACACCCGACGATCTGGCCGACCTTGCCCGTTATGGGGCCCGGACATTCCTGATCGGGGAAAGCCTGATGCGGCAGGATGATGTCGCGGCAGCCACGCGCACCTTGCTGGCAAACCCGTTTACAGCGCAGGGGAACTGATGCCAAAGCTCAGCCACTTTGATGCGGACGGTCAGGCCCATATGGTCGATGTCTCGGACAAGCCCGTCACAGACCGGATCGCCACAGCCCAATCCTATATCAAGATGTCCACCGCGACGCTGGACCTGATCAAATCCGGCACGGCCAAGAAGGGGGATGTCCTTGGAATTGCCCGGCTTGCAGGCATCATGGCCGCCAAGAAAACATCGGACCTGATCCCACTTTGCCACCCCTTGCCGATCACGAAGGTTACGGTCGACCTCACCCCTGACGACGCGCTGCCCGGTATCCAGATTACAGCCACCGTCAAGACCTCTGGCCAGACCGGCGTCGAGATGGAAGCCCTCACGGCCGCATCCACAGCAGCTCTGACAGTCTACGACATGGTCAAGGCGGTCCAGAAAGACATGGAAATCGGCGGGGTCCGGGTGACCCTGAAAGACGGCGGCAAATCGGGCCGGTTTGAAAACCCATGATCTCAGTCGCTGAGGCTCAGGATCTATGCCTTGATGGCCTCACGACACTTGGTGCAGAGGTCGTGGCTCTTGCGGATGCGGCGCAGCGGACCCTTCTTGCACCTGCGTCTGCGGCGCGACCTCAGCCTCCGTTTGCCGCTTCTGCGATGGATGGATATGCTGTTGTGTCCGATCGCGCGGTTCCGGGGGCTGTCTATACGGTCGTCGGTGAAGCGGCGGCGGGGCATGCTTGGTCTGGGACCATCGGTCGGGGTCAGGCCTTGCGGATCTTCACCGGTGCACCGATCCCTGACGGGGCCAGCCGGGTCATCATTCAAGAAGACGTGACCCGCACTGCCGACACGATCCGCCTGAACGAAAATCTTGATGAAAACCCCTACATCCGGCCTGCAGGCGCGGATTTCCCCGCGGACTTTACCCTGCCCGCCCCGCGCATTCTGGCGCCGTCAGATCTGGCCCTGTTGGCTGCGATGAATGTGGCGACAGTCACAGTCGCGCGTAAACCTCACGTCGCCCTGATCGCCACCGGGGACGAGTTGGTCATGCCGGGCGGCAACCCCCGCCCGGATCAGATTATTGCTTCGAACATCTTTGGCCTGAAAGCGTTAATCGATCAAAACGGGGGCACGGCCAGCATCCTGCCTATCGCGGCGGACACCAAAGACGCCTTGCGCGAAACCCTGCAGGCGGCAGTCGCGGCGGATGTAATCGTGACCATTGGCGGGGCCTCTGTAGGAGATCATGATCTGGTGGGTGAGGTTGCGCAGGATTTTGGCCTCGACCGCGCGTTCTATAAGATTGCGATGCGGCCCGGCAAACCGCTGATGTCCGGGGCTTTGCAGGGCAAACCGTTTCTGGGGCTGCCGGGCAATCCAGTGTCAGCCATGGTCTGCGGCCATCTGTTCCTGATCCCCCTGATCCGCAAAATGCTTGGGCAACACGATGTCTTACCTACTGAAATCCTGGCAACATTAGGCACTGATATTGGCCCCAACGGCCCACGCGCCCATTATATGCGGTCCCGTCTGATAGACGGCCCGGACGGACGCGTTATTACCCCAGCCACACGACAGGACAGCGCGCTGCTGACTGTGCTTGCCGAGGCCAATGCCCTCCTGATACGCCCGGTTCGCGATCCGGCCCGTCGCGCCGGAGAACAAATTAAGGCAATACCCCTTTAACGCGAGCAGTTGACACAAAACAAGAACATCTCTAGAACATAACCCAAACGGGCCAGCAACAAGGCCAGAACGTGTGGAGATGATTGAATGCTCACCAAGAAACAACTCGATCTGTTGGAATTTATCCATGTGCGCGTGCAGCGCGATGGGGTGCCCCCGTCTTTCGATGAGATGAAAGAGGCGCTGGATCTACGTTCCAAGTCAGGCATTCATCGGTTGATCACTGCTCTGGAAGAACGTGGGTTTATCCGGCGGATGGCCCACCGCGCACGGGCCTTGGAAATCGTGAAACTGCCCGAAGCGTTGGAACAAAAGCTCGACCGTAAGGCTACAGGCTTTAAGCCACGGGTCATTGATGGGGACCGCCCCGATCAGACCCCGCCCGCTGCTGTCCCAATTGGCAACGGCGGATCGGTGGAACTGCCCGTGATGGGACGGATCGCGGCTGGTGTACCGATTGCCGCCATTTCCGAGGTTTCTCACAACGTGCACGTCCCTCAGTCGATGATCGGCAAAGGGGATCACTATGCACTAGAGGTGAAGGGCGACTCGATGATCGACGCCGGGATCAACGACGGCGACGTTGTGATCATCCGTGAGACAACGACCGCCGACAACGGTGATATTGTGGTCGCCTTGGTCGAAGATCAGGAAGCCACATTGAAAAAGTTCCGCCGCAGCAATGGTGCTATCGCACTGGAAGCGGCGAATCCGGCCTATGAAACCCGTCTGTTCCGGGATGATCAGGTCAAGGTGCAGGGTCGCCTTGTTGGCCTGATCCGCACCTACGGGTAATGCGCGCGGCCCCAAGCTGCCGGGGCCGCAGCGGTTGCCTGTAACGTTTTGTGGACGATGTGACACGTTAGGCTGCAAGCCACACCAATACGGTGTCGCCTGTTAGGGCAGATAGTTGGCAATTTTGTCGGACAGATCTTGGGTTGGCGCAATTCGCAACGGCGACACTGCACGATCCTCGCTTATCGGGTTCCAGGGCCGCCGTCCTGTTTCGATCCGGGCCATCCGCATTTGTAGCGATCCGTCAATACCCATGTCCAAAGCCAAAGACCCTGTTTTTCGCAGCATTTGGACATCAAGCAACAAACAAGGTCGCTGGCCTTCGACCACCTGATTGGAAATCAACACATCAGCCCCGCCACAGCCTTGCAAATCTGCAAGTGCAGTCTTGCCTGACACCTGTAAAATGTCCCAATCCCCCAAAGAGGCCCGAAAGACACGGCCTTGCCGCGTCATCCCTTGTCTGTCCGCAGCAACGTCCTGCGCCACAGGTCCTCCGTCGTTTTCAAGCCAAACGCCCGCGACAAAGCCATCACCGCGTGCGCGGCTTAGCGACCGGCCCGCCTCTGTCATGACCCCCATCAACCCGCCGCTGTCCGCAATCAGCACGGCAGGTCTGTCGGTCATCCCCCACAGGGCAAATCCCGCCACGGCAATCGGGATCCCAACGGCCCGCGCACGTCCCTGCCA
>CALILP010000055.1 GCA_938016515.1 uncultured Paracoccaceae bacterium
ATCGGTGCCTCTTCGGGCAGCATCAACCGGACGCCCTTGTCCAGCACCATGTCCCAACGCCGCTCGCCCATACGAACCAGACCGCGCACCTTTTCCTTGATCGGATCGGCGGTTTGAAACAGCGCCAAGGCCTCTTCCAAATGGGCATGCGCCCCGTCACCAGCAATCAACGGCAAATCACGCCGATCAGCGCGCGTCTCAATAATCCCGGAAATCACTTGACCCTGATCAATCAGGCGCAATGTGCCCTTGTCACGCCAAACGGCGACAGGGACGCGCGGCGTGATATCCACAACCAAGGTGCCAGCATCGCCCACCCGGACCCGAGCACTTTCGACGGCATACAAATCCTCGACCGTCTCACGCATTTCGGTCAGATCCAGATCAAACGACGATACCGGAAACGTTTGTGGCAGCATCGTCAACACATCGGCGACTGTCTGTTCATCCGCACCCAACACCTCCATCTTCGACAGGATAAATTCCGGACGCTGCTGCACCGCCTCTTTCGCGTCGGCATAGGTTTCAGCCACCATCGCGCGGTTCGCGTCATCCGACACCCACACGGAAACGATAATCCCGATCAGCAACAGCGGCGTGCCGATCCGCACGCTTGCCTTTACACCCGGCGTCAGCATCCAGCGCTGATAGCGATACTTCCACTTCGACGGAGCCGGATCACGGGGCAACCGCTTCGCAGCTTTCAGCGCAGCGCGCTCATAAGGATGACGGATCAACGATCGCATGAGGCATCCTCCACCAACCAGCGACAGAGTGCTGGAAAGTCCATACCCACATGAGCCGCCTGTTCAGGTGCAAGCGACGTCGGCGTCATTCCGGGCTGGGTGTTTGTTTCCAGCAAGATCAAACCAGTCAGACCAAGGCTTTCATCCCAGCGAAAATCCGTCCGGCTCAACCCGCGACACCCCAGCGCCTGATGGGCGCGCAGGGCATAATCCATGCACATATCAAAGATGTCTTTCGGCAGATCAGCCGGGATTACATGATGCGACCCGCCTTCCACATATTTCGCATGATAGTCGTACCAGCCGTCGGTCACGATATCCGTCACCGTCAACGCCTTGTCACCCAAGACCGCACAGGTCAATTCGCGGCCCGGGACATAGCGCTCGACCATCACTTCATCCGGCATCTCGCTGGCCAGCTGCGGCGGCCCATTCGGATTTTCGCCGACAATATAGATGCCAACCGAAGACCCTTCATTGTAAGGCTTCACCACATAAGGCGGGGCCATCACATGATCAGCCTCAACCTCGCGGGCAGTCGCCAACCGCGACTCGGCAAACGGCAACCCAGCTGCGCGATACACATCCTTGGTACGCAACTTGTTCATCGTCAGCGCAGAGGCCAACACGCCGGAATGCGTGTAAGGTATCTTCAGCCATTCCAACATGCCCTGAATGCAGCCATCCTCACCCCACCGACCATGTAGGGCATTGAACACCACATCGGGCTTGATCTTTTGCAGTTGCACGCCAAGATCGCCGCTGGTCACAAGACCGGCGTCCACCTCAATCACGTCACACCCTGATACCCGCAAAGCCGCAGCGCATTCCGCACCGGAAGACAAGGACACCTCGCGCTCTGCCGAGGGGCCGCCCATCAAAACTACAACTTTCGGGGTTGCCCTGCTCGACATACCCACCGCCACTTTACCGCGAGACTTTGCGCCCCGTCATTTTCTGCCGTCGTACCCGATTTTCGGGCTTATTCCTTGTTCACGTCGCGGGCTGGTTCGCCCACGCGCTTAATTTCCCATTGTAACGTGATGCGCTGGGTATCGTAAACCTTTTTCCGAACGGCCTCGCCCAAATCCTCCAGATCGGCAGCCGAGGCCCCACCCGCGTTGGTCAGAAAGTTGGAATGCATCTCATTCATTACGGCACCACCATTGCGGGCCCCACGCATCCCGGCCTCGTCAATCACCTTCCAGGCTTTCAGCTCATGGGTATCATCGGCTTGGCCCGTCGAGGAAAACCCGGCCGGATTACGAAACGTCGATCCAGCGGTGCGATCCTTCGTCGGTTGTGTTTCATCACGCTTGGCGAGCTGATCGGCCATCCGCTGCTCTAACACCGTAGCCTCCGTTTTCGAAGCTGCAAACGTCGCCGAGACAACCACCGTCCCTTCCGGCAAATCGCTCTGCCGATATTGCAGGTTCAACGCAGCAGTAACCAAGGTCTCGCGCGTTCCATCGCGATGCACCACATCGACGCTTTCCAGCACATCCGCCACATAAGTCCCGTAACACCCGGCGTTCATGCACACAGCCCCACCGATACTTCCGGGGATCGTCCGCAGAAACGTCAGGTCTAAACCCTCTGCCGCCGCTTTCCGAGCGACATGAGCGTCCAAAGCCGCAGCCCCAGCCACAACCTTCTCACCGATCTCTATGCTGTTAAAGCCGCGGCCCAGCCGGATCACGACCCCGCGAATACCACCATCCCGAACGATCAGGTTCGACCCCACCCCCATCGGAAAGACAGGCACAGCGGGATCGAGCGCTGACAAAAACGCAACCAGATCATCGACATCGGCAGGTTGGAACAAAATATCAGCCGGGCCACCGACACGCATCCATGTCAGGCCATCCAGCGGTTTGTCAAAGGTCAGCGTGCCGCGCACGTCAGGAAGGTCAAACGTCATGGCGCCAGATACCCCGGCAAACCCGACATGTCACCTCCCTGTTGATCAGGCGCACGATCAGGTTTAGCGCACGGACCCGATGATGCTGCCAATCACCATGCCAGCGCCGATTGGACCACAGCCAAATATGAGAAAGATCAGATACGCAAAACCGTCCCAGCCCGGCGCATTGTTGGCCATAACCAGCAAACTCAGCGACACAACACCAAGTAGGCCCCAAAGTGCTGCAAGTGCGGTGCCGGAAAGGCGACGGGCTACGACATACGCGATGCCTCCGCCAATCACGACCAATGCAGCGACGATTGAAATACCAAGCAGATCCATGTGATTCTTCCTTTTATGAACATCGTTCACAAATAACTAATCAATATTTGAACAACGTTCAAGAAAAATCTGAAAATAAGTCGCCGATGCGAAAAGCACCACCTACAGACCTACACTCTATAGTGTGAAATTCGGGCAGACAGCCCTCAGTCAGGTCGGCCCTGCCTGCGCCGGTAAATCAGCCACCCTAGCAGCATCCCCGCCATGCTTCCCAATGTGCCGGGTAAAAACACCAACATGGCGGACGACATAGCGTGCAGCGGATGCACACCGATCAGGTTGCTTGAGGCATAGATCGCAATCGCAAGACAGGCACCAAATAGGCTGGCCAGGGTCATCGGATACCCCACTTTGCCCCGCTTCATCCAAAAGGTGCACAGTGCCAGTGGCACCATTGCCGCGCCGATCATCACAACAAGCACCAGCAGGTTTGCCATCATCTAGCTGCGCGCGATCAGGCTTTTCAGCCAACGCCCCAGATAAATGACAGGCCAGCGCAGCACCGACATGCCTGCAGCCAGACACAGCAACGCAATCCACGGCCCATTTTGGTATGTCACCCATCCGATCAACGGGACCCCAATCGCAATCAGAACATAGGCGCGCCGCCAGTGATTGTCGCGCGACGGAACCATCGCCATGACATTGGCCACGATCAGCCATAGGGCCACACAGATTAGGGAAAGACTCATTGAGGTACCTTCGGATCTTCCCCGCGAAAGCGCCGGTAGAAGTAAATTAGGGGGTTACGGAACATCGACCCAAAAGCAAACAGGCCAATCAAACCGACCCACCAACCATAATCGTATCCGATCCAGATAATCAGCAAAGGTGCAGCAAGCAAGAGCGTGAAGCCCGGTTTGTACTGGTGCTTCATCGGCAGCAAAGCCACCACCGCCGAAGCCAAGACCCAAAGGCAGCAGATGATCAGCGAAAGGGTCACGTCTTCAAAAGCTCCGGCAACGCATAGGCCCAGGCCGAAATCGTCCCTGCCCCCAGACAAACAACCATGTCCCCCGGCTGCGCTTGTTCGCGAACCAGCCGCGCGAGGTCGACCTCGTCTTCTACACTGCGGGCATGACGATGGCCGTGGGCTATCAATCCATGGACCAGATCGTCGCGACCAGCGCCCTTTATGGGGTCTTCGCCGGCAGAAAAGACCTCCGAGATGCCGACGACGTCAGCATCGTTAAAACAGGCACAGAACTCTGCAAAATGATGCGACAACCGCGTGTACCGGTGTGGCTGATGCACAGCGATGACCCGACCTTCGGTCGCCTGACGGGCCGCCTTCAGGACCGCTGCAATCTCAACCGGATGGTGGCCATAGTCATCAATGATCGTCACACCATCAATCTCGGCGACTTTCGTAAATCGCCGGTTAACGCCGCCAAAGCCTTTCAAAGCGGCTTTGATTTCGGCTTTCTTCATGCCCAAATGCCGGGCCACGGCCACAGCCGACAACGCGTTGGACACGTTGTGATCCCCCGGCATCGGCAATTCGCAGCCCTCAATCACATCATCCTCGGCTTGCAAGGCCACATCAAAGAAGGCAACGCCGCCTTTGTAGGTCAGATTAACTGCCCGCACATCGGCCTGCGCATTAAACCCATAAGTCATCACCCGGCGATCACGGATCTTGCCCACCAGCGACTGGACCTCTGGGTGATCGGTGCAGCACACAGCCAAGCCGTAGAACGGAATGTTCGACGTGAAATCAAGGAACCCCTGACGCAAATTCTCAATCGTGCCCCAGTGCTCCATATGCTCTGGGTCAATGTTGGTGACGATAGCAATGGTCGCAGGCAGGCGGTTAAACGTCCCGTCGCTCTCATCGGCCTCTACAACCATCCACTCGCCCTGCCCCATACGGGCGTTGCTGTCGTAAGCATGAATGATCCCGCCGTTCACCACAGTCGGGTCCAAACCGCCCTCGTCCAACAGTGCGGCAACCATCGTGGTGGTCGTCGTTTTCCCGTGGGTCCCGGCGACAGCAATGTTGGATTTCAGGCGCATCAACTCTGCCAGCATCTCGGCGCGGCGGACAACTGGCAAGCCAGCGGCACGGGCGGCATCCAACTCGGGATTGCCCGGCTTGATGGCAGACGAGATCACGATCACCTCGGCCCCTTCCAAGTTCTCAGCGCGCTGGCCTTCAAAAACAACTGCACCCAGCCGCTTCAAACGGTCGGTGATCTTCGTGGCCTTCAGGTCAGACCCCTGCACGGTATAGCCATGCTCTAACAGCACCTCAGCAATACCCGACATCCCGATCCCGCCGATCCCCACAAAATGGATCGGACCAACGTCAAGCGGCAGTTTGGTTGCGGCGTTCATAAGCGGGCTTCCATCCATCATGTTGCGACCTCCGGGGCGTTTGCCAGACTTTCGACAAGGGATTCAAGACGTCTTGTTGCGTCAGGGACACTGCAGTTCAATGCGGCCACGGACATGTTGATAGCACCGCGTTCGTCGCTCAGGACGCGGGCGATCTCTTTGGTCAAGGCGTCGGGGGTAAACAGCTTCTCGGGGATAAGGATCGCGGCACCAGCCTCGACCAACTCGCGGGCGTTCGCCGTTTGCTCATCCCGGATCGCGGTCCCAAGTGGGACCCAAATCGCCGGACGGCCAATAATACTGACGTCCGCCACAGTCGACGCGCCAGAGCGCCCGATGAACAACTGCGCCTCAGCCAGCCTTTCTGGTACGTCGTGAAAAAAGGTCTGCACCTCGGCAGAGATACCTTCCTCGGCATAGAATGCCTTCACACGCTCCAGATCTTCTTCGCGGGCCTGTTGATAGACGCGAATGTTGCGGCGCATCACGGTCGGCAGCCCAGCAATCGCAGGCGGCACAACATCAGACAAAATGCGTGCCCCTTGTGAGCCACCCATGACCAAAATCGACATTGGATAGTCGCCGGGGGGAATATAGGGCGCACCACCCCGCTGGATAATCGAAGACCTGACAGGATTACCAACATGCACACCCTCGACGCCTTCGGGCAACTCGGTCGGCCACGTACCGCAGGCAACACGGTCGACCTTCTTGGCAAACAATTGGTTCACCCGGCCCAGCACACCGTTCTGCTCGTGCAGCATCCGGGGGATCTTCAGCAACCAGGCAGCAGACATGGCAGGGATCGCGGGATACCCACCAAAGCCCACAACAACAGCAGGCTTGTCAGCGCGCAACCGCATCACAGCCTGCACAACACCACCCATAATTCGAAAAGGGACCGCGATCTTTGTGGCAAGGCCACCACGGGCAAACGTGGCCGAGGCGACCTCTACCACCTCAACCGCGTCAGGAAATCCACCAGCATAGCGCGCGCCGCGGGCATCGGTGGACAGGCGCACACGCCAGCCCTTATCCAACATCGCCTCTGCCAAGGCCTGAGCCGGGAACATGTGTCCACCAGACCCACCGGCCGCAATGATCAAGAGCGGGGCCATCAGTGATTTCTCCGACCAAGGACATCGCTCAATTCGGTTTGCGGCCTGCTGCGGGTCAGCGCCAGCAACATTCCGACCGCCACACCACCAGCAATCAAAGAGGACCCACCGTAAGACACAAACGGCAAGGTCATGCCCTTTGCAGGAAGCAACCGCACTGCGACCCCCATGTTAATCATCGCTTGTACACCAAAGGCACAGGCCAGACCGGTGCCAGCCAGACGAATGAACGGATCACGCTCTTTCATCAGCCGGGTCAGCGAGCGAACAACAATCACAGTATAAAGGGCGATGATCATCAACACACAGATCAGGCCGTATTCCTCGGCGGCCACCGCAATAATGAAATCGGTATGGGCATCAGGCAGCGACCATTTCACTTGCCCCTCACCGACACCCACACCAAAGAACCCACCCTCGCGGATGGCATTTGTTGCGTAGCCAAGCTGGGTTGTGGGATCGACTTCGGGTGACAGGAACCCGTCAATCCGCCGGGCAAAGTGTTCAGAATTCGAGTAGGAAAAGCTACCGGCCAGAACGACTAGCCCAGCAATTGTCAGCAGCAGGAACATCGGGGCGCCGCCCACGAAATACATCACACCCCAGGCAAACAAGACCAGACAGGCCTGCCCAAAGTCAGGCTGCAACGCCAGCAAGACACAGATGATAGCGGTAATCGCAAAGGAATATGTCTTACCGGGCGGCCCGCCAATCTGCTGACCAGCGGCCAGCAACCACGCGGCAAAGACAATGTAGACGGGCTTGAGGAACTCAGACGGCTGTACGGATGCAAACCCCAGCGAATACCAGCGAACAGCCCCCTTGCCAAAGTCGGTCCCAAACACGGGCAGCAAAGCAAGGGCAGTGAATGCGCCAATGAAGCCAAGAACGGCCAGACGGCGCACCATTTGTGGGGTCATCAGCGACACACCAAACATAAGCGACATGGCCATCCCGCCAAAAATCGCCTGCCGTGTGACATAGTGAAACGGCTCAAGCCCATTTTTCGCAGCCAGCGGCGGCGAAGAAGCCAAGCCCAGCATCAACCCAATCCCAAACAGGATCAGGATGCAGCACATGCTCCATCTGTCGATCGTCCGCCACCAACGGGGGAGGATTGGGTCACCGGTGCGTACCGGGACCGTGCCATAGACCATCTCTGTCATTGGTCACCGCTCTATACTGCCTCAAACGCCCGTTTTCCGGGTCTGGGGGCACCGTAGCGCGAAAGAATCAGTGATTCCACTGAAATCTGCAGGACAACGCTAGCCAGCGGCAAACTCCGTCAAGGACAGGACATTGCCATCGGGATCCTGAAACCACGCAATCTTACTTTCGTCGGGGGTGGTCCAAATACCCAAACCATCTTGGCCCAAGCCATCGAACCGAGAAAACGTGACACCTTTCGCGACCAAAGCGGCAATCTCTTGCGCAATATCAGCGACCTGCCAGCCATGCACGGTGAACTGTGCAGGAGACAAATCTTCCACAATCTGCACCCGCAGCATCGTGTCACCGTCTGCAAAGACCAAAGCAAAGGGCGAGCGTTCCAATAACGTCAGCCCCAAAACATCGCCATAGAAAGCTTCGGCCTGATCCGGCGCGGCCGTCGCAATAAAGGAAATCGGCTTTCGACGATCAGACATCCGCAAGACCCCTTCTGGTTCGCATCCATCATAGGCAAAGCCCGCCGCACCAACAACGTAGGGTGGGATTTATCTCACCATCCCCCCACAACAACGCGGCGACACCCTTGACCCGCCCCACGCGGCAGGCCACCTAACCGCCATGCATTATCAGACGCTTATCCTCGGGGCCGGTGCCGCTGGCATGATGGCAGCAAGCCACGCAGGCCCCGGCGTCCTGATCGTGGACCACGCCAAAGCTCCAGGCGAAAAGATCCGCATCTCTGGCGGCGGGCGCTGCAACTTTACCAACACCGGCACGACGCCAACGCAATTCCTGAGCCAAAACCCGCATTTCGCCAAATCCGCGCTCAGCCGTTACACGCAATGGGATTTCATCTCGCTGGTGGCCGAACACGGCATCCCCTACCATGAAAAAACCCTCGGCCAGCTGTTCTGCGACACGTCGGCAAAAGACATCATCGCCATGCTGCGAGCGGAGATGGAGAAGGCAGGCGCGCAACTCTGGCTCAAAACCGACGTGGGCGAAATTACCCATGACGGTAAGTTCAAGGTCCGCCTGACTCGCGAGGGCAAGGACCACATCGTGACCGCACAAAACCTCATTGTGGCCACTGGTGGCAAATCGATCCCCAAGATGGGGGCGACGGGCCTTGCCTACCAAATCGCCCAACAGTTCGGGCTTGATATCATCCCTCCCCGCCCCGGCCTCGTTCCGCTCACTTTCTCGGACGACAAATTCAAAACGCTGGCAGGCGTGGCGACCCCGGCACAGGTCACAGCCAACCAAACAACATTCGACGAAGCCCTCTTGTTCACCCACAGGGGCCTATCAGGGCCAGCGGTGTTGCAGGCGTCCAGCTATTGGCACGAAGGCGAAGACATCACGGTCAACCTGATCCCTGCAGGCAAGCTGTTAGAGCACCTCAAAACGGCGCGACAAGACACCGGACGCAAGGCCTTGACCAGCATCCTTTCGCAGCACCTCCCCGCGCGGCTAGTCGACTTCCTCAAAGACGACATGGATTTCGCGGGCAACATCGCCGACCAAAGCGACGCGCGCCTGCAAGCCATCTGCAACGCCCTCAGCAATTGGCCGCTGCTCCCCTCCGGTTCCGAAGGGTACCGGACTGCCGAAGTCACCCTCGGTGGCATAAACACCGACGGGCTCTCGTCCAAAACCATGGCGGCTAAAACCGTGCCCAACCTGTATTTCATCGGCGAAGCTGTGGATGTCACCGGTTGGCTGGGCGGATACAACTTTCAATGGGCGTGGTCGTCCGGCTGGGCTGCAGGACAAGCCATCAAGGCGCAATCAGCATGACCGACCTCCTCCTCCAGCGGGCCTGCCACACGGCGCTGATCTGGACCGGGGTACGGTCGATCAGCAACCTTCTGCGCTACGGCGACACGGCGCCCCGCCCCAGACAACGGCTGTCCATCTCGCCCGCAGACATCACCGACCGCTACCTGCAATCGCGCAACGGTAACATCCGGTTTGGGCACTGGCGCTCCGGGCAAGTTGTGGACGGTGATTGGGATCAGTCGCGACGGCCCTTTGTGAAATCGATCAAATTTCAGTCTTGCGCGGCACATTTCAACAAGGGTGTAGAATGGAAAGACACCAAAGCTCTTCCCTATGGCCTCAACAAGTTGGAACAGAACGGCAAATACGACGGTTGCAGCACCGAACCTGAGCTTCTGGCGCGTTATGCATCGTTGGATAACCTCTGGGCCAAAACTAAAGTGGCGGGGGCGCTTCCACCCAAAGCCGCACGCAACACCACCCTGCGCACTGGCATCCTTGTGCATATCGACCGGCAGGGTCAGCTGCTCTTTGGGAACCAAGGCTTCCACAGGCTCGCCATCGCGAAGCTGGCCAAGATCGAGACTATGACCGTCGTTTTAGGCATCGTTCACCCGCAGGCGCTTAACACTGAAGCCTACCAAACCCTTATGAAGAAACGGCCTTAGTCACCCACCCGACAAAGCTTCAACCTGAGCGGCAAAATCGTCACCCCGCTGCTCAAAATTATCATATTGATCAAAAGACGCAGCTGCCGGGGCCAGCAACACAACCTCGCCCGCGACAGCCTCTGCTGCGGCGCGCACGACAGCCTGCGCCATCGTCGTGCAAATCTCTGCGGCGACGTCGGGCAGATCCATTGCAAAGGCCTCTGCCTCGCGGCCAATCACATATGCTTTGACCACATGACCCAACTGCGCATGAAGCCCTTCCAGACCGCCGTCTTTCTGCAGGCCACCGCAAATCCAGCGGACTTTCGGGAACGCAGCAAGGGCTTTGGCAGCACTGTCCACATTCGTGGCCTTACTGTCGTTCACAAACGTCACGCCACTGCGGTCTGCGATCACCTGAGATCGGTGCGGCAAACCGGGATAGGATCGCAACGCAGCCTCAATCCCCTTTGGTCCCAGACCCAGCGACCGACACACGGCATAGGCGGCACAGGCATTCTGGTGGTTATGGGCACCGGGCAAGCCCGCGATCCCGCGCAGATCCACGGATCCCACCTGCCTGCCTTTACGGTACTCGGACAGAAACCCCTTGCGGGCAAAGACAGACCAGCCATCCTGATCCAGCTTGCGACCGCTGGATATGCGGATGACACGATCATCAGACAGGTCATTTCCAAGCTGATTGGCCAGATAGCACCCTTCATCCTCGTCCACACCAATCACAGCGCGATCCGGTCCCCCTTCGGCAAACAGGCGGCGTTTGGCAGCAAAATATCCGCCGTGTCCAGCGTGGCGGTCCAGATGATCCGGGGTCAGATTGGTCAAGACAGCAACATCCGGGGTCATCGCGCGGGCCAAGTCGGTCTGATAAGACGACAGCTCCAGCACGACGACATCACCGTCGTGACCTGGGTCGATATCCAGAACGCCGCGGCCAATGTTCCCGGCCAGCTGTGCAGCCTTCCCGTTCTCAACTAAAATGTGATGGATCAAGGCAGAAGTGGTCGATTTCCCGTTTGACCCGGTCACAGCCACGACACGGGGCATCACGTCAAACGCCTCCCAATCGCGGGTGGCATAGGACCGAAAGAACAGACCGATATCATTGTCAACGGGAAGGCCAGCATCCCAGGCAGCTTTGATAACGGGATGGGGCTTTGGATAGAGATGCGCAATTCCGGGCGACACGATCAGGGCGGCGACCCCGTCAAACGCGCCCTGTTTGGTCAGATCGACCACATCAAATCCATCATCATGTGCCGCCTCACGGGCGGCCTGACCGTCATCCCACACAACCGGCACGGCACCGCCTTCGCGAAGCGCTGCAGCGGCGGCTTTCCCAGACCTGCCAAGGCCAAGAACGGCGACAGTCTGGCCCGTGTATCCTTGAACCGGGATCATCTACTCACCTCAATTGTCTCACTTTTGCGTACGAACGACATACGTTTTGACTTCAGCCAATCCTTGCGTTTACCGCACTTTCAATGTCGCCAAACCAATCATCGCGAGGATCAGCGATATGATCCAGAACCGGATCACAATCGTCGATTCAGCCCAGCCCTTTTTCTCGTAGTGGTGGTGGATCGGGGCCATCAGAAATACCCGTTTGCCAGTCATCTTGAAGTAGGCCACCTGAATGATCACCGACATGGCCTCGACCACAAACAGCCCGCCAACAATCGCCAGGACGATCTCGTGCTTGGTGGCCACAGCAATCGCACCCAAAGCGCCCCCAAGCGCCAGCGATCCGGTATCACCCATAAACACAGCAGCCGGTGGCGCGTTGTACCAAAGAAAGCCAAGGCCCCCGCCGATCAACCCGGCAGCGAAGATCAAAATCTCGCCAGATTGGGGGACGTAATGCAGACCAAGGGACTCGGAAAAGTCAACGCGTCCAACAAAGTAGGCGATAATCCCAAAGGTGCCTGCCGCAATCATCACCGGCATAATCGCCAGTCCATCAAGACCATCCGTCAAGTTAACGGCATTGGCCGCCCCCACGATCACGATCATCGCAAAGGGGATAAACATGTAAGACATGTTAAACAGGACGTCCTTGAAAATCGGAACGGCCAATTGGAACGAAAGGTCCTCTGGATGCACAAAACTAGCCCAGAAACCAGCAATCGCGGCGATCAGAAAGCCAAGCCCCAAACGGACCCGGCCGGACACCCCATTGGTATTCTGCTTGGACACTTTCGCATAGTCATCAGCGAACCCAATCAAAGCGTAAGACATTGTGACGAAAAGGATCATCCAGATATAGGGGTTATCCAACCGGGCCCAAAGCAGTGACGACGTCAGCAAGGCCCCAACAATCAGCAATCCTCCCATCGTGGGTGTGCCTGCCTTGGCAAAGTGGCCTTCCGGCCCGTCTTCACGGATCGGCTGGCCCTTGCCTTGTTTGCGGCGCAACACATTGATCAAGGGTTTGCCAAAGATGAACCCAAAGGTCAGCGCCGTCAGAAATGCGCCACCTGCCCGAAAGGTGATGTAGCGAAACAGGTTAAAAAAGTCGCCACCATCGGACAGTGCGGTCAGCCAATATAACATGGATACTCGTCCTATTCAGAAGTTGAATGGGCGCTGCGATGCCCGAGTTTGCGGATGGCGTCAACGACAAGCGACACCTTGCTGCCCTTGGATCCCTTGACCAGAACGACGTCGCCTGCATCCACGATCCGGCCCGCCTGCGCTGCAAGATCCTGCGCATCCTCAACGACCAGGCCGCGCTTTTCTTCAGGCATGGCATCCCAAAGATGACGCATCAAAGGGCCAGAACAATGCACGATATCAGCGGCTTGCAGATGCTTGTTCATGTGCAGGTTTCGATGGTCTGCAACCTCGGTCGGGCCAAGCTCTAACATGTCCCCAAGGATCGCAATGCGGCGCCCCTTCTTGATCCGACCGATATCATCAATCGGTTTGGTCGCCGCCAAAACCTCAAGTGCCGCCGCCATAGACGTCGGATTTGCATTAAACGCATCGTCGATCAGATCAAGACGGCCTTCTTCAACGGCAGCATCCAGCACGATCACTTCGCGTTGGCCCCTACCGGTTGGCGGCGCCCACCCCGCAATATCGCGCGCCGCAGCAGCACAATCCGCCCCAAGGGCCTGAACCGCGGCCAACACAGCCACAGCGTTCATGGCAAAATGGCGACCAGGGACAGACAGCTTGAACAGATAGTCTTGACCTTGGTTCACCGCTGCAATGACTGTTGCATCAGCTGCAACACGGATATCTTTGATTTTCCATTGAAAATCGCTGCCATGCCCGAACCATACAAGACACTGATCGGTCGCATAACTCGCAAGAATAGGCGCGGTTTCAATATCCCCATTCAGAACCGCAACGCCGCCCGGCACAACACCGTTCAGAATGCTGCCCTTCTCATGGGCGATCCCTTCTAAGGCACCAAAGGCCGCTAAATGCGCAGCCGCAACTGTCGTCACCATCCCAACATGAGGCCGGGCCATTTTGGACAGCGGTGCAATCTCGCCAGGGTTACTCATCCCGATTTCGATGATGGCAAACGCCGTATCCGCTGGCATCCGCGCCAGCGTCAGCGGCACACCCCAGTGGTTGTTGTAAGATGCCTCTGCGGCGTGGGTATTCCCCTGCAACGTCAGGACGGTCCGCAGCATTTCCTTGGTCGATGTTTTGCCAACAGACCCGGTAATCCCGATCACTTTGGCAGCCGTGCGCGCGCGTGCGGCACACCCCAAAGCCACCAATGCATCCAAAACATCAGGCACAATCAACAGCGGCGCATCCGCGGCAACACCATCAGGTCGATGCGTCACCAAAGCAGCCGCCGCCCCTTTTTCCAAGGCTATCGCAACAAAATCATGACCGTCCCGCACGTCTTTCAAGGCCACGAATAAATCGCCAGCCTGCAGGGTGCGCGTATCAATCGATACACCCGTGGCAGACCACGCCCGCGTGTTGTCTCCGCCGGTCGCAGCCGCAGCGTCAGCAGATGTCCACAGGGTCATATCTTACCCTCTAAGGCGGCCACAGCGACGCTTGCCTGTTCCACATCATCAAATGGAAGCACCGCATCACCAACGGTCTGACCGCTTTCGTGGCCCTTGCCTGCAATCAACAAGGCATCACCCGGCCCCAGCGCATCCACGCCGCGCAGGATCGCCTCGGCCCGGTCGCCGACTTCGGTCACTGATGGGGTCCCTGTCCCGTTCAACGCACCGGCCATCACGGCCGCACGAATGCTTGCGGGATCCTCAGACCGGGGATTGTCGTCCGTAATAATCACGACGTCGGCGTGTTCGGCCGCGGCAGCCCCCATCAAGGGCCGCTTAGTCATGTCCCGATCGCCACCAGCCCCCACGACCACAATGATCCGGCCCATCACATGGGGCCGCATCGCCTTGAGCGCGGTCGCAACCGCATCAGGCGTATGGGCATAATCCACAAAAACAGCAGCACCGGTATCGCGGGTTGCGGCCAATTCCATGCGGCCTCGCACCGTTGTCAGGTCTTGCAGGGTGTCGATGACCTCTTCGGGATCACTGCCAGAGGCGATGCACAGCCCCGCCGCCAGCAACACGTTATCGGCCTGAAAGCCACCGATCAGGTTCAGCCGGGTCTGAAACCGCTTGCCCTGCCAGTTGAACAGCAGGTCTTGCCCCACCGCGTCATAGCGCTGGCCGACAAGTTGCAGGGCCGCGTCAGGATGGCGACCGACACCCAGCACCTCTTGACCGCGCGCGGTGCACAGGCTGGCAACCTCATTGCCCCTTGGGTCATCAAGGTTCACCACAGCCACACCATCTTCGGACAAGACGCGGGTAAACAGGCCCATCTTGGCCTCGAAATAGGCGTCAAACGTGCCGTGATAGTCCAGGTGATCCTGAGAAAAATTCGCAAAGCCCGCAGCCGACAGCAGGACACCATCCAGCCGACGCTGGTCCAGACCATGCGACGAGGCCTCCATTGCGCAATGGGTCACACCGTTGCGGGTGGCCTCGGCCATGACACGGTGCAAAGTAATCGGCTCTGGGGTGGTATGGGCAAGCGGGTGGGTCCAGGCCCCTTCGACACCTGTGGTGCCCAGGTTCACGGCCTTTAGGCCCATGATCTCCCAGATTTGGCGACAAAAGGTCGACACAGAGGTCTTGCCGTTAGTCCCGGTCACCGCAACCACCGTGCCGGGATGTGCCCCAAACCAAAGCGAGGCTGTTTGTGCGAGGGCCTGACGCGGGTCCTGTGCAACGATCAAAGCCGCATCAGACCGGGCCAAAGCGTCATCTGCAATCTGTGCGCCTTCTGCGTCGGTCAAAATTGCGGCGGCACCATCGGCCAATGCTTTGGCAATAAACGTCCCGCCATGTACCTTTGAGCCGGGCAAAGCCGCGAAAAGCATACCAGTCGAGACAGCCCGACTATCCACGGTCAGACCCGTAATCTTTGGATTGCGGCTGCCTGCGGCGGTCAGCCCCAAACTCGCCAGCGAAGACACCTTTTGTGGCTGCTCGGCCATGTCGCCCCCATGATTGGGCTGTTGTCAGCCCCCGTTTGACGTCAGTGATACACTTGTTGGCCGCAGGGTTTCAACAGCAGGACGCAGACCCAAAAGCGGAGCGACGCGGCGGATCATCTCTGCGGCAACGGGAACGGCCGTCCAACCAGCAGTTCGGCGGGGCTTCGCGCCCGAATTTTCAGAAGGCTCATCCAGCGTAACGATCAGCACATAGCGGGGTTCATTGGCGGGAAAGACGCTGGCAAAGGTCGCGATGACTTTATCGTCGTAATAGCCCCGTCCATTCTCGCGCGGCTTGTCGGCAGTGCCGGTCTTGCCTGCGACGGCATAACCAGCCACCTCACCAAAAGACGCAGTGCCGCGGACCACGACGGCGCGCAGCATCTCGCGGGCAATCTGCGAGGTCTGCTCGCTGACGATCCGGTCGCCTGCTTGGGGGTGATGCTGACGCAGCAACGTCGGCTCTACCTTGGTTCCACCGTTCAGCAGCGATGCATAGCCAGTGGCCAAATGCAGCGGAGAGGTCGACAGTCCATGACCATAAGAGATTGTCATCGTTGATATTTCAGACCAGTTTGGCGGCAACAGCGGGCGCCCTGAGGGGGCCTCGATCATCTCGACCGGCGTCGCTTCCAGAAAGCCCAAGTCGCCCAGAAAAGACCGCTGACGCTCTGTCCCGACCTGCATGGCAATGCGGGCAGTTCCAACGTTAGAGGACTTGACGATCACATCTTCGGCGGTCAGCAGGTCACCATAATCGTGAAAGTCGCGGATCTTGTGGCGGCCCCATTCCATCGGGCTTTCAGTGTTGATCAGGGTATTGCGGTTCAGTAATCCCAGATCCATAGCCTGTGCGACGGTAAAGATCTTGAACGTCGATCCAAGCTCATAAACGCCTTGCACAGCACGGTTAAACAAAGGGCTATCGGACTGGTCGCCTTCCAGCAAAACTTGGGGGCGATTGTTGGGGTCAAAGTCAGGCAGCGACGCCATCGCGATGATCTCGCCAGTATGAATGTCCATCAGGACAGAGGCGGCACCTTTGGCGTTCATCAGGTTCATGCCGCCGGCAAGCACCTCTTCAGTTGTGGCCTGAACCGTCAGATCAACGGACAATTCCAGCGGTGCGCCTTCGCTGGCAGGATTACGCAGGAAGCTGTCAAACTGACGTTCAACACCGGCCACGCCGATCACTTCAGCACTGGCGACACCTTCGCGGCCGTAAGAGGCCCCACCAAGGATATGCGCCATCACCGGGCCATTCGGATACAACCGCATCTCGCGCGGGCCAAACAACAATCCGGGCGAGCCGATGTCGTGGACCTTTTGCATCTGTTCTGGGCTTAGCTGCTTGCGAACCCACAGGAATTTCCGGTTTCCGGTGAAATCCTCCAACAGGTCATCGGCGTCCAGCTCCGGGAAAATCGCAGCCAGTTCTGTTGCGGCACGCTCCGGCTCGATCATGTCTTGGGGATGAGCGTAAAGCGAATGCGTCTCAAGGTTGGTCGCCAGAATGCGGCCATTGCGGTCCACGATATCGGACCGTTGGCCGATGATGGCACTTCCTGCGGCTATCGCGCGCGGCTCTTCGGGGATCGTATTCGCCAATGTTCCCATGCGCATACCAATGGTCATGAACGCGAGGAAAAACCCAGCGCCAAGGACCAACAAGCGCCCTTCGGCGCGCATCCGTGCTTTGTCGGCCATTTCTTCATGACGTTGGCGGATGTTTTCTTGCTCAATCGCCTTGGTGTCCTCGCCGCGATCGCGGGCTTTGAGAATGGCAGCAAGCGGGCGCAGCGGTGTGCGGATCATAGCGGATCCTCGTCTGTTGGTGCGGGTGTAAAGGTCTTCACGTCAATCGGGTTCGTGATCGGCAGGATGTCCGGCAACGGGTAGATCACTTGTGTGATGTCGCCATAAGCCTCTGGCATTAATGGCAAAAGACCCAAGCGATCATAATTCAACTGGGCCAGATCGCGCAATCTGTCCGGCCGGTTCAGATAGGCCCATTCAGCACGCAACATGCTAAGACGTTCATGCGAGGCACCGATCTCGCGGTGCAGCGTGCGAACGTCGCCGATGGCATCGCGCGTTTTGTAGTTTTCCTGATATGACCAGAACCCCAAAGCCATGACCGCCACAGCCCCAAGGAACAAGATGAGCCCCCGCATCTACCGCTTCCCCTTCTTCTTGATTGGCATCCCCAAATCCGCTGGATCAACGTCCGCCGCCGGGACGTCCGTCCGGGTGGCCACGCGCAGTTTCGCGGAACGTGATCTGGGGTTTTCCGATAATTCCTGATCGTCAGGCCCGATGGCCTTACGTTTGGTGACGGTAAAGGCCGCCGCAATCTCTTGTGTCGCAGGCGCATACCGATTGGCGTTTGCCATACCGCCGCCACGGGCCTGCAAGAACCGTTTGACCATGCGATCCTCAACCGAATGAAAGGTCACAACGGCCAACTGACCGCCGGGCATCAGGGCACGTTCGGCGGCCATCAGACCCTCGGCGAGTTCGCCATATTCGTTGTTCACAGCAATCCGCAGCGCTTGAAAGGTGCGCGTCGCAGGGTGAGACTGACCGGGTTTCGACCGTGGCAAGCAGCTTTCAACGATCTTCGCCAATTGCAAAGTCGTGGTCAGCGGACGGGCCGCAACAATGGCTTTGGCTATCCGGCGCGACGCGCGCTCTTCCCCGTAAAGGTAAATGATATCAGCGATTTCCGCCTCATCCGCGTCATTGCAGATATCAGCGGCAGAGCGACCATCCTGCGACATGCGCATGTCCAACGGCCCATCGCGCATAAAGGAAAAGCCGCGCTCTGCCAGATCAAGCTGCATCGAGGACACCCCAAGATCAAGAACGACGCCATCAAGATCAGAGGCATAATCATCCAGCTTGGAAAACACGCCCTCCACCAGTTCAATCCGGTCGCCGTAGCTTTGCACCCAAGGGTCGGCCATCTCAAACGCCAGCGGATCCCGGTCGACACCGATAACCTTGTCGGCCCCGGCCTCTAACAGGGCTTTGGTGTATCCGCCGGCCCCGAACGTTCCGTCCAACCAGACGCCAGACACAGGCGAGACCGCTGCAATCAGCGGCCGAATAAGAACGGGAATGTGAGGGTTGTTGGTGTCCGCGGCAGCTGACGTCATCATCTATTCATCCAGCAAGCTAAGAACGTCAAAGCCGTCGCCCTGCTCTTCCAGCCAGGCGTCATCCTCGTCGCCGACCTCTGCGCGATGCGTCTCGGCCTTCCAGATTTCAAAGTAGTCGCCCATGCCCTGAAAGAACAAATCACCGTCCTTCAGTCCAAGCTTCTGGCGCTGCCTGATCGGCATCACCGTGCGACCATCCTTATCCACATCCAGCTTGATGGATTGACCGATGAAATAGCGGGACAGCTTTTTCTTCCGGTCAGACCCGCGCGGCAGGGCGGTAATGGTTGCAACGACGGCGTTGAATTCGTCCACAGTATAGCCATGCACCTGATTTTTCAGGTGATCACCATACAACAGGTACATGCGGGGGGATTGGCCGGGGTTCCATTCGGGATCACCTGCCTCAAGCACACGACGAAAATCGGCGGGGATCGACATGCGCCCCTTACCGTCCACCTTTTGGGTGTGTTCGCCTGTAAAACTCAAGACCACTGTCCCTTGGCCCCTTCTGTGCCCCCCGAAAAAATCTGCGTTAGATGTGAAAATGGCGAATTGAGCTGCTGCCACTGCTCAATTCGCCACCTTCTGCCCGTTTCGGGCTTGGTCCAGCTGCGCGCGCCACCTGGGGGGATGTCTGCTCGCTCGCGCGCCGGATCTCTTCGTTCGGTAATGGCGAGGCCTGTATGAAACCTGACTTCTGCCGGTTGGGGTTCTTAGCGCCCCGGTTTTTATTGTTGTTCTCGTCGTTACCGTGAGAACAGTTCTGACCCATGTTTGGATCTCAATCAACACCTTTTTTGGGAATTCATGGAACCACATGATGTTTTACGACGTCTGTGAAAACAACATGTAGTATACATCGTTCACACTTATGTAACATTCCTGTTGTTTTTATGTGATTTTTCGCAAACCGGAAAAGCACATCTTGTGGTACATAAAATTCCCAATTTTCTTACTTGGCGCAGGAAAATTGCGCCAAAAATGGCAACATGCGGGTCGAATTGAACCAAAATGACGCCCTTATTTATGACCTTACAGACAAAAGAACCGATTCATCCACCAGATTCCAGGATTTCCCAGAAGCACCATGAATTCCCAAAGTGGCGCTAGGCCATGCCGCCGTCGATGAAACGCCGCGCCAGAACGCGGTAGGCTTCGGCCATCGCAGACTCCCCCGCCGCAATCGGTGTCCCTGCATCTCCGGCAAGGCCCGTGTCCAGATCAATTGGCAGGGCACCCAGCATCGGCACACCGATACGCGCAGCTTCGTCAGCAACGCCACCATGACCAAAGATTTGCGACTCGTGCCCACATTGCGGGCAGTGGAATGTCGACATGTTCTCGATCAGACCAAGCACAGGCGTATTTAGCGACTTGAACATATCAAGTGCCTTGCGCGCATCCAAAAGCGCAACATCCTGCGGGGTACTGACAACAATAGCACCAGTCAGATGGGTCTTCTGACATAAAGTCAGCTGCACATCCCCGGTTCCCGGCGGCAAGTCGACGATCAGAACATCCAGCTCGCCCCACTCCACCTGCCCCAACATTTGTTGCAACGCGCCCATCAACATCGGACCGCGCCAAACGACAGCCTTGTCCGGGTCAACCATCAAACCAATCGACATCATGGTCACGCCATGCGCCTTCAGCGGAATGATCGTTTTCCCATCGGGCGAGCCGGGTCGCTGGCTGACGCCCATCATGCGGGGCTGGCTGGGACCATAGATATCGGCATCAAGCAGACCGACGCGCCGCCCCTCTTTTGCCAGAGCAACAGCAAGGTTTGAGGACACGGTCGATTTTCCGACCCCTCCCTTACCAGAGCCAATAGCCAGAATACGGTCAACACCAGCGACAGGTGCGGGCCCGGATTGCGGCGTCGGGTGACGACCAACTTTCAGCGAAGGCGGTTGAGACTTGGGGGCTGCAGCAGCAGGTCCATGGGCCGTCAGGATGACTGAGACGCTTGCGACCCCCGGCACCTGCCCCACAACGGTTTCAGCTGCGGTGCGCACGCCCCCCATGCGGGCCGCCTCTTGCGGTGTGGGGGCTTCGATCACAAACCGAACGGCATCGCCCTCGACCGTCAAAGCACGGATCATGTCCTTTTCGACCAATGAAGCGCCCCCAGGCAGGGTCACTGTCTGCAACGCCGCAAGAATCTGATCTTTTTCTACTGTCATGCGCTGGTCCGCCGTTCAAAAGTTTCTGTTGCTTAAGATGTAAGCCCTCTTTGACCGATTTCACCCAGATCACAAGCAGCAGTGAATCCGTTAGCGGTAAATGTGACAAGAACAAGGCGTTAAAGACACTTTTCCTATGCACTTGCTGCATAGCAGCAATTCATCATTGTGGATTGTGCAACTGCAGAAAAATCACAAATGTAGGACACAACACAAGCGGCACTGACCGCAGTATGAAACGAATAGTAGAACTGAAAGAGTAATCGTCATGGCATTCGCATCTGACACCCGTACCATCGCACTTCCACTGGGCAACCGCTTTTCCGCATGGGTTGCACAGGTTCAAGCCGCGCGCGCAAAGCGCAAGGTCTACAACATTACATTCAATGAGCTGAGCGCGCTAAGCAACGCGGAACTGGCAGATATCGGCCTGAACCGGTCGATGATTAAGTCGGTTGCGCGGTCAGCCGCTGACAACATCTAAGGCATTCGGAACCATCTCCTCCTCCCTGAAGTAATGGTTCTGACTGTTCGGTCCTCCTCCTCCCCTTAGGGACCGAACGCAAAGAAAGGCCGGCAGCATCACCTCCTCCCGATGTTGCCGGTCTTCTTCAAACGGTTTCGATTACCCACCTCCTCCCGGGTGATCGAGAAACGCAGTAACGCCCACCTCCTCCCGGGTCTGTGCTGCACGATAGCAGGCCGCCGCACCTCCTCCCGCGGTTGCCTGTCAATAAAAGAACGGCAGTGCCCACCTCCTCCCGGGCACTGCCGTTTCTTTTTTCCCGGTCCCCAACATAGAAGTGCTCCCCGCAAAAAGGCCATTGATGTCGGGCGACAGGGCAAGATTGGTGTGAAGTGGCACCTTTACTGCGCGCTTAGGCAGACCTTGCCGCAGCGCTGGAACGGAGCATACATCCCGCGGGCCGCGGACCAAGTGATGGCAAGCATTGCGCCGCCCCCCTATGACTGCGAACAATACCTTATCCGCAGTTGTCTATGCTATCGCTGTCCGCCAACACCCAAAATGACAGTTACGCGGATCGCATGAAGGGAACGTCCGACCCATCGTTGCGCTGCGGAACAGGTCCGGAATTCTGAAACGCATCCAGCAACTCGCGCAGGTGACTTGCCTCTTGTGCAAGCTTGACGGCACCTTGCGCACTTTGATCCGAAAGGACCGCATTTTGCTGTGTTGCTATATCGATCTGGGATGTCGCATGGGTAACGGAGGCAATCCCGTCAGCCTGTTCGCTTGTCGCACTCGAGATTTCTTCGATATTGCTGACGATCTGCAAAATCTCGTTCCCGATGTGGCCAAGTGAATCCCCGGTCTGGTCAACCAGTTGCGCACCCGTGGCGACGTTGGCATTGCTGCTGACAATCAGGTCAGAGATGTCTTTCGCCGCTTCGGCCGTGCGTTGGGCCAAGGCCCTGATCTCGCTTGCAACCACGGCAAAACCGCGACCTGCGTCGCCTGCCCGTGCAGCTTCGATTCCAGCGTTCAGAGCAAGAAGATTGGTCTGAAAGGAAATCGAGTCGATGACTTCGATGATCTTACTGATCTCGTTTGAACCGTTCTTGATTTCTTGCATCGCACCAATGGCATCCGACACCACCTGTGTACCGCGTTTGGCATTGTCAGATGCTGTTTTGGCCGCCTGTGTTGCCAACTGTGCATTGTTGGCTGTGCCTTGCACTGCTTCCGAAAGCTCTTCAAGCGATGCTGCTGTTTCCTCTAGCGTGGCTGCCTGTGCTTCACCTCGGTCGGCAAGGTCGCGCGCGTTTGCTGTGATCTCTGACACTTCGCCAGACAGGGCTTGCGACACCCCGTCAACCAAGCGGACCATGTTTTCTAGCCGTTCGAGGGTCATGTTGAATTGTTGGCTGAGAATTTGAAAGTCCGGGTCTTTAAACGGGTCAAGGCGTACAGACAAATCCCCATTGCAAAGACGCTCAAGCGAGGACTGTAAGGCCGTCAGCATCGTCGCCTTTTCAGTGATGTCCGAGGCGACTTTCACAATTTTTGTAGTCACCCCGTTGTCATCTTTGACAGGGGTATAAAATGCCGACAGCACAACCTGTCTGCCGTCACCCGTCACGCGGTTCACTTCGCCATGAAACGCTTCGCCTTTTCGCAAACGTTTCCAGAAGGTTGCGTAGGCATCCTCTTTCGCGGCAATGGGGTCCATAAATATGCGATGGTGTTGGCCAACCAGTCGCGTCGCATCATGCGACATTGCTTGGCAAAAGTTGTCGTTAACTTTTAGAATCGTCCCATCAAGGTCGAACCAGATCACCGCCTGTGACGCGTCCAAGGCAGCGCGAAGCCCCTTAAGTTCCTGCATTTCCTTGTTGTCCGTCGCACCGCGCTTCCAAATCATGTGTCATCCTGCAATTTGCTTTTTGCACATTTGGCAGCATAAGATTTAGGTTCGCTTAATCCTGAGGCTGTTCAGGGCATGTTCCTGGTTCTAGTGTCCGCCTATGACGCCAGATATCCTGCTTGCCCTTGTCACCTTTGCCTTCGTCAGCTCGGCCACGCCGGGGCCGAACAACCTGATGCTGATGGCATCCGGTGCGAATTACGGGTTTCGCCGCACATTGCCGCATATGTTCGGAATTTCGCTAGGGCATGCCTTTATGGTGACCATCGTCGGGGTCATCCTGCTGGAAGTGTTCGAGACCTATCCAGTCCTTAACCTGATCCTCAAAGTGCTTAGCGGTACTTACATGCTTTGGCTGGCCTGGAAGATTGCCAATGCCGTCCCGCCAGACGCGAAAGACGTCACCGGCAAGCCCTTCACCTTTGTGCAGGCCGCAGCGTTTCAGTGGGTCAACCCAAAGGCCTGGTTCATGGCAATAACGGCGATCAGCGCCTATGCCCCGCAGGACCGCAGCCCGTTCATGGGGGCCTTGCTGGTTGCGGGTATCTTTGCAGCCACCAATTGGCCTTCGATCTCTGTCTGGGCGTGGATGGGGGTGCAGGTCCGTCGGTTCCTTGGGACAGCCAAGCGCCTGCGCATCTTCAACGTGACGATGGCATTGCTTTTGGTCGCGTCCCTTTTCCCAATGCTCAAAGGCTAAAGGCTGACCCTGCGCTTTCGCAGACACCACGATGACCGGGCTTGAAAGGCTGAATGCTTGCTTGCCTGACACCGGCGCAGATCCAGACTTGCGCGCCGATCAACAAGCTTGCCGGGCCCGCAAAGCCGCATTGGGCGCGATCCCATTGATGACGGTGAAGGGGCTGTTATGGGTGCCGCAAAACGCCATGCATGCGCAGGTGATCGGGTCAGTGGGTGACGCGGCTTTGTCGACTTTGGCGGGCGTGGCATTGGTTTGTAGACGACAGGACGGCAGGTCTGAGCCCCCCGCGTTGATGATGATCCGCACGGCAAGAGCAACGTGCGCAGGGGTGTTGCGCTGGTTTTGGCGCAAAGGTGGTAAACGCCCCTGTTTTACACGGTAAAGCCGATGCACCAGACGTACACCGCGCGTACACCATGCGTGCACCGCGGGCGCACCAAAGCAACAGCTTGCCCGGATTAATGCAGCGTGCGGGCGCGTTCGTTAAGTATTGGTGAATGGGCGTGCGCGGCCATAGGCGTGGGTTTCACCCACCCTACGCGGTCTTGCGACCCCAAGACCGTGGGCTGACGAGAGCGGGTCTCCGATAGCCCGGCACGCTGTGCGCATGGCACCGGGCTGCAAGGTGGAACAAGCGAACGGCGGGTTTGGGCCCATCTTACTAAATGTGGCGGCCCGCACGTGTGACCGAATTCAGGATCGCCTCGCATTCAGAACGAGACTTAAAGCGACCAATCCTCCACCTAAGATGTGATAGCTCTCTAAGGCCTCTTCTAAAAGCAAGACGCCCATCGCGCCGCCGACAAAAGGAACAAGATTGTTGTAAGGGGCGGCGACGGATGGTCCCACCCGAGTTGTTCCCTGATTCCATGCCAAAAATGCCAAGATAGAAGGGAAAATTGCGAAGTAGGCCATCGATGTGGCTGTGATGGCAGTGTCGGGCATCGGGATTGTGCCGCCCCACACCACCGCCAACATCAGCAAGATCGCAGAGCCGATCACAATCAAGGCCGCTAGAAACGAAAGCTCGCTCAGCTCTTTTGGCTTCATGGGCAGGGACACGCAATATCCGGCCCATGCAAAGGCCGATACAATTGCCCAGACGTCCGTCGTCGCAAATTGAAACGTCAGCATCGCATCAAAACTGCCCCGAAACACCAAAACAAGCGCCCCCAAAAGGCCAATGCAGACGGACAGCGCCCCGATGCCACCCATTGCCTCGCTCCAAATCAGGCGCGACATCAGGACGATCAGGACGGGCGTCACTGAAAGGTAAAGTGCTGCATTCAACGCGGTCGTTTCAGCAACCGCGAGAAAGAGTGTTGTCGGATAGATCACGACGCCAAATACCGAGATGAACGTCAGCCGCGTCAGATTGGTGCGGATGTGCCGCCCGCATGTGTCCCGTGTCAAATACAGGAAAACGACAAATACCAACGCGCCCGGTCCCCAGCGCCACAACGCCAGCCACAACGCGGACCCATCGTTCAGGCCGAAACGCCCGACAGCATAAGACCCGCCCCACGCGGTGCACGCAAAGATAAGCAACAGATGCGCGCTTAAGGCGTGGGTCAAGACGCGGTATCCGCGACGATAACATCCCCGCACCGGATCAGTCCGTCCGACAGGATATCAGCGCGCAAGCCACCACGATGCACAAGACCGCGTAGCATGCCCTTGGGCGTCGTTTTTTGCAGCCAAGCGCAGGGTTCGGCCAGTCTTGATCCCTGACACAAGATGTCGCCGATCCAAAACCGCTTTCCCATCAGCGCGTTCAAATCGATGTTGCGCGTCACGATATTGCGCCGCGCATCAACGGCAGGCATCACGACACCATGATGGGTTTCCAGCATCTCGATGGCTTCGGCCTCGATGAGCGTCAACGCCTGACCCCAGCGGCCTTCGCCTTGAAAGTGGCCCTTTCCCAGCGCATAGCGGTCGCCTTCAATTCCGACACCTGCAATCAACTTTGCTGACAAAAGCGGCTCTGCGGATGAGCCAGAGTCCGCGAAGCGAAATATCTCTTCGACAGTACCAGACTTTTGGTCTCGCCCTGGCAAAGACAACGCGGGGGGTGCGATGACCCATCCTTCGACGACGGGGCCGGTTCCGGAAATGACACCCTTTGGAACCCAAGCAACACCAGATGGCGTTCCCGCCATCACAACAAATCCGTCACCGCCTTCTAACCGCCCAATCCACCAACCGGCCCATTCAAATGACGCAGGTTGATTTACGGGTATCAGGGCGAGGTTCTGGGCGGCGAGCCACCATCCGATCCTTTCTCGTCCAAGACCACGAGATGCCGCCGGGATCGCGTCCAGGTCAGCCTTGAGGATTTCGGCCAAACAGATAGCGAAAGTATCGTTTTCTCTGGATCGGAGGGGACGTGGCGTTGTTGTCATATCTATGGATCTCCGGACAGGTGAGGTGCAGTTTCATGTGACCCTAGAATACCCTTGTCCGCTTGGTCTTGCACCGCGAACTTTGTGCGGTACACTGGCAAAAATGCCAGTAGACGGTCAAATAATGCCAAAGCGTCTTTTAGCCAATCATCAAGGTGGCGCACCCGTACCGCCATCACTGCACGATCGCCCCAGCCCACGTGTTTGCCTGCTGGCCTATGACGGGCTGTGCGCGTTTGAATATGGGATCGGACTTGAAGTGTTCGGACTGCCCAGACCGGAATTTGACCACTGGTATCACCTGACGACTGTCGCCGCCGAAACGGGGCCGTTGCGGGCAATTGGGGGTATCCGTGTCGAGGCCGAAGGGGGCCTTAGTCAGCTGTCGCATGCAGATGTCATTCTGGTTCCGGGATGGCGCGACGCCCATGCGCTTGTGCCGCAAGATTTGATTTCAGCCCTTAAAGCAGCGCATGGGAATGGCGCGCGGATCGCCTCGATTTGTTCGGGTGCATTCGTCCTTGCCGCGGCTGGTTTGCTGGATGGCAAACGGGCGACAACCCATTGGCGTTATGCAAATATCCTTGCGCGCAAATACCCAAACGTTCGGGTGGAGCCGGATGTGCTTTACATCGAAGATCAATCTATTTTGACGTCTGCTGGCTCTGCTGCTGGTCTTGATCTATGCCTGCATATCGTCCGGCAGGATTACGGGGCAGCCGTTGCAAATTCCGTTGCAAGACGTCTTGTGCTTCCAGCACATCGTGACGGTGGCCAGCAGCAGTTTCTTGCCGCACCGGTTTCACACGAACGCGGCGGACGGGTCGCACCGTTGTTGGACTTGATACGAAAGAACCCAGAACAACACTGGACTGTGTCCCGCATGGCGGACGTGGCAGGCCTAACGTTGCGCACTTTTGCGCGAAAGTTCCACGAGACGACCGGTCAAACACCATTGGTGTGGCTTACCGCCACCCGCGTTTCTTATGCTGCTGACCTCTTGGAGACGACCGATATTTCATTGAACAATATTAGCAAGCTGTCAGGATTTGGCAGCGGCGAAACGTTCCGCCGCGAATTCCGAAAATTACGTGGCACGTCCCCGTCAAAATACAGGAACATGTTCGGGATTGATCAGGCGGCCACATGACAAAACAACCGGGGAAGACAGACATGGTGATGCCATCTGTCAACAGGAACGTTGCCGCGTTGTTGCGGAACCGGCGCGATCACACATGGCCAAACGTGGCGGACCGGGGCCGCATTGCTGTGAATGCCGGCGCCGGTGGTCTGACGGTTCATCCACGGCCCGATCAACGTTACATGCGGCCATCCGATGTCCATGATCTGCGCCAGCTGATGGTTTCTGAATTCCTAAACCGCGCGGTGCATGTCGAAGGCTTCCCCGAGGTGACATGAGATCAAAACCCGTCGCTCCGCAGCACTGATGACGCAAAATGAATGGGTCCTGACCCAAGGCTCTGATCGGTCAGTGCAGGCGTTGCCATCAATGAACGAAGGATTGCTTTGTCCGCGTCATTTGAGTTGGTGCACGGCGTCGTGAGCGAGATCTAGACCGAGACACGTCATCCGTAGGTATTGCGCCCAAAAGGGACAATGCGGCCAGACTGCTCAATACCGCCGAGTTGGGAATGGACCGCTTGTGGAACTGGGGCGATCGGATACGCTTGCCGGATGACACCAACCACAACCAAAGCAAATCAGACGTCATGGAATGCAAACCGCTACGACGCATGGGTTGCAGCTTTTGGTCCTGCGGATGCCGCAGCAAAGGACATCCTTACCAATCCAGAACATCCAGTCCGGCGTATCCTGCCGATTTTAGGGCCCCCACAAGCGAAGCGTATTTGCAGTGTCCAAGGTTCGCATGGCCGGGTGGCCGTTGCGCTTGCGACGATGGGCGCTGAAGTTCATGTGATCGACTTCTCCGAAGAGAACCGTCGTTATGCAGTTGCACTGGCTGAAGCCGCAAACGTTTCTGTTCAGTACATCGTTTGCGACATCATGGCGGCGCGCGCGCTGGATTTACCTTACAAGTTTGATGCGCTTGTCCTAGAGTTAGGCATTCTGCACTATCATCAAGATATTTCTCGGTTTTTCGCTGTTATGCGACATCTGGTTGCAGACGATGGTGTGCTGATCCTGAACGAATTTCACCCAATTCAGCGTAAGTTGTTCTGGAAAGAGGGTTCTCAGGACTACTTTTCGACCGATCTTGTTGAAGCTGATGTGCCAAACCCGGATCCACTTGGCGCCCCCTTGGGGAAATGCCAGTACCGCTTTTGGACATTGGCAGAGATCCTAAACGCCCTCATTCAAAGCGGTTTTCAAATTGCGCAGGTCGCGGAAACGCCTGATTGGGAAAACGCCAAAATCCCCGGCACTTTCACGGTGAAAGCAGCTGCGACGCCCGCGCCAGAGACCCAAGGTTGATCCTGAATAAATAAATACCCACGGCGCCCCGCAAACCCGCCCGATCCCATCAAAACGGCACGTCATCCGCCTTTTCCGCGCTGACCACAAAGCGGGCGACCACGTGCTTTGATCCGGCTTTGTCAAATTCAATCTCTAGCTTATCGCCTTCGATCGCCATCACCTCGCCATACCCAAACTTCTGGTGGAAGACCCGGTCGCCGGTCGTAAAGGCGCTGACCGCATCCAGATCAATCGTCATATTGCGGGCCTCAGAGGGTTGCGACATGCCCCGCTGCGCCCCGCGCGCCTGCAAGCGCCGCCACCCCGGAGAGTTATAAACATTCGCATCCGCAGCCTTCTGATGCAGATCCGACCCCATCGAGGCCTGCGCGGCGGGCGACGCTGTCGCGGCCATGCCAGCCGCCCCAAAGCCACCGCCATACAGGCCCGGCGGGGTCAGGACATCCACATGATCCTCTGGCAATTCATCGATGAACCGGGACGGCAAGGCTGACTGCCACTGGCCGTAAACCCGCCGGTTCGCGGCAAAAGAGATCGTGCAGATTTCTTCGGCGCGTGTGATGCCGACATAGGCCAGACGCCGCTCTTCCTCTAGGCCCTTCAGCCCGCTTTCATCCATTGACCGCTGCGACGGGAACAAGCCGTCTTCCCAACCGGGCAAGAACACGGCCGGAAACTCCAGACCTTTGGCCGCGTGCAGGGTCATAATGCTGACCTTCTCGCCCTGCTCTTCCGTCTCGTTGTCCATAATCAGACTGACGTGTTCGAGGAAGCCCTGCAGGTTCTCGAAATTCTCTAACGCTTTCACAAGTTCCTTGAGGTTCTCCAGCCGCCCCGGTGCCTCTGGCGTTTTATCGTTCTGCCAGAACCCGGTGTAGCCGGACTCGTCCAAGATCATCTCGGCCAGTTCGACATGGGTGTCTTGTTCGCTGACCAACTGGCTGTGCCACCGGTCCAGCCCATCAACAAGAATGGACAGCTCTTTCAGACCCTTCCCGCCAAAGTGCTTTTCCTGCACGCAAATCCGCGCGCCTTCGACCAAAGACACACCATTCGCACGGGCCGCCATCTGGATCTTTTGAACGGCCTTATCGCCAAGACCGCGCTTGGGAGTGTTCACAATCCGCTCGAACGCCAGATCATCGTCCTGAGATACGGCCAACCGGAAATAAGCCATCGCATCCCGGATCTCCATCCGCTCGTAGAACCGGGGGCCGCCGATGACGCGGTAGGGCAGACCAATCGTCAGGAACCGATCCTCAAAGGCGCGCATCTGGTGGGAGGCGCGGACGAGAATAGCCATGTGGTCAAGGCTGATCTTGTCCATCCCACGGGTGCCGCGCTGCATCGCTTCAACCTCTTCACCGATCCAGCGGGCCTCTTCCTCGCCGTCCCAATGACCGATGAGGCGAAGCTTCTCGCCGCCCTCGGCCTCTGTCCAGAGCGTCTTGCCCAAGCGTCCCTGGTTCGCCTCGATCACGCCCGAGGCAGCGGCCAGGATATGGGCGGTCGAGCGGTAATTCTGCTCAAGCCGGATTACCACGGCACCCGGAAAATCCTTTTCGAACCGTAGGATATTGCCCACCTCGGCGCCACGCCACCCGTAGATCGACTGGTCGTCGTCGCCGACGCAGCAGATGTTCTTGTGCCCGCCCGCCAGAAGGCGGAGCCAGAGATACTGGGCGACGTTGGTGTCCTGGTACTCGTCCACGAGGATGTAGCGGAACCAGCGTTGGTATTGGGCGAGGACGTCTTCGTGGGTCTGGAAGATCGTGACCATGTGCAAAAGAAGGTCACCGAAATCGACCGCGTTGAGCGACTTCAAACGTTCCTGGTATTCGGCGTAAAGTTCGCCGCCCATGTGGTTGTAGGCCCCGGCCTCGGCGGCAGGGACTTTTTCCGGCGTCCAGGCGCGGTTCTTCCAGTTGTCGATCAGCCCGGCCAACTGTCTGGCGGGCCAGCGTTTTTCGTCGATGTCGGCGGCCAGCACGATCTGCTTCAACAGCCGCACCTGGTCGTCGGTGTCGAGGATCGTGAAATTTGTTTTCAGCCCCACGAGCTCGGCATGGCGGCGCAGAAGCTTCACGCAGATGGCGTGAAACGTGCCGAGCCAGGGCATGCCCTCGACCTCGTGACCCAGGAGCCTGGCGACCCGCAGTTTCATCTCGCGCGCCGCCTTGTTGGTGAAGGTAACGGCAAGGATTTCATTGGGTTGCGC
>CALILP010000056.1 GCA_938016515.1 uncultured Paracoccaceae bacterium
GATGGCCATCTTCGAGTACATCAATGGCTTCTACAATCCGCGTCGACGGCACTCAGCATTGGGCTGGAAAAGCCCCGTCGCTTTCGAACGGAAAGTGGCCTAAACGAGCACTTGGGGCGGCACGAAACCGTGACAGGTCCAGAAGACGTGACCGACACGCTGGACCTCGCATTGCAGGCATCCGGCTGCGACCAGGTGCATGTCGTTCACATGCCTCGGCTACTTAGCGACAACGGTTCAAGCTACGTCTCAGGCGATTTGGCGGAATGGTTGAAAGGCAAGGGCATGAAACACTCGCGCGGTGCACCGTATCATCCCCAAACCCAAGGCAAGATCGAGCGTTGGCACCAAACCTTGAAGAACCGCATCCTGCTGGAAAACTACTTCCTGCCGGGTGACCTCGAAGCTCAGATCGAAGTCTTCGTCGATCACTACAATCACCAACGCTACCACGAGAGCATCAACAACGTCACACCTGCCGACGTCTACTTCGGCCGTGACAAAGCCATTCTAAAGCAACGTGAAAGGATCAAACAAAAGACACTCGAAGCGCGACGCTTGCATGACCGCCAGCACGCCGCACAATCAAACCAACCAGATGAGCTGAACTCTCTCTCAGTTTAAGCCGCCTGTGGTCCCAAAAACCCTGACGACGGACAAAAAAGATGGGCCACTTCTGTAAGCAGAAGGCTCCCAAACCCTCCCAAGATGATGAAAGTTTCATTCTTGCCCGGCAAAAGTGCCAAGTCTCGCTGGATAAGTGTCAACTCTCGCCGGATGTCATATCAGGAGAACGCTGGCTGGGATGGTAGGATTCGAACCTACGGTACACTGTACCAAAAACAGTTGCCTTACCACTTGGCTACATCCCAGCAGCGAGGCGCTGAATACGATGAAGGCTCGTATGGTTCAAGCCCCTGATATACAAAAATCGGGGCCGCGTTGGTTATTCTTTCAAACTGTCTTCGCGTAGCAAATCTTCTGCAGCGTCGTCATCTCGCTCAGCGGCGATGATCCGGTCCAGTTGTGTATCGGTTTCGGGGGCTACTTCAGAGACTTCGTCAGTTTCCTGAATCGGTGCGACGTCGGTCGCGGGCTTGCCTTGATGGGCCATCACAACGACTTGGGCGCTATCAATCATGCCGACATCCGCGTCCATCAAGGCGCGCTTGACCTGACGGATAGCCTCGCCCTTGGCCAACACAATCGAGGTGGCATGTTGATCAATCCACCCGGTCACCACCAATGAAACACCGCTTGTCTCGAATGTGTCAATCCACACGCTGGCGGAGGGGTCTGCCAATACGAAAGGCAGCTCTTGCACCGTTACCTCGACAATCTCGCGGGCTTGTCCAAGGTCCGCGTTGCGATCAATGAGCATCGAGAACATGAAACGCCGTTCTGTGTTCTGGCTGTAGTTGATGATCCGGCTTTTGAAGACAGTCGCGTTGGGGATACGAATGTGATTGCCGTCAAAACTCAGCAGGATCGTTGCCCGGCTGGTCAGGCGGATGACCTTGCCCTGATCGCCGTTGATTTCAACGGTGTCATTTGGGCGAAACGGCTGCCGGATCGAGAGCATCACTGAGGCGATAAAGTTCTCGACAGTATCGCGAACGGCGAAACCAAGGGCCAGACCAATCAGACCAGCGGCCCCCAGAATCGTCGACAGCAAAGCCGTCGCATTCAGAATATCCAGCGCAATGACCAACGCGCCTAGGACAAATACAATCCGTACGATCTGGCGGTACAAATCTGCGATAAATGCGTTCGGGGCCAGTCTTTCCCACGGTTGCCTGGCGCGGGCGATCATCATGCCAATCCAGATGATAATTGCGGCGACGCCAGCGGCGATGGCAGCAACCGGCAGAACTGTGACGACCTGCGACAGACGCTCTTGGAAGCGTGTAAACGCAGGGTTCAAGCGGCGCGCGATGTCTGCGGTCTCTGTCACCTCGTTTTTGACAGCGACAACCCCTTCGACACGCCCGGCCAACGCATCCAGCTCGGCCGCCTCAACCGCCGAGGTTGCAGTTCCTTCCAGCGTGACGACGCCTTCAGATACAATGACTTGCACGTCCTCGTAGTTGCCAAGCTCCACGAGGATCTCGCGGATCCGCTGGCCGATTGCCGCATCTTGCTGGTCGGTGTTGATGGCGCTGATGGTGCCGCCTGCCTCTTGGGCAGAGGCGGGCAGGGTGGTCAGCAAACAAAAGGTCAGGCAGAGAAATCGAATAATACGCATGCAATGTCCGGGTCTTGAAATCCCCGACACCTTAGCTGCGTTTTCGCCGGTGTCACACCCGCAGTGGGTCTGCTTTCGCCAGTTTGTCAAAGGCCATCAGGCTTTCGATTACGCGCCCCATCTGATCCAGCGGGATCATGTTCGGACCGTCAGAGGGTGCATTATCCGGGTCCTCGTGGGTTTCAATGAACACGGCGGCGATGCCAAGGGACACGGCCGCACGGGCCATGACGGGGGCAAATTCACGCTGTCCGCCAGATGATCCGCCTTGGCCACCCGGTTGTTGCACCGAGTGGGTCGCGTCCATCACAACCGGATAACCGGTCTTTGCCATCGTGGGCAGAGAGCGCATGTCTGCAACAAGGGTATTGTAGCCAAAGGATACACCACGCTCGGTCAGCAATATCCGTTTGTTTCCCGTGCTTTCGACCTTAGCGACGACGTTGGACATATCCCATGGGGCCAGAAACTGACCCTTTTTGATGTTGATCACGGCACCTGTCTTACCGGCGGCCAGCAACAGATCGGTCTGACGGCACAAGAAGGCTGGTATCTGCAAGACATCGCATGTTTCAGCGACCGTCGCGCATTGCTCTGGGCTGTGCACGTCAGTCAGGACAGGGCAGCCGACCGCATCTTTCACGGCTTGCATGACTTTTAGACCCTCGTCCATGCCAAGGCCGCGCTTGCCGCCCACAGAAGTTCGGTTCGCTTTGTCGTAGCTGCCTTTGAAGATGAATTGTGCGCCCGCGGCTTTGCACACTTCAGCCATCTGGACCGCCACCATCAAGGCGTGATCCGCGCTTTCCAATTGGCAAGGCCCCGAAATCACCAGCAAAGGGCGATCATTGCTGACGATCAGGTCACCAATCTGGACGTCGTGCATCATGAAGACACCTGTTCGCGCAGGACTGAGGCAGTCAGTGATAACATGAGGTAAATCCCTGAAAAGATGAGAAAAGCAAGCGCCGTATTCTCAAAGGCGCGGGGGTACGTGGCCTCATCGGGGGCGATGGGCCTGACCCCCAACGACAGGTAACGGACCTGACGGTTTGCCTCGATCTGGGCGGATTCGCGTTGGGCGAGGGCCGCTTGCACTTGCAGGGTCTGGAAGGTGTAGTTTTCTTCGGCCAAACGCAGACGTGTATTCTGGGCGGCCAGCGAGCCGGATCCATTGCTGGTGTCACTGATTTGACTGCGGACCACTTCGATCAAGGATTCGATACTGCTAATCTGTCGCCGCAAATCAGCAACCTGCGCCTGGTTCGGGTTTGCCACCGATAGCCGGGCATCCAGACTAAGCTGCAGCTGCTGGCGTTGTTGTTCCAGCGCAGAAATCTGCGCAGTCAGCGCGGATGTTTCGCCAACGGGATCAGCCACTTGTAGTTCTTCTTGAATGCTAAGCCATTCATTCAAGGCCTCAGCGCGGCGTTGTTCGGCTTCCTCGTAGGTCTGCAAAGCGCCGCGCATCGCCTCATCGCGGGGGCGCTGGGTCAGTTGATCAACCTGCTCTTCGGCATACCCGATCAAAGCTTCCGAATAGGTCTGGCTGGTGGCGGGATCAGCTGCGATCACCTCCATGCGCAAGATGCCCTCGGTCGGATCATAGCTGACCTTCACCTTGTTGGTGTAGACATCAAAGGCGTCTTCGTTTGTGGCATCGTCCGGCAGGCGTTGAATTTGATCAATGTCTTCACCGCTGAAATGGGTCTTAAAGCCGTGGTCGTCATTCAGCCGCAACATCGCCTCGCGCGATGCCAGGTAACGTTGGACAGTGATACTATCCTGCTGGGTGGCCAGCGATGTGCCCTGAAACAACCCGCCAAGTCCTGCAGCTGCGCCACCGGCCTCTGCCTGTTGTATAACGAACTCAGAATTTGTGGCGTACATTGGGGTCGCCATCGCGAAAAAGTAGTACCCAATTAAAACAGTTGGCAACATAACGAAGGTAGACAGGCGCGTGGCCAGCAAGGCCATCCTTCGGCGGCGCCGCTTAGCCAGATCGCGTTGGATTTCCATGATTTCATTGCCGCGGCGGTCAGCTGGGCTGGCTACATCGGTTGATGGCAGGCCTGTGCCCTGCTGCTGAACGGTTTGAGGCAATTGAACCTGACCAAGTTCCTTTTTGGTGCCAGCGTCTGCGCCACCCGGCCCTTCAGGTTTAACAAGCTCCAGGATGGTGTTGCGCTGGAAGGGATCAATCCCAAGGCCACGCAACTGGCGCACAGCGTCAAAGTCAGACGTGACAGCAAGGCCATTCTTCTGGGCAACCCGGCGGGCCATACGCAATTGGCGCCCTGTCAAACCTTCCTTGCGGATATCATCCAGCGAGGTCGCCGCATTCGGCACAGGCGGCTGAGGTGGGTCGTCCGGCGGCTCAGAGGGGGGAAGCGTCCCGCTGGGTTTCTTGCCGGCTTTCGGCGCACCGCTATCCTGCCTGATGCGGAACTTTTTAGCCTTGGGTTTCATAGTCATACAGCCGTTTCGCTTCTTCCAAGGTATCAAACATTTGCAGCTTACCGTTATTAAGAACGGCGGCGGACCGGGCGAACCGTTCTAACGTGGCCGCTTGGTGGGATACGATGATTACAGTGGTCTTTTCCAGCCGCTCGCGCAGGATTTCACCAGCTTTGCGATTGAAATCAACGTCCATTGTGCTGGGCATGCCTTCATCGATCAAATAGATGTCGAAATCCAGCGCCAACATCAGTGAAAATGTAAACCGGGCACGCATGCCTTGAGAATACATGCCGACAGGCTGATCAAAATATTCCTCGATCCCGCAAAGCCAGCGGCTGAAGGATTCAACATAGTCGGGGTCCAACCCATATAACCGGGCAATATAGCGGCTGTTTTCGCGGCCTGTGTGCTTGCCAACAACACCGCCCATGAACCCCAAGGGAAAGGAAATCCGGCAGTTGCGCGTGATCTGACCCTCATCCGGTTTCTCAAGGCCTGCCATCATATTGATCAGCGTGGTCTTGCCCGTGCCATTGGGAGCAAGGATGCCCAGCGAGTGGCCCAATTCGACGCGAAAAGACACGCGATCAAGGATCACCTTGCGCCGCGTTCCTGTCCAGAACGACTTTGAGACATTCGAAAATTCCAGCATCTGCCCGTATATGGTTCCCTCAATGGGTGGCGCCATTGTTGACGACATAGGTTAACAGCCCCTCACGAGGCGCCCCCTTTGCTGGTTATATGCCTGAAAAACGGGAAAAAAGACAGGGGAAATTCGGTTTCCTAACGTCCTGCCTTGATCAAGACGGCATACACTGACGGATTGCAGCGCGCATGACCGGCAGGACGTCAGTCTCAAACACGGGGTTGCGCTTGAGCCAGCCCGTGTTGCGCCACGACGGATGCGGCAACACAAACGTTCCGACAGGAAAGCTGCGCCAGTCGGCAATAATTGCGCTCAGCGGACCTTTGCGGCCCAAATGACGTGCAATCGCGTAGGTGCCGATGATCAGGCGAACTTGCGGGGGACCAATATGATCCATCACGGCTTTATGCCAGGTCTCCCAGCAAATGGGCGGGGGCGGTAAATCTGAGCCGCGGGCGTCATACCCCGGAAAGCAAAAGGCAGTGGGCAAAAACGAGACAGTCTTGCGATCATAGAACTGACCTTTGTCTAGACCCATCCAGTCACGCAACCTGTCACCAGAGCGATCATCAAACGGCCTGCCGCTTTCATGAACCCGCATGCCAGGGGCTTGCCCGGCAATCAAGATCGGGGTGCGCGGTTGAAACCAGGCCACAGGGCGGGGCGCATGCCGGGTGTGCGTGGCAGCAAAGCGGTCCGCACAAATCCGGCAGGTGGTGATTTTGTCGTTCAACATGTCTGGCAGATATCATCGCGCGCAGCCCCTTGCGAGTAACGACTGCGCGCACTACCTCTCGGCGCATGACTGATCTGGATACAGCGCACGCGGCCATGATGGCTGCCCCCGATGACGACACACTGCGTTTGCGGTTTTACGAGCGGCTGGCGGACACCGAGCTGTTTCTTTTGCTCTCGGGCGAACCGGATGGGGATAAGATCAGCCCAGAGATATTCGACATCTCGGACGGTCGGTTCGCACTTGTGTTCGACCGGGAAGAGCGGCTGTCAGAATTTGTGGGCCGCATTGTGCCCTTTGCAGGTATGGCAGGGCGCAATCTGGTGTCCATGATCACAGGACAGGGCATTGGCTTGGGCCTTAACCTGCAGGTCGCCCCCTCGGAAATGTTGATCCCGTCGGACGCGGTTGATTGGCTGGCAGAAACGCTGAGCCATGCGCCTGAACAGGCAGAAGCGCGGATCACAGAGGTCAACGCGCCGGGTGGATTGCCGGAAGCCGTTTTGACCGGGTTGGACCGGAAGCTGGCGACGGCTGCAGGGCTTGCTCGTTTCGCCTATCTTGCGGCTGCGGTGTACGATGACAACAGCCGGGGACATGTGCTGGCCTTTGTGGATGCGGTGCCTGGGTCCGAGGACGCGCTGGCGACAGCAGCAAGCGAGGCATTGACGTTTTCGGGCATTGAAGCTGGCAGCATCGATGTGATGTTTCTACGGGCGGTGGACCCGCTTTCAGCGCATTTGGCAAAGGTCGGCCTGCGCTTTGACCTGCCCGAACCAGAGGTGCCTGCCGCCCCAAGTGCGCCCGGCATGGACCCAAACAAGCCACCGCGTTTAATCTAACGGTTTTTCTATAAAAATCGGCCGTCTAATAACCTGAACTGCGGTCTACAAGGTTCAGTAACGTTTGATCTTTTTCGCTTCGTGCAATGTTCTTGGCGACCTCCATCGCAGCCGTCTCCGGCCTCGTTTCTGCGGCGATATGGGGGGTCACAGTGACTTGTGGATGGGCCCAATACGGATGGTCCTGCGGCAGCGGCTCCACCCGGAACACATCCAACGTCGCATGTGCGATCTGGCCGCGATCAAGGGCATCGATCAGGGCATCATCATCAATCAAGGGCCCTCGGCCGGGGTTGATCACAAAAGCACCCTTTGCAAGCAGCGCCAGTGTTTCGGCGTTCAAGATATTTTGCGTCGCAGCTGTGTCAGGCAACAATAGGACCACCATTTGAGCATCTTGCAATGCCCTGTACAGCCCCTCGTCACCAGATTGGCAAGTGATACCGGGGACATCCTTGGCAGTCCGGCTCCACCCGGTTACGGAAAATCCGATCCCGGCCAAGGCCTGCGCACAAGCCGTCCCAAGTGAACCAAGACCCAGCACGGTTAGGGGCCGATCCTTGGCCAGCGGTGGGGCGTCCTGCACCCAGCAACCACTTTGATCAGTGATATGGCGATCCATGCCCAGATGATGACGCAAAACATGACCCGTTACCCACTCGATCATCCCTTGGGTCAGGTCGGGGTTCACCATCTTGGCCAGCGGCTGGGTCAAGGTTGTATTTGTGACAATCCGCTCAACCCCGGCCCAAAGGCTCAGCACCGCTTTGCACCGTGTAAACGGTGCGAAATCGGTCAACCCGTCGTGTGGGGCATAAATGATGTAATCGACGTCTGCCGCAGCATGATCCCGCGCCAGATCAACTTCCACCCCCGCTGCCACAAAGGCATCTGGCAAGTGGTCCTTGTAGTCGTCCCAAAGGCCGTCAGGGGCTGCAAAAAGAACCTTTAACATCAGCGTGGCTTATGCACATGGGCGCTTTGGACCATGCCAAAGGCTAACATCAACACCAACATCGCGGATCCTCCATAGCTGACCAGCGGTAACGGCACCCCAACAACCGGGGCCAGGCCGGTAACCATCGCCATGTTCACCGCGAAGAATAAAAAGAACGTCATTGCGACACCAAGGGTCAGTAGGGCTGAGAAGCGATCTTTGTTGGTGATCGCAGAGGCTGCGCAGAAGAACACGATCAGCACGTAGAGGGTCAGCAACGTGATCGCGCCGATAAAGCCGAATTCCTCAGCCAATGTCGTAAAAATGAAATCGGTGTGTTTCTCAGGTAAGAAGTTCAATCGGCTTTGGGTGCCCTGCATGAACCCCCGTCCAGTCCACCCACCGGATCCAAACGCAATCTTGGCCTGCGTGATGTGGTAGCCGGCACCTAAGGGATCATTCGATGGATCAATGAACGTATCAATACGGCGATACTGGTAGTCCTTCAGGATCTGCCAAGGGGTTCCTTTGGATTCAAAAACGGCGACCACAGCGCCAACGCCTGCCGCGATCACGGTGGCGAAATATGCCCAATGGACGCCGGCCACAAACATCACAGCTGCCCCGCCTAGCATCAGCAGCAGTGTGGTGCCAAGGTCCGGCTGCGACAGAACAAAATAGCTGGGCAGCAGGATCATGCAGATCGGCAGGAACACCCAAAATGGCCGCGAGGTCTTGTGCGTCGGCAACCAGTCGTAATAGGCGGCCAGCAACATCACGAGGGTGATTTTCATCAATTCAGAGGGCTGCAAATCCATCACGCCCAAATCCAGCCAGCGCTGCGATCCGTTCCGCTCGACGCCCACAAATTCAACAGCGATCAGCAGCATGAAGGCGATGCCATAGGCGACACCCGCAACATTGCGCCAGAACCAAATCGGGACCATCGCGACAACCAGCATCAGCACCAAACCTGCAATGAACCGCTCCATCTGGCGGCTCATCCACGGGTCAGCGGATCCTCCGGCAACGGAAAATAACATTAAGAAACCGGCGCAAGCCACTGCTGACAATAGGAAAACAATTGGCCAATTAATGTACAACAGCTTACGAAAGCCAGTCGGGACATACTTGGTGTTGTACTCAAGATAACTCATGATTTAGGCTCGGTCCCCCGTGGCCCGCGTCGAGACAGCAGCCATCATATCAGCAATCCGCTTTTGCTGCTCTTCGATCCGCTCTCGGTCGCCAGAAGGGTAAGCATCCAGCGGTGGTTGGCCGCCATAAAGCGCCTGAAGCGTGATGTCGCGCCCAATCGGGGCCGCGGCGCGCGATCCACCGCCGCCATGTTCCACGATCACAGAAATGGCAAATCGCGGGTTCACAACCGGCGCGAAATTTACAAACAGCGCATGGTCCCGACGCTCCCAAGGCAGATCCTCGTTGCGTGTCACACCGCGCGCGCGCTCTTCCGCGGTAATGCGGCGGACCTGGGACGTCCCGGTCTTGCCCGCCATTTCCGCACCTTCCGCCACGATCCGAGAGCGATAAGCGGTTCCGCGCAAGTGATTGCTGACATCGTTCATCGAGGCCCGAACCCGGCGCAACAGGTTTTCGTTGATCCCCAGCGACACGCCAGCCCCCGATACGGTCTCGACCCCATCCACTGATTTCACCAGCCGCGGTTGTACCGATCGCCCCGTCGCCAATCGGGCAGTCATCACGGCAAGTTGTAGCGGCGATGCAAGGACATATCCCTGACCGATAGATGCGTTCACCGTATCCCCGATCCGCCACGCTTCTCCGCGCACGTCGGTTTTCCATTGTTTGTCCGGTGCCAGCCCCGATGACACGGCGGACAGCGGCAGATCATGCTTAATCCCAAGACCCAGCTTGCGGGCCATCGCCGCCATCTTGTCGATCCCGACACGCTGGCTGACTTCGTAATAATAGCAATCGCAGGACTGCTTCAGGCTTTCATGGAAGTTGATATTGCCGTGACCACCGCGTTTCCAACAATGGAACCTTGTACCGGACACTTCGGTAAAGCCGGGGCACCACACGGTTTCTTCGGGGTCGATCACGCCGTCTTCTAGTGCGGCCAAAGCAGTGACCATCTTGAAAGTTGATCCGGGCGGGTAGGCGCCTTGCACGGCCTTGGCAGCCAGCGGACGGTATTTATTCTCGTTCAGGTCAGTCCAGTCCTTGACGGAAATCCCACGCACAAACAGGTTCGGATCAAACGTCGGGGCAGAGGCGACAGCACGCAGATCACCGTTCTCAAGGTCAATCACGACGGCCCCGGCACTTTCGCCATCCAGCCGGGCCTGCACATAGCTTTGCAACCGGGCATCAATTGTCAGCTGGACATCCTTACCAGCGACGCCGGGCACCCGGTCAAGTTCGCGCATCACGCGGCCAATCGCATTGACCTCGATCCGCTTTGTCCCGGCAGAGCCACGAAACGTATGCTCCATCTTATTCTCGACACCGGTCTTGCCGATCTGGAATTTCGGGATTTGCAGCAAGGGGTCCTGATCGTCAATCTTCGACAGATCATAGTCGCTGACCGGACCGACATAGCCAGTCACATGGCCCAGCTCTGCGCCCCACGGGTATACGCGGCTTAACCCAACCTCGGCGATAATGCCGGGCAGGGCGGGGGCGTTGATGTTGATCTTCGCCATATCCTCCCAGGACAGACGATCAGCAATCGTGACCGGCACAAAAGGCGAGCGTTTGAAAATCTCTTCGCGGGCCTTGGCGATGGTTTCTTCGGGGATGTCCACCAGCGTCAGCAACTTGGCCAGCGTCGCGTCCACGTCACCTGCATCTTCGCGGACCATCACGGCCCTGTAGTTCTGCTCATTGTCAGCAATCGGCATCCCGTTGCGGTCAAAAATCAGGCCGCGGGCGGGGGGGATCAGGCGGATATTGATCCGGTTTTCTTCTGCCAGCAGGCGGAAATCCTCGGCCTGTTCCACCTGCATCGACTGCATGCGCACACCAAGGGCTGCGACCACAGACAATTGCACACCGCCCAGCAGCATCGCGCGGCGGCTCATCTTGCGGGTGGAGCGTCCTCCATCTTTGGCGGGTTTTATTGGCATATCATCACAAACGGTGGCCTAGGCTATCGGTCTGTCCCGGTGCCGGGCGCGAAACGCCGAACACCAGATGGGCAATACCAAGAATAACCGGATAGAGAAAGATTGTCATAGCCATTTGAATAATCGTGAGGCCAAGGGGCGCTTGTGGTGTCAGGACAATCGCCAGAACAAGCCGGTAAATGACAGTGATCATGATGATCCCAAGGGCAACGGACATCCATTCCAACATGATCGGTATATTGCGCAACTGCCGTGACCTGCGGCGCAAAATCTCGGATAGGATGACAACCAATCCGGCCCAAAGGCCGGGTGGGCGCTGGAACAACAGGTCTGCAAGCATGAAAATGATCGCGATAAACGTGATCGGGGCAAAATCAGGCCTGCGCGCGGACCATGCCAGCGCAATTAGCAACAAAAAGTCGGGGACGGGCCAAATCTCGGGGCGGGTATCCAGGGGGAGTAGCTGCAGGAAGATGACAAGGGCACAAAGCAGGACAAAGACCGCCCGACCGGTCCATATCTGCATTGTCGGGGTCTCAGCCATCTGCGGCCTCAACAGCGACAGCGGCCTCCGGTAGAAGGGGGGCGATATCCAGCTCTGCGGGTGCCAACAGCCCGCCAGGATCGGTGATGTTCTCGTGTGGCTGCGCACGCAAAACCCGCAGGAATTTCAGCCGTTCATAATCAGCCGACAAACGCACGCGTAGTCTTTGGTCATTCCCAAGGGCCACTTGGCCGACCTGCAAATCAGCGGGAAACACGCCGCCATCGCCCGATGTCACCACGCGGTCACCGGGACGTACCAAATCCGGGTTCTCCAGAAATTCAATCGGTGGGTTCAGGGTATTGTCGCCCGCTAAAATAGCTTGCTGTCCAGATGGTTGGATCGTGATGGGGATGCGACTGGAGGTATCAGTCAGCAGCAAAACCCGGCTGGTTTCGTTGCCCATGCCAGCAATGCGACCGACCAAGCCGATCCCGTCCATTGTGGGCCACCCGTCGATAATCCCGTCACGGGCACCGACATTAAGCAAAACAGACTGTCGAAACGGCGAACCGCTATCGGTCAGCACAACGCCCGTGACATAGGTCAGCTGCGGATCAAGGCGGACGTTGTTGAGGTCCAGAAGCTTCGCATTCTCCTGCTCCAACTGCAGGGCCGCTTCTTTCCACGCTTTCATTTGTTGCAATTCACGGCGCAGATCATCGTTCTGTTCGGCCAACTGCTGATAGCTTTGAAAGTCCTGCACCAGATTGACCAAACCGGTCACCGGGGCCAGCGCCCAGTCAAACGACGGCACCACCCGGTCGATCACCGCCGCGCGGAACCGTTCCACCCTTGGGCTGTCGATCCGCCACACAAGGAACGTCGCAAACAGCGCCAACAGCAAAATCCCCACCAACAAACGGCGAAGCGGGGTCGCATAATCTTCTCTGTTATCGCGTGCCACGGTGCAGCCTCAGCCCAAAGGTCAAAGCGGGTTAGCTTTCGTAATCAATAACGTGCCGCAGCTGTTTTTCATACTCCAGCGCCTTGCCGGTGCCCAAAGCAACGCAATTGAGGCTCTCATCGGCAACAGAAATCGCAAGACCCGTCTGCTCGCGCAGGGCCAGATCAAGCTGTCCCAGCAAGGCACCGCCACCGGTCAACATCACGCCACGGTCGACAATATCAGCGGCCAAATCAGGCGGTGTTGCTTCCAGCGCGGTCATCACAGCTTCACAAATCTGCTGCACCGGTTCGGCCAAAGCCTCTGCCACCTGCGCCTGAGAAATTTCGGTTTCCTTCGGCACACCGTTCAGCAAATCACGGCCACGAATTTCCATCGACGCACCACGGCCATCGTCGGGCATCCGGGCGGTCCCGATCGATGTCTTGATCCGCTCGGCGGTGCTTTCACCGATCAGCAGGTTATGCTGACGGCGCAAGTAATTCACGATGGCTTCATCCATCCGGTCACCACCAACGCGGACAGACCGGGCATACACAATGTCGCCCAAAGACAGGACCGCCACCTCAGTCGTCCCACCACCGATATCCACAACCATGTTCCCGGTCGGATCAGTAATTGGCATGCCGGCACCGATGGCAGCAGCAATCGGCTCGGCAATCAGACCAGCGCGGCGTGCACCAGCAGACAACACTGACTGCCGGATCGCGCGCTTTTCAACAGGGGTGGCCCCGTGCGGGACACAGACAATAATCTTGGGCTTTGAAAAGGTAGAGCGTTTCGCAACTTTCCGAATGAAATGCTTGATCATTTCTTCGGCAGTATCAAAGTCTGCGATGACACCGTCGCGCATCGGGCGGATCGCCTCGATAGAGCCGGGGGTGCGGCCCAGCATCAGCTTGGCATCTTCGCCCACGGCCAGCACTTTCTTCTGACCTTCTTTGACGTGATAGGCGACGACAGATGGCTCAGACAAAATAATGCCCTTACCCTTTACGTAGACCAGCGTGTTCGCCGTCCCGAGGTCAATCGCCATGTCGGACGAAAATAGACTACCGAAAATTGCCATACCCTTGGTCTTCCCACCACATCAAACCCGTTCACATCAGGGCTGAGTCCTCAAAGCCCGACCAGAGCCTTATAGGCGGTGCGCAAAGTGACGGAAACCCCTTGAATTCAAGGTTTGCGCACCTTTTCGCCGCTTGTGCTTATCCGATTTGAAACGAAGCTAGTTGCGCGTTTCACACCACAAAATTGTCTTTTTCGAACAATTAACCCCTAAGCAATAAAGATGAATAGACACTAACGTTGGGTTATCCATCGGGGGCTGCTACGACAAAGGGGCAGCCAGATTTCTCGGACTGCCCCCAATTATCCCGATCATACGTCTTTGTAACTGACGCCCTTGATGTCTTCGCCGGGTGCCGATTTTTCGCGACGGACCAGCAAACGGTTCAGTGCGTTGATATAGGCCTTAGCACTTGCAACAACGGTGTCAGTATCGGCCGAGGTTCCGGTTGCGATGCGGCCGTCTTCTTCCATCCGGACAGATACTGTTGCCTGTGCGTCTGTACCCTCAGTCACGGCATTAACCTGATAAACCTGCAGCCGGGCCGTATGTTCGAAAAGTGCCTTCACAGCGTTGAACGTGGCATCAACAGGGCCGTCACCGGTCGCCTTTGTCTTGACCTCTTTACCATCAATCTCCAACACCATGTCCGCCTCTTGCGGACCATCGGTGCCACAAACCACGCGCAAAGACTTCAGCTTCAGACGATCTTCAACAGCATCGTTCTGCTGGATCAGGGCAATCAGGTCATCGTCAAAGACTTCTTTCTTGCGGTCGGCCAGATCCTTGAACCGGACGAAGACATCCTTCAGCTGATTGTCCGCCAGCTCAAACCCCAGCTTGCTCAGCTTGTCGCGCAGGGCCGCCCGGCCAGAGTGTTTGCCCAGCGGCAAAGACGTTCCCGACAGACCGACATCTTCGGGTTTCATCACCTCAAACGTCTCGCGGTTTTTCAGCATCCCGTCCTGGTGAATGCCGCTTTCATGGGCAAAAGCATTCTTGCCGACGATGGCCTTGTTGAACTGCACCGGAAAACCGGAAACGGTGGCAACCCGGCGCGAGATCGCCATGATCTTGGTGGTATCAATATCCGTGGCAAAGGGCATGATATCCGATCGGACTTTCATGGCCATCACGACTTCTTCAAGGGCGGTGTTCCCAGCCCGCTCGCCCAGACCATTGATCGTACATTCGATCTGCCGGGCACCGCCAGCAACAGCGGCCAGCGAGTTGGCCGTCGCCATCCCCAGATCATTGTGACAATGGGTCGAAAACACGACATCATCGGCGCCATCCACCTCGGCAATCAAACGCTTGATCAGATCAGCGCTTTCCACAGGCTCGGTATAGCCCACGGTATCGGGGATATTGATCGTCGTGGCACCGGCCTTGATCGCAATATCAACGGTGCGCTTCAGAAAATCCCACTCGGTGCGCGTCGCATCCATCGAGGACCATTGGACGTTGTCGGTCAGGTTGCGGGCATGGGTGACGCATTCATGAATACGCTCTGCCATCTCGTCCATCGTGAGGCCGGGAATATCCCTGTGCAGCGGCGAGGTGCCAATGAAGGTGTGGATCCGGGGGGACTGCGCATGTTTCACAGCCTCCCAACAGCGGTCGATATCTTTAAAGTTGGCACGGGCCAGCCCGCAAATCGTGGATGTCTTCGCCAGTCGGGCGATATCCGACACGGCTTTGAAATCGCCTTCAGAGGCGATGGGAAAACCGGCTTCAATAATATCGACGCCCATGTCGTCCAGCAGCTCTGCAATCTCCAGCTTTTCATCATGGGTCATGGTGGCACCGGGGGACTGTTCGCCGTCGCGCAGGGTGGTGTCGAAGATCAGGACTTTGTTCTTTGTCATCTGTCCGTTCCTTTAAATATGGTCTTTGGCGGCGGGTGTGACACCGCTGTCGCCGGAATTGGGTTCGCCGATGGGTTCGATCAGTAGGACCTGAACTTCCTTTTCGGCACGAGGGCGATGTATCTGCCCTTTGGGGACAACCACAAGCTCTCCCGGACCAAAAGTCACGCTGTCTGCGTTCTCATAGTCCATGATGCATTCCCCGTTCAGTACGAGAAAGAAATCATCGGTGTCGTCATGCTTGTGATAGGGGAATTCACCCTGAAATTTGACCACCATGACGTCGTTGCCATTATAGGTGGCGACGACCTTGGGGTCCCAATGGGCATCAAAAAGCGCAAGCTTTTGCGCCAGATTAACGGGTATCATATTGATTTTCCTTAGCGAGCTGTGTCTTGGCGCTGGTCACCCCTGAGCGGTCGCGCCGGATGGCACGCTCAGAGGCAGCTAAGAAGAAGAACGTCGCACGCCAAACGCGCATTAGGCGCGTTGAAATATGTATGTGCGGTCCTGTTCATGCGCCCGAACATACAGGCGGAGGCATGAATGAAAAGTGTTTTTTGAGTTGTTTTGGCGAAATGAAGGAGGGGCGGGGTGGTCACGTCACAGTCTGGGCCTAGGTCCGGTGTCATGGAAAATGCATTGGTTTTGGGTGCCACCGGCGGGATCGGGCAGGCAATCGTCGCAGAGCTGGAGGACAGGAGCGTTGCCGTCACCGGGTTGTCGCGGCGCGATGGTTTGGATGTGACGGACCCTGCGGCGGTTGATCGGGTTTTGAATGCGCTGGACGGTCCGTTTGACCTTATCTTCGTGGCAATTGGTGTGCTGGCGGGGCCGGATGGCGCGCCGGAAAAGGCGCTTTCCGCTGTTTCGGCACAGGCAATGCAGGATGTTTTTGCAGTCAACGCAGTGGGCCCCGCCTTGATATTGCGCCACGCGGCAAGGCTTTTACGCAAAGACCGGCGCGGCGTTATTGGTGTCCTGTCAGCGCGGGTTGGATCGATTGGCGACAACCAGATTGGTGGCTGGTATTCCTACCGTGCCTCCAAGGCGGCCCTCAACCAGATCGTGCATGGGGCGGCGATTGAACTGGGCCGGTCACATAAGCAATCCGTCTGCGTGGCGCTACACCCCGGCACAGTCGAAACACCGTTCACCGCCAATTATGCGGGGCGGCACAAGACGACGTCGGCACCCAAAGCTGCTGCAAATTTGATCACTGTCCTCAACGACTTGACCCCGGACAACACTGGCGGATTTTTCGACTACGCTGGCAAGGAGATCGTCTGGTGAGGCTCGTTCTTGTCCTTGGCGATCAGCTGTCTGAAAACCTCTCTGCCCTGCGCAAATGCGACAAGGCTGCGGATGTTGTGGTCATGGCCGAAGTCGCCAATGAAGCGGCTTACGTTCCGCATCACCCCAAAAAGATCGCCTTTCTCTTCGCGGCCATGCGCAAATTCGCGGCCAAACTGGAAAGCAACGGCTGGCAGGTCGCCTACACCCGGCTTGATGACCCCCAAAACAGCGGCTCTATCACGGGCGAGCTTTTGCGCCGGGCGGCAAAACATGAGGCCGCGGGTGTTGTCTACACGGAACCCGGCGAGTGGCGGCTGATCGCGGCGTTGGGCGATATGCCCTTGAAAACCCACAGCCTGCCCGATGACCGTTTCATCGCCACCCACAAGGACTTTGAGGATTGGGCAGATGGGCGCAAGCAATTGCGGATGGAATACTTCTACCGTGACATGCGCCGCAAAACTGGCCTGCTGATAGACGGCGATCAGCCGGAAGGCGGCAAGTGGAACTATGACCATGACAACCGCAAACCGGCCCCCGATGAGGTCACGTTTAGCGGGCCCATGAAATTCACGCCTGATGAGGATGTTGAAGAGGTCCTGACCCTTGTCGAGGATCGCTTTGCCGACAATTTCGGTGACATCCGGCCCTTCTGGTTCGCCACCGACAGTGGACAGGCCAAACAGCACCTGGCCCATTGGCTTGAACACGGGCTACCCAAGTTCGGGGATTTCCAGGACGCGATGATGCAGGACCAGCGGTTCATGTACCACGCCATTATCGGACTGTACCTGAATGCAGGGCTACTGGACCCGCTGAACGTCTGCCAAGCCGCTGAACGCGAATACAAAAACGGCAACGCCCCGCTGAACGCGGTCGAAGGATTTATTCGACAGATCATCGGCTGGCGGGAATACGTGCGTGGGATCTACTTCCACGAAGGTCCGGATTACACTGCACGCAACCACCTCAACCACGACCGCGACCTGCCGCCCGTCTTCTGGGGGGGCGAAACCGATATGCTGTGTATGCAAAAGGCGGTCGCGCAGACAAAAGAAGAGGCCTACGCCCACCACATCCAGCGCCTCATGGTCACCGGGAACTTTGCCCTGCTGGCCGGCATCGCACCTTCGCAAATTCACGAATGGTATCTGGCCGTTTACGCAGACGCATTCGAATGGGTCGAGGCCCCGAATACCATTGGGATGAGCCAATTTGCGGATGGCGGGATCATCGCCTCAAAGCCTTATGTTTCCAGCGGAAATTACATAAATAAGATGTCCGACTACTGTAAGTCTTGCAGGTATTCGGTGACCACAAAGACGGGCGAGGGGGCTTGCCCGTTCAATCTTTTGTACTGGCACTTCATGGACAGGCACCAAGACACCTTCGCGAAGAACCCGCGGATGGGGCAAATGTATGCCACATGGAACCGGATGGACGCCGATAAGCGCGCATTGATCCTGAGCGAGGCGAAGGCATGGCTTGACCGACTTGATGCAGGTGAGCCGGTTTAGATATCAGGCGTCTGCTTCCGCGATCAGGGTGGCAAGTCGGCGCAAATCATCAAGCGTCAGGGGTTTATTCAGAAAATCGCGCACAATCTCAAAACTGGCGGCCCTTTCGCGATCATTCGGATCCAGCGACGTGGTCAGCATCACGATGCAGACCTTCGCAAATTTCGGCCCCAACTCGCGGGTTGCAATGTCAAGAAACTCGAACCCGTTCATGCGGGGCATGTTGATATCAAGCAAGATCAGGTCGATCGGTTGATCAGGGTTTTCCTGTAAGTACGTCAACGCATGGTCAGCGGCAGAAAAGCTAAGGGTTTTTTCGACAAGGCCAGATCGATCAATGATCCGCTTGTACATCTTTTGATCAAAGGATTCATCGTCGATGATCATGGCCACCGGGATCGTTGGTGGATTTACGGCGTCTTTCATAGCGGCCTCCAAGGGAGTGCGAGCGTAAAGGTCGCACCTTTGCCAAGTGCGGAGTCGATCGTCAGATCGCCGCGGTGGTTTAATGCGATGCGCTGGCACATTGGCAAGCCGATGCCGGTGCCCGCAATTTCATCGTGCCCATGCAATCGCTGAAATAGTGTAAAGATGCGGTCTTGATTGTGGGGCGCGATGCCGATCCCTTTATCTACGAACGTGATCAACACAAGTTCATTGTCGATATCACGAGAGCTGGTAATGCGCAGTTGCGGCTTGGTGCCCGGTTTGTGAAACTTCAGCGCATTTGTGATCATGTTCTGCAAAAACACGTTCATCTGGCTTTGTAGCCCGTTAATCACCGGCAATTCACCGACGTGAATTTCGGCTTCCTTTTCAATGATGTCAGCGCTTAAATCTGCCATGACAGTCTTGATGCAGTCGTTCAGATCGACGGGGCCATAGACCAGCGGCTTGCCGATAATGCGGGTGTAATCCAACACATCTTCGATCAAATCCTGCATCCGGTCGACTGTTTGCATGCTCATCTGCAAGACGTCTTTTGCGTCTTCATCCAACGTGTCGCTGGCAAGCACAGTCAGCTCATTCATTAGCAATTTCAGCGTATTAGTTGGGGCCTTCATGTCGTGCGACACAGAATATGCGAACGATTTAAGTTCGGCATTTGCAGTCTCAGCGGCGCGCCACCCGGCGCGGGCATTTTCCTCTGATCGTTTGACAGGGGTCATGTCGGTGTGCGCGCCCAGCATGCGAACCGGTTTGCCGGTGGCGTCGCGGATCGCCAAGCCTCGGCATCTGATCCAAACGGTTGACCCGTCTGCATGTCGATAGCGCACGATCTGATCGTAGGGGTGATCGGGGTCCGCGCAATGCGCCTCAAAATTCTTGAGCGCAAGTTTCAGGTCATCTTCAAAGATGATATCTTGCCATTCCGCCGGATCATGGCGTTTCGTTGCGGGATCGACGCCAAGAACCTGCCAGAATTCAGGGCTCATCCATTCCTGGTCAGGATTTTCAAGGTCCCAGTACCAAACCCCATCAAGAGAGCCAGACTGCAAGAATTTCCAGGTTCTGTCGTCCGTACTGACAAGGTGGCTAAGTTCAGTTTCAAGATAGTTTTCCGACGTCACACTGCAGGTCCATGGCTGTCAATAATTACCTGCGCACTCTCTCAGGTTAACCTTAACAATTGGTATACCTGCGGGAACAAAGATTGAACTTTTTCCACAAAAAAGGGGCGCAAGAAATCTTGCGCCCCTTTCGATGAAATGAGTGCCGGTTATTCGGCTGCAGGCTCGTCAGCCAAGGCGCCGTCTTCCCACTGTCCAGAAATCTCTTGGCCAGACGCATAGCGCATGGTGCCCTGACCTTGACGGCGGCCGCCTTCAAAGCTGCCTTCGTAGACGTCGCCATTTGCGTAGGTTGCGACACCTTCGCCATTGATCTCACCGCCAGCCCATGCGCCGGTATACGTGAACCCATCAGGCAAGGTGATGCTGCCGGTGCCATCTCGCTGACCGTTCACAAACGTGCCCTCATATACAGTCCCGTCTGCATAGGTGGCCGTGCCGGTGCCGTTGCGTTGACCTTCCAGCCAGTCACCTTCGTAGACGTAGCCATCAGCATAGGTCATTTTGCCTTTGCCGTGGTTTTTGGCGTTCAGGAATTCACCTTCATAGACCAGACCGTTTGCGTAAGTCGCCGTTCCGGTTCCGTTGATCACGCCATTTTCCCACTGACCTTCGTAGGAAGACCCATCGGGATAGATGATCTTGCCGGTCCCGTTGGCAAGATCGGCTGAGAACGATCCGGTATAAACGGACCCGTCGGGATAGGTAACTTCACCATTCCCCTCGATCTCGCCTTCGATCCAGTCACCCACGTACGTATATCCGTCTGTCCCGACAAATGTTCCGGTCCCATGACGCTTGTCGTCCTCAAATCCACCTTCATAGGTGTCGCCATTGGCATATGTGACCTTGCCCTGACCCTGACGGCGGCCGTCTGCCAGATCGCCTTCGTAGACGTCGCCGTTCGGCTGCGCGAGACGACCTGTGCCTTCGATTTGGCCATCAACCCAGGTGCCGGAATAGACCAGACCGTCAGCAGCGGTCAGTGTGCCAGTGCCGTCGCGCTCTCCGGCTTTCAATGTTCCTTCATAGACGGCGCCATCGGGGTAGGTGACGCTGCCTTCGCCTTCCTTGACGCCGTTGATCCAAGACCCGGCATACACATACCCATTTGGGCTGCGCATGGTCCCGGTGCCATTGTGCTGAGCATTGCGGAATTCACCTTCGTAGATCACGCCATTGGCGTAATTGGCGATCCCCTGACCGGTGATGTTGCCATCGGACCAGTCGCCTTCATAGGTGCCGCCGTCAGCAAAGGTAATCTTGCCGGTGCCTTCAGGCTTGCCATTGGCAAAAGTGCCCTCGTAAACCGAGCCGTTCGGGAAGGTCGCGGTCCCTTGACCGCGAATTTCACCGTCGACCCACTCACCAGTGTACTCGTATCCGTTGGGCAGGGTGTATGTGCCTTGACCGTGCTGCTTTCCGTCACGGAACTCGCCTTCGTAGACGCCGCCATCATCATATTGCTTCGTCTGTGTCTGGGCGAAGGCCAGATCTGCCGTGAATGCGGTCATCCCGACTGCAAGTGCGGTTGCGGCGACAGCGCCTTTTGGCCATCCAAACATCATCGTCGTTATCCTGTCTCTGCTCTTTATTTGTTGCGAATTAATACCGAATTCGCTGGATCAAACAATGATTAATGCCCGATTGTGACACAGTGGTGGCGCAGGCGGGGGCAGGGTGTGGCGTATACGGTGCAGATTGTGTGACGCATCTGCGCTTCCCTTGGGCGTGTGATCTGCTAGATCAACGGGTGCAATTGCAAGGATCGCCCGCGATGAAAGACACGTTTCGCCTCACGATGGCCCAGCTAAACCCGACGGTCGGTGACATCGCCGGCAACGGGGCAAAAGCGCGTGCAGCTTGGGCTGAAGGCAAAAAGGCAGGGGCCGATATGGTGGCCCTGCCTGAGATGTTTGTCGCCGGATACTCGACGCAAGACCTTGTGATGAAACCGGCGTTCCAGCAAGCCTGTATGGCGGAAATCGCACACATCGCAGCAGATTGCGCGGACGGGCCAACACTTGCGGTCGGAGGGCCGTATACGGAGGGCGACCGCCTGTATAACGCCTACTACATCCTGCGGGGCGGTGAAATCGTCGCCCGTCAGTTCAAGCATTTCCTGCCCAACTACACCGTCTTCGACGAAGTCCGCCAATTCAACCGCGGCCCCATCCAAGGGCCCTACGCGATCCCGGATGGCCCCCGCATCGGGTCGCCCATCTGCGAAGACGCATGGTTCGAGGACGTGGCGGAAGCTATGGTCGAAAGCGGCGCTGAAGTCCTCGTGGTCCCCAACGGATCACCCTTCCGGCGCGAAAAATTCGACGTGCGCATGTCCAAAATGGTGGCGCGTGTCGTCGAAAACGATGTGCCACTGGCCTACGTCAACATGGTCGGCGGGCAGGATGACCAAGTCTATGATGGCGGGTCTTTCGTGCTGAACCGGGGCGGCAAGCTCGCCCGACAAATGCCACTTTTTGACGAAGGCTACGGTCACATCGACTTCGCCCGCACCGATGCAGGCTGGGTTGCAGTTGAGGGGCACAAGAGCGTTTTCCCGGACGATCTGGAACAAGACTACCGAGCGATGGTCGAAAGCCTGCGGGATTACTGCGGCAAGACCCGTTTCGGCAAAGTGCTGCTGGGCCTTTCCGGCGGCATCGACAGCGCTATCGTGGCGACCATCGCAGCAGACGCGCTGGGCCCCGAAAACGTGCGCTGCGTGATGCTGCCCTCGGAATATACCTCGCAAACGTCCTTGGAGGACGCGCAAGCGGTGGTCGACGCGCTGGGCTGTCCATTTGACACGGTCTCGATCGCGGGACCACGGGCAGCTGTGACTGACGCCTTGGCGCCACTGTTCGCGGGTTTGGAAGAAGACCTGACAGAAGAAAACATCCAGTCCCGCCTGCGCGGTTTGCTGTTGATGGCGATGTCGAACAAGTTCGGATCGATGCTGCTGACGACTGGTAACAAATCCGAG
>CALILP010000057.1 GCA_938016515.1 uncultured Paracoccaceae bacterium
CCGCATATTCATCGGACCTTGCAAAATATTCGCGCCTTGGGGTGCAAAGCAGGTGTTGCGCTGAACCCCGCCACCCCAGCCGACGCTGTGGCCGACGTTTTGGATATGGTCGATCTGGTCTGTGTGATGACTGTGAACCCCGGTTTCGGGGGCCAGAAGTTTATCGATATGACGGCCAAGATCGCCAAGTTGCGTGCAATGATTGGCGACCGCCCAATTCATATCGAAATCGATGGCGGTATTGATCCGACAACGGCCCCCTTGGTGGCGGCTGCCGGCGCCGATGTGCTGGTCGCGGGGTCCGCTGTTTTTCGTGGTGGGTCTGTCAGTCACCCCGCATCATACGGTGAAAACATCCGCGCTATTCGGGCGGCTGCGTCTGCAGCTTGATCGCCTCTATGGTGCGGTCGATTGCGCCTTGTTGCGTCGTAAAGAAGGCTTTCGCAGCATCTGGCGATCCGACATTTCCCGATTTGATCAGGGCCGTCAGGTCAGTCCCGGTCTGAACCTGTGTTGCGGCCCCGGCTGCGAGGGCTTCGACAATGGGAAATTCGATTGTCCAGGTATGCGGGCCGGTGATGACCGGTTTCCCCAAGGCGAGCGGTTCGGAGATATTGTGCGCCCCCTTTTCCACAAAGCTGCCGCCAATGATCGCCGCGTCGCATAAGGCAAGGTAGCCGTACATCTCGCCCATGCTGTCGCCAAGAATGACATCCGCGTCGACCGGCTGTGTGAGGGTCAGCGTGTCGTCGCATATGTCTGTACGCCGCGCCACTTTCAGGCCTGCAGCCGTCAGCATCTGATAGGTCTCGTCAAAGCGTTCGGGCGCGCGGGGGACATAGACAAAAAGTGGCGCATTTGGGCCGCGTGTGTTCTTGATCAGCGCGATATACGTGTCGTCTTCGCCCTTCACGACGCTGGTGATCGTGACCGTTGGTCGGTCGATCATTTTCTTTGCGGTCTCACCCGCTGTGACCTGCTGTTGTGGGATCGGTTGATCAAATCGCAATTCGCCGGTGACGTGGACATTGGGGCAACCAGCCTGCCCAAAGCGGTTCTTTTGCAAGTCCGATTTGACGAAGGCGCCAGAGAGGCCCTTGTAGAGATCAAAGCGCCATTTTGATTTTTCCTGATCTCTGGTGAATGATTTCAACGGATATTGTGCGTTGCATGCGTAAAGAGGGGTGTCGTTCTGACGAGCGGAACGGATCATTTCCGGCCACATCTCAATTTCCATCACAAGGCCGTAACGGGGCCGAAAGGCCCGTAAGAAGCGCCGGAATGTCCAGCCGAATTCCAAGGGTATCCAAACCGAACGCAGCCTATCAGCCGCGATGTCAGCCGCAAAGATCGCTTGCGCCTCGCGTCTGCCTGCTGGCGTGAAATGGGTTGTGACGATCAGATGACCCGCATCAAGATGCCGACGGATTAGAGGAACTGCGGATCGCAATTCTCCTAATGAGACGGCGTGCACCCAGACAGCACCCGGCAGTGGATCCTGATAAGCCCCAAAACGTTCTGCAAGGTGGCCGCGATACAGTGGATCGCGGCGGGAGCGATACAGCAAATACGCCAGTGCAAGTGGCAATCCAATGATCCATAAAGCTTTGTAAAGGATTAGAAATCGCCGCAATCGAGGGGTTGGAAAACTGTTCATAAGAGCTTCAATAGATCGATTGCCAGCGCGTTGGTTGCTTGGCGATAGGTTTCAATCACCTGTTTGGCGTTGGTGATCTGGTCGCCGTGATCTTGGTCAAGCGCTTGGGCAATTTCTGTTGCGTTTGTCACCAAAAGTGCGCCGTTTGCCGCGTCAAGCGTCGCAAAGTCCTTCTGAAAATTGGTGACGCGGGGGCCGTGCAAGATGGCGTTGTTCAGATTTGCGGCCTCCCATGGGGAATGGCCTTCGATATCACTGTTTGTCCCACCGATCAGCGCGACCTGCGCGACCCGGTAAAACAACCCTAGTTCGCCAAACGTATCTGCCAGATACACGGAGTCCTTTGGCTTTGGAATGCTGCCTTGTGACCTGATCGCATGGGGAAGTGGGATGTCGAACGACCGGTTCGGGTCACGCGGCGCAATGATCAGCAGTGCGTCCGGGCGATCTTTGAGGATGCGCTTGTGAGCTTCAAGCGCCAGCGTTTCATCGGGCGGGTGCGACGGTGCAACAATCCAGACAAAGCGATCACCCAAGGTGGCCGTAAGGTTGGCCAGCTCCGCTGGATCATGACCGAGAGGCGGCGCTGTTGGTTTGATCGATCCGGTGACAGGGACAGCGCTGAAACCAAAGCCGTCCAAATGGTTTTGCGTTGCGGTGTCGTAGGCCGAGATATGCGCCATCTGACTGCAAAGATACGTGTAACTTTTTGAAAAGTGGTGCTTTTTGCGCGCGCTTTTTGCGGTCATGCGAACGACGGCCATGGCTTGGGGCACATTGAGCTTTGCCAATTCGATTACGAAACCGGGCCAAAGGTCTTGCTCTGCCCAAATGCAAAGATCTGGTTGCCAGTGATCCAGAAAAGTCCGGCGATAGGGCGGCGCATCCAAAGGCAGAAACTGATGGATCGTTCGTGGCGGCGTATTCTTTTCCAGTGCGGCCGCCGCGGCGCGGGTGCCAGACGTGATCAGAAAATTTGCGTCGGTGTGAGAGGCCATCATCTGTATCAGTCCCCGCAGGGACAGGACTTCGCCTAACCCAACTGCGTGTAGCCAGATCAGCTGGCCTGCGGGCCGGTCTTGGGTTGGTTGGCCCAGGCGTTCGACCCAACGGGTTTTGTGTTCTTTGCCCCTCGCCAGTCGCTTTTTGATGTGGCGCTTTGCGACCAGTGGGATCAGGTGCGTTCCGATCTGGTAGGCCCGCAATGCAAGCGGCATGTCAGTCGCCATCGCGGAACCGTTTTTGAAGATCTCCGTGCCAGAAATCGTCTGATTGCAGGATTTTGGCGAACCGTTTTGCCGCCGCACCCGCCCCAAAACTGTCATCACGGCTGTGGTTTTCGGCCCAGTGGTTGCGCAAGAAGGTTGCGATCTTTGCGCTATCCGACGCATCTGCAAAGTGGACTGATGGGGCCTTGGCCCGGTCCGTTTGGCGGGTGCCAATGTCGAGTGACGACAGCCCAAGAAACGGGGCCTCGCGCACACCTGCCGAAGAATTCCCGACCATGCATGCGGCGTTCTTCATCAACTCCGAGAAATGCGCGAACCGCATAGAGGGCAGAACCCGAAAGCGATCGGTTGGCAAGGCGTCAATGGCGTCAAAGATCCCTGCGCTGCCCGGATCGTTATTGGGCGCGATCACGACAAAGTTGCGGCCTGACGCTTTGAGTGCCCCGAACAGCGCTTGCGCTTGCTGGCCCATCGTTGCCGCCTCGGAGGTCACGGGGTGGAAGGTGCAGATGCCAAATGCGTCGAAGGGGATGGCATAGCGGTCCTTGACCTCGTCCAGCGTGACACCTGACGATCCTGCGTGAAAGTCCAATTCAGGTGATCCGATGACGTGAACGGCGGCACTGTCTTCGCCCAAGGCCCGCACCCGACGTGCCGCATCGTCTGAGCTGACAAAGTGGTGGCTTGCCAGTTTGGAATTGCAGTGCCGGTAGATTTCATCAATCGTCCCAGAGACTTCGCCGCCTTCAATGTGTGCAGAACGGATGTAGTTGGTGGCACACACAAGGGCGCAAGCAAGGGCTTCGACCCGGTCGCCGTGAATCACGACAAGGTCCGGCTTTTGTTCGCGTACGAAGTCTGAAAAACCTGTGACGGTCTTGGCAAGGATAATGTCCTGCGGATCGCCTTCGCGTTGGTTAAGGTATTCGTGGGTGGAGACACCGGGCATGCGCTGCACTTCGATTTTGGTCAGTCCGTATCGGGCCAGCATGTGCATACCGGTGACAAAAAACGACACCGCGAAACCTGCGTCGCGGGCTGCAAGGGCCAGTGGCTCCAGCTTGCCAAAATCGGCGCGGGTGCCGGTGACGAAGAGGATCG
>CALILP010000058.1 GCA_938016515.1 uncultured Paracoccaceae bacterium
GGGGATTTCTTTCCTCAAACAATACGCGGACAGCGGCGTGGATATTCCGCTCATTGGCCCAGCGTTCAGTTTTGACCAGACGATTCTGCCTGCGGTTGGTGCTGCAGCCCTTGGCGTGCAGAACACCGCACAATGGAGCCCGGATCTGGAAAACGCCACCAACGCGGCTTTCGTCGAGACCTTCACTGCTGAATATGGACGCATCCCGTCGCTTTATGCCAGCCAAGGTTTCGACACTGCCAACCTGATCCTGTCAGCCCTCGACGCATCGCCCGTATCTGACGCCGATGCCTTCCGCGAAGCGCTGCGTGCGGCAGACTTTGCATCAACGCGTGGTGATTTCGCCTTCAACACCAACCACCACCCGATCCAAGACTATTACGTCCGCGAAGTGGTGCAGGAGGGCGACGGATTTACCAACAAGATCATCGCGACATCACTCAGCGATCACGCAGACGCCTACGCTGTCGATTGCAAAATGTAAGATCACTGGCGGTGCTGCATAAGCCCCGCCTCACACACCCATGACCCTCCTTTTCATCGAACAGATTCTCAATGGCGTCCAACTCGGCGTGATGCTGTTCCTGATGGCGGCCGGCCTGACGCTCGTCTTCGGCGTCATGGGGCTGATCAACCTCGCGCATGGGTCGCTTTATATGGTCGGGGCTTTCGCCGCAGCGGCGGTCGCAGCTTCCACCGGATCATTCCTGCTTGGCGTCGTGGCCAGTATCGTCGCCGCCGCTGTCGCGGGCGTACTGATAGAGATGCTGGTGATCCGACGATTATACGGACGCGACCACCTTGACCAAGTGCTTGCCACCTTCGCGCTGATCCTGATCTTCTCGGAGGGGACGCGCATGGTCTTCGGGTCCTTCCCCCTCTACCTGCAAATCCCCCCTGCCCTTGCGGGTCCGATCACCTTACCCGGCGGCATCGAGTATCCGCTTTTCCGACTGACCCTCATCGTCATCGGCCTGATCGTGGCCTTTGCGCTATACCTCCTGATCACCAAAACCCGCCTCGGTATCCAAATCCAAGCAGGCGAGGAAGACCGCGAGATGATCTCGGCCCTCGGCATCGACATCTCGAAGCTCTACACCTTCGTGTTCGCTTTGGGGGCAGCGCTTGCCGGTCTGTCCGGCGCACTTGTCGGCACACTGCAATCAGTCGAAGTGGGCATGGGCGAACCCGTCCTGATCACCGCCTTCGTCGTCATCGTCATCGGCGGCATCGGGTCGATCCAAGGGGCATTGATCGGCGCAATCCTTGTGGGGCTGACGCAAACTCTCGGGGCGTTCCTGCTGCCCTCGCTCAGCATCACGCTCTTCGGCTCCCCCGACACCGGCCAAGTCCTATCATCAATGTTGATCTACATCCTCATGGCGCTGGTCCTGCTGTTCCGACCCCAAGGGCTGATGGGCGTAAAAACATGATCCCGGAGAGACTATATAATGGTATCATCTGGCTGGGCCTCATCGCCTTTGGCCTGCTGGCCTATTTCATTGACGAACCGTATTGGCTCACCCTCGCCACCCGCGCGATGATCTTTGCCATCGCGGGTCTCGGCCTGAACCTCGTGCTGGGCTACGGTGGCATGATCAGTTTCGGGCACGCGGCCTTCTTCGGGATCGGTGGCTACGCAGTAGGTATCCTCGCGACCCACGCCCAAACTTATGACCCGATCTTCGCGGGTTTCATCACCCTCACCGGCACCCAATTCATGCCCTACACATGGGCCATCGCGGTGATCGCGGGCGGCATCGGCGCGGCGCTGATCGGGGCCATATCGCTGCGCACCCAAGGCGCCTATTTCATCATGATCACCCTCGCCTTTGGGCAGATGTTCTACTACTTCGCCATCAGCTGGCCCGCGTATGGCGGCGAAGACGGCATGTCGATCTACCTGCGCGGCGGCTTTCCGGGGGCAAACACGCTGCGGCCGTTCGATTTCTTCTGGGTCACGTTCGGTGTCCTGACTGCAGTCATCCTGCTGATCCGCACCCTCAACGCCTCCCCCTTCGGTCTGTCGCTGAACGCGGTGCGCCAAACGCCCGAACGGGTCGAGACCGTCGGCATCTCGCCCTTCCGCCTGCGCATGACGGCCTTCATCATCTCGGGCATGATCACGGCACTGGCAGGCGCACTTTTCGCGGACCTCAATAAATACGTCAGCCCATCCATGTTCTCGTGGACGATCAGCGGCGAGATTATGATCTTTGTCATCCTTGGCGGGGTCGCGCGGCTCATGGGGCCTGTCGTCGGGGCCATCGTCTTTGTCACCCTCGAAGAACTCTTGGGCGGTGTCTCCGACCACTGGCACCTTTACCTCGGCATTCTTCTTCTGCTCATCGTCCTCTTCGCCAAAGGCGGCATCACCGGCGCACTCACCCGCAAAACGCAGGTGCAACATGGCTGAACCTGTCCTGTCCGTGCGCAACATCTCAAAGTCCTTCGGTGCCATCCACGCCTCAAAAAACGTCACCCTTGATGTGCAGCCCGGCGAAATCCATGCCCTCATCGGGCCGAATGGCGCAGGCAAATCCACCCTGATCAAACAGATCGCTGGCGGCATGAAACCCGACACCGGATCGGTGCATTTTTTGGGCCAAGACGTCACCGCGCTGAACACCGTGCAACGTGCGCGCCTTGGGCTGGGCCGCAGCTTTCAAGTGTCAGCAGTGATCCCCGACTTCACGGTCGTCGAGAACATCACGCTTGCCTTACATGGACGAGAACAATCAGCGCTGCAAAAACTCACAAATGCCTTCAGCAAACAGTCCCTCATCGCAGAAGCAAAGAACCACGCCACCCGCACCAAACTCAACACCCGCCTCAACATCCGGGCCAGCGCACTAGCACACGGGGAGCGAAGGCGGCTCGAAATCGCGATGGCGCTCGCGCTGAAACCCAAGGTGTTCCTTCTCGACGAACCTATGGCTGGCCTTGGGAATGAAGGGGCGGCGGAACTGACGACGCTGCTAAGCGACCTAAAACGCGAAGCGCCGATCCTGTTGGTCGAACATGACATGGACGCAGTGTTCGCGCTGGCCGACCGGATTTCTGTGCTTGTCTATGGCGAGGTCATCGCAACTGGCACCACGCAAGAAATCCGCAGCAACAAGGCGGTCAAAGCAGCTTATCTCGGCGAAGAGGATTTCGCCTGATGGCCCTTCTCACCGTCGCAAACATCACCGCCAGCTATGGACCAACCCAAGCGCTGTTCGACGTCTCATTGACCGTCAAACGAGGCGGCGTCACCGCCCTTCTTGGCCGGAATGGCGTCGGCAAATCCACGACGATCAAATCGATCTGTCGGATGCTGCCGCATGCCTCTGGCAGCATCACGTTCGATAACAAACCACTTACGCATCTAACATCCCACCAAGCCGCGCGCCTTGGCCTTGGCCTTGTCCCCGAAGGCCGGCGTTGCTTCAACAACCTGACGGTGCAGCAAAACCTGACCGTGGCAGAACGGCCCGGTCATTGGAACTTCAGCAAAGTCACCACCCTTTTCCCCCGCCTTGCGGAACGCAAAAACCAACAATGCGCGACCCTCTCGGGCGGCGAGCAACAGATGGTCGCCATCGGACGGGCGTTGATGACCAACCCCAAACTGCTGATCCTTGATGAGGCGACCGAAGGCCTCGCACCCATCGTGCGTCAAGAAATCTGGAGCGCGATCCGCACCCTCAAAGAGACGCAAAATCTGTCCATCCTCGTGGTGGACAAATCGTTAAAGGACCTTTCCAAAGTCGCGGATCAGGCGGTTGTCCTGTCTCGTGGGGCGACCATGTGGAGCGGGGCAATGGCGGATCTGACGGATTCGGTTACTGCCCAATATATTGGCGTTTAGGCATTCATATGCTCAAAAATACATCGACGTCGCCTTTGGCCAACAAGCTGTGCCAACCTTGGTTGCGGCGGCACGGCCGAGCGCCCTAAAAATAGGCAATGACAAAGCCCCCACTTCTCGTCTTTACCGACCTTGATGGCACGTTGCTGGACCATGACACCTACTGTTGGAAAGCAGCGCAACCAGCCCTGACCACACTGAAGGACATCGGGGCGGGCCTGATCCTGGCAAGCAGCAAGACAGCGACAGAAATCAGGGCGATCCAGTCAGATCTTGGCATCACGGATTGGCCTGCAATCGTTGAAAACGGGGCCGGCCTGACAACCGACGCTGTGCGCGACACAACAGATTACGAGCAGATCCGCGACAGCTTGTCCGGGGCACCCCACCGTATGTATTTCCAAGGCTTTGCCGACATGATCGCAGAACAAATTACCGATTGCACCGGCCTTCAGCCTGCCGATGCGGCACGCGCCAAGCTGCGAGCTTTTTCCGAACCGGGCGTGTGGCATGGCTCGACGTCACAACGGACCGTATTCCTTACATATCTGGCGACACGCGGTATTTCAGCGCGTGAAGGTGGCCGCTTTCTGACCTTGTCGCTGGGCAAAACCAAGGCCGACCAGATGGCCGATATCATCGCAAGGTACAAACCGGCTGAGACCATCGCCTTAGGGGATGCCCCCAACGATGTCGAAATGCTTCAGAAAGCGGACCGTGGGGTGATCGTCGCCAACCCCTACCGCAAACCGCTGCCAACCCTCCCGCAAGAGGCGTCAGGCCAGATCATTCGCACAACCGCGCCCGGACCCGTGGGCTGGAACGCGGCCATTCTGGACCACATCGCACATCTGACAGACGGACGCCTGCATGGTTGATTTTCATCAGAACGGAAACATCGCAACGCTGCACAACCTGCGCACCCAGTCTCTACAGGAAATGACCTATGAGTTAGAGACCTTTGCGCAGACCCGCAAAATGTCTCTTGTCCTGCCCTGTCTTTATTCAGAGCTGCAGACCGACGCGATGCCAAACATCGTGGCTGAACTGTCCAAGGTCACGTATCTGCACCGGATCATCATCGGCCTCGATCGTGCCAACGAAGACCAATACCGCCATGCCAAAGCCTTTTTCAGGGACCTGAACCAAAACCACATCGTCATCTGGAACGACAGCCCCCGCATGAAGGCCCTCGGCGCGCGGCTGGCGGAAAAAGATCTGGCCCCCAAAGAGCCGGGCAAAGGCAAAAACGTCTGGTCCTCTATCGGCTACCTGATGTCTTGCGGCGACAGCGCGGTCATGGCGCTGCACGATTGCGATATCCTGACCTACACCAACGAGCTTTTGGCACGTCTGATCTACCCGGTCGCCAACCCAAATTTCCCCTATCAAGTCGCCAAAGGCTATTATGCCCGCATCGGTGACAACAAACTCAACGGGCGAGTCACGCGGTTGCTGGTCAGCCCCTTGTTGATCGCGTTGAAGCGGGTCATCGGGGACCGCGACTATCTCGACTACCTGCGCAGCTTTCGCTACCCGCTATCAGGCGAATTCGCGATGCGGACCAACATCTTACCAGACCTACGCATCCCCTCTGACTGGGGTCTGGAGATCGGGGTGCTCTCGGAAGCATGGCGAAATCTTGCACCTAAGGCCGTCTGTCAGGTTGAAATCGCAGACGCCTACGATCACAAACATCAGGACTTATCTCCCGAGGACGCGGACGAGGGCCTGAACCGCATGTCCACCGATATCTGCAAAGCAATCTTCCGCAAGCTGGCCGCCGACGGCACCGTTTTTACGCCTAACGTGTTCCGGACGCTCAAGGCCACCTACTACCGCTCTGCGCTTGACCTGCTGGATGCCTACTACAATGACGCGCAGATGAATGGCCTGACCATCGACCGGCACAAGGAAGAACGCTCGATCGAGCTGTTTGCGGAAAACATCATGCGGGCGGGCCAGTTCTTCCTCGACAACCCCTACGAGACCCCCTTCATCCCCACATGGAGCCGCGTTCACGCAGCCGACCCCGATTTCATCCGGGATATGAACGCAGCAGCAGTCGCGGATGAGGCAGAGTATACGTAGGGTGGGTGCAACCCACGCGGGCGCAGCATCTCGCGCATCTCTGCGCCGAAGACTTGTAACGCGCCGAAGCCTGCACATCTATGCTTTATGCTCAACCGCCTCGTTCCTATTCTTTTGACAGCAAGCATCGCCACCATGTCGCACGCCAATGACATTCAGTCACGGGGTCTGGCCGCCCACGCGCAGGCCCCAGCCTTCGCCCTTGGCGTCGCCCAAGCATCCGGCACCACGATCGAGACACATACCCTTGGGAGCATCCGTAAAGGCAGCGATCAGCCGGTGGACCCCAACGCGCCGTGGCATATCGGATCGATCACCAAGTCCTTCACCGCGACCCTGATCATGCAACTGGTCGAGCAGGACAAGCTCGCTCTGGACACCCCCATCGTCACCTATCTGCCCAACGATCCGTTACACGCGCAGTGGCAAGCCATCACCCTGCGTCAGTTGCTGTCACACACGGCAGGCCTTCGCGCAAACGCAGGCATGCTTGCGTTCCGCAAACGGGGATCGGACAATATTCATGCTTTGCGCCGCGACGTGCTCAGCGCGTATTGGGACGACGCCCTGAAAGGAACACCCGGCACCTACACCTATTCCAACCTTGGTTACGTGCTGGCAGGTTTCATCGCGGAAGAGGTCACGGGCGAGACGTGGGAAAACCTGATCCGCACGCAAATCGCCACACCGTTGAACCTGACCTCGCTTGGCTTCGGGGCGCCGCTGCAAGACGGGTCGCCTTGGGGCCATCGCAACTATGTCATGATCAAGCGGCCTGTGTCCCCAGACAGCACCGGGGCGGATAATCCGCCATGGCTTGGCCCCGCAGGCACGCTCCACCTCAGCCTTGCGGATTTGACTCGTTGGGGACAAGCCCATCTGGCCGCGTGCAGGGGCGAAATGCCGGACTTCCTAAGCCAAACCAGCTGCGAAACGATGCAGACAGAAGTCAAAGACGGCTATGGCCTTGGCTGGGTGCTGGGCGAGGAAACCGTCTGGCACAATGGATCAAACACCATGTGGTACGCCATCCTTGGCCTGCGCCCCGCCGAAGACCGGGTCATCGTCGCCGCCACCAACGTCTTTGACATGGCCGGTCTTGACGCGGTTTTCAAAGACCTGCGCGATACCCCGTAGGGTGGGTGAAACCCACGCACCAAACCTACCCGCTTTGATCCAGTAATTCCTTCCCGTTATGCAGCAACCGCGACCGCCACGGGATCGGATTGCGCAAAGCAAAATGGGCCATGCAGGCATCCTCAGCCTCGATCATCAGATCACGGATCCGGTCTTCGGGTTCATCACTTTCGATCAGAACGTGGGTTTCGATATGTTCGGTCCGGCCTTCGGTGGTGTGACCCAGCTGGCGCATGTTCGACAGGTTGGTATTAAAGCCCACCCGTTGTTCCAACTTCATCGACTTAATGTTGATCTTGCGCGCCGTGTAGATGTCGGTCAGGTGGGTCATCAGGCAAAACCCGATCCCGGCACACATGTAAGCCAGCGGCGGCGGGGCGGTATCATCACCAATTGGGATATCCTCATCGCAATGAAACTTCACCGGCGAGAATCCGGGGATATTCACCTGCACTGTCCCGGTCTTACGCTGCTTCTCGGTGGCCTCTGCGGTCATCACCACCTCAAAGCTCAGCGGCTCTGGCGGGCGACCTTTCTGGAACGGCTTAGGGTCAAACTGGGTCGGGGCGGGCTGTGCGTCACTCAAGCCGCCCACATGATAGTCTTTCTCGGTCATCGGGTCCCTCCGGTTGGATTGAGGGACAGCGTAGCGACCATCACACCGCAAGAGCAATCGCACAAAGACAAGATCAGCCCTTTCGCCTGTGCGAAAGTCCTCTTATAGGCCCATCATTGGTAGGCGTGGGAACCGGGTCTTGAAACGCGTTGATATCGTCAAATGGGTCGCGACAGTTGTGCAACTGGTGGGCTATGGCCTGACCGGGTTGAACATTGTGCCGTGGAACGTTTTCGCTTTCGTCGTCGGGATCGTGCTTTGGTTTCTCGTCGGGGTCATGTGGAAAGACCGGGCGATCATGGTTGTTCACATCGGCGCGTTTATCGCGATCCTTGGTGGATACCTTAACTCTTAAGACCCAACACATCGGCCAGCTTCACCGCCTGCCCACTCTCGACCGACTGCACCGCAGCCTCTGCCAGGGCCAAAGCCATCAGCCCGTCATGGCCACCCGTCCGAGGCGGCCGCTTTTCGGTCAAGGCCGCAACCATTTCCGCGATTTCAGCAGCATAGGCAACTTCATAGCGGGACATAAAGAAATCCAGCAAAGGTGGCTTGGTGTAGCCCCCCTCACCCGCCACCGTCACCCGCGACGTATGCACATTATCCACCTGCACCGCCCCCAAAGAGCCATGCACCTCGATCCGCTGATCATAGCCATAGCTGGCGCGGCGTGAATTGTTGATCGTTGCCTGTTTGCCCGACGCAGTCCGCAGGATCACATTCACAGAGTCGTAATCGCCCAGCTTGCCAATCTCAGGATCAACCAGGACAGAGGCGGCGGCCATGACGGTCTCTACTTCTTCGCCCAGCATCCAGCGGGCGACATCAAAGTCATGGATCGTCATATCGCGGAAAATACCACCTGACCGACCAATGTATTCGGGCGGGGGGGCAGCAGGGTCGCGGCTGGTCAGAGTGACCATCTCGACCACACCGATCTGGCCTGCGTCAATGGCACCACGCAAAGCCATGAAATCAGGATCATAGCGGCGGTTGAACCCGAGCATCAAAGGGGTGTGGGTCTGCGCGACAACAGCCAGACAGTCTTTCACGCGCTGCAAATTCAGATCAATCGGCTTTTCGCAAAAGATCGCCTTACCTTCGCGGCAGGCCTGCTCAATCAAGTCAGCGTGGGTATCCGTGGGCGTGCAGATCACCACGGCATCCACATCATCAGAGGTCATGATCGTGTCGATATCGCGGATATCGCCGCCAAACTTGGCTTGAGCTGCTTGGGCGGCCACCGCAAACGGATCAGCAATTGCGACCAGTTCTGCACCATCGGTTGCGTCAATTGCTTTCGCATGAACCTGCCCAATGCGCCCCGCGCCCAACACTGCAAACCTGATCGCCATGACATCCTCCGTTGATCTGTCAGGCAAACTGGTATCGCGGTGCGTCCGGCAGACGCAACCGTAATATTGCAACCGGTTGCAAAAAGTGAGCCTTACCGAAACACGCCCGTGCCGCCAGTCTGGCTGATGCTGCGGCGGTTGGTCTGGGCCGGTGCAGCTGCTGGTGCCGGGGCGGGTGCCGCAGGTTGCGCCGGAGCAACCCGCGCTGGTGCTGGTGCGGACCTTTGAGATTGCGCAGATGCCGCAGATCGCGGCGCGGCAGGTGCAACGGGCTGGACCACCTGAACGGGAACAAACTCTGGGCACCGAATATCGTCGCGGGCAATCACTTGCCGGAAGCTTTCCAATTCAGCGGCAGAGCCGGGCGGCACTTCACCGATTTCTTCGTAGAACGCCAGCAGCGCGCGTTGCGATCCCGGCCCCCAATCCCCGTCGATGCCAGAGGTATAACAATTGATCCGGGCCAACTCGACCTGCAAAGCCCGCGCGATTTGTTCTTCGGGCGGATCAAACGCGCCTTGCGCGACAAGACCACCAAAAAGGGCCGCATCCTGTGCGCGCAATGCTTCGCGGGCGGTGACATCGTCAATCCCAAAGGCATTTCCGGCAAGCGGTTCATTCGGAACCTGCGGCGCATCCGGCAGGTTTTCGATGACGTAACCCACAAGGATCGACGGCTGTGGCAATCCGTTCGCAAGGGCCGTCGTCGTTGGTGTCGGGGACACCGTTGGACGGGCCAAAACAGACACCGTGCCAGTCGTGCTTCCTGTCACACGCGGTGCAATGGGGCGCACAACAGCCGCAGCAGTTGGTGCGACAGGACGCACTGGCGATACGCGAACCGTTTGAGGGGCCGCAGTCACTGGCGCAACAGTGCCGCCCGTCGCATCCACGGGGATACCCGCATCGCGCCACAGCTGGATCATGCGATCGCGTGCTGCAGGCGAAAGCGTCTCTAACATTGCGTAGTCATCAGCCGTCAGACGCACATCGCTAGAGGCCGTGCGAAACACATATGGGTCCGTCAACGTAGAGACAGCGCGATACTCATCCGCCAGATCCCATTGATCGGTCGTCAAACCCGGAACGGTCAACCGATCCAGCAAGACATCGGACAGGCCCATCGTGCATTCAGCGTCTGTTGTTGCGACAAAGACATTCGCGGGCGCATCGCTCAGGTCACCAGTCACACAAGCGTCCAAAAAGACAAACCGGGGTGCAGACACAGCATCGCCGACATAGTCGGCCAGGGCGGCACCTTCACCTGCATAGTAAACGGCAGTTGGGCCGCTGGATGCATCCAAACCAGCAATGGCGTCCGCCACAAGATCAGAATCGGGAGCTTCAAGACGACGCACATCGAAACCAAGGCCCAGCAAGGCCTCTGACATTGCGACAGCACGATCGCGCTGCGCTTCACTGCCCGCAATCACCACTGCACGCTTGTCTTCGGCGATTGCAGGCATCGCAAAACAGACCGCCAAAGCGGTACTGCAAAGCAACGATGTGAACCCACGCACTGCCATAACCTGCATCCGTCGTGCCTTGATCGGCACATTCCTTTTTCCGAGGGCTAAAGTACCGATTTGGGGCACTCCAAACCATACCTGAGCCACATTTATGACAATCTTTGTTGCCATCTTGTAAACAATGCGTCGTAATCGTCGCAGCCCTAGTACCCTATGTTTGAGGTCCCGATGCGCTTACGTTTGATTCCTGCATTGCTTGCTGCAACTGCGATTTCGACTTCGTCGATAACACCCGTTTTGGCCCAAAATGAGGCAGCGGACTTCTTCCTAGAACTTAATTCAGCGGCAGATACCGAGGCCGGCGACTGCCGTCTGACCTATGTCGCAACTAATCGGACGAGTACAAGCCTTGACCAAGCGTCGTATGAAGTTGCGGTGTTTGACGGCAACGGTATCGTCAGCCGCATTCTGGTGCTGGCGTTCGGGGCCCTGCCCGAAGGCAAGACACGCGTCGTTCAGTTCGATATCGCAGGCCAAACCTGTGGCAACACGTCCCGGATCGTCGTCAACGACGTGGCGGAATGCGTGCCGACATCTGGCGAAGGCGGCGACGTCTGTCTAAGTGCACTATCGACCGCGTCGCGTGCTCCTATCCAATTTGGTCTCTGAAAGCCCCGTTTATGAATGCCCCCGATTTATCCGTTCTGAACCTGCCGACACTGATTGTCTTTGCAGCGCTGGCAATCATGTCGGTGCTGGCAGTGACCGTGACGTTCTATAAGACGTTCCAGTTCAGCCGCCTTGGCGTTGGCCAATTTGGCGCAGCTGAAGGCATCCTTGAAAAATGGCTTAACGATGAAGCAGACGATGCGATGCGCACCGCAGGCGAACGCCGCTTTGTGCTGGCCCGTGTGCTGCAATCCGTGTTCTCTGGCCTGCGGGCCAAGCCCGGTGCGCCAGAATTCGCAGAAGAACTGGGCCGCCAGACAGCCATGTCAGAGCTTTCCACCCTCTCCCGCCGGATGCGCATCCTAGAGGTGATCGTGCAAGGCGCGCCGATGCTGGGCCTGCTTGGCACCGTGATCGGCATGATCGATGCGTTTTCGACGCTGGCAGCAGCAGACGGCACGGTTGATCCGGCCTTGCTTGCCAGCGGCATCTGGACAGCGCTGACCACAACTGCGGCAGGTTTGGCCATCGCATTGGTCACCTACTTTGTCGCCTCATGGCTGGAAGCCCGGATCGACTACGAACGTCAGGCGATGGAGACGCTGATCTCTGCTGCGATCCACGGACGGGTCGACAGCGACGCCGCAGGCTAGGCCCGACACATGGCAGCCATCGCGCCAAAATTTACCCTTCCGCAAGAACCGCGCCGGTACAAGTTTGTCCTGACGCCACTTGCGGACGCGATGTTCCAACTGCTGATCTTCTTTATGCTGTCCAGCAGTCTGGCACCCTATGCCCTTTTGACAATCCGTAGCGGATCGGAAGGGGATTTCGCCAACACCACAGGCACCAGCGGCGACAGCACAGCAACCACCTTTGGGGACGTGGCAATTTGGAACGTTTCGGCGGATGGCCTGACAATTAGCGGGCAAACCTTCGATTTCGCGCAACTGCCTGCACTGGCAAACGCTATCACAGATGATGATTTGACGATCCTGTTGATCCTGCGGGAAAGTGCGACCGTCCAAGATCTGTCCAGCGTGGTCGAAGCGTTGACCATCGCAGGGATCACCAACGTGCAAATTGCGGAGCAGGACAGATGATCAGATCCCTGCCCACGCCACGCAAGCCCATCAAACTTGATGTCTCATTGGCCATCGTGAACATCGTCTTACTGCTGATCTTGTTCTTCTTGGCAACTGGGCAACTGCTTAATCCACCAACCGGGGACGTAGAGCTATCAGAATCCGAAGACCTCCCGTTAGAGGCGCTGCCCTCGCCCATTCTGATTGTAAATGACAACGGCACCTGGGATCTTGATGGCGAACCAGTCGCACCCGACCTTTTGGCAGTGGCGCTGTCCGAACAAGAGGACGACGCCATTCTGCATGTCCTGATCAGCCGCGACGCCCCGGCCTCCAGCCTGCTGGCGGTGATGAACAATCCCGGCACGTCGGACATAGAGCTGCGTCTTGTGACCCTGCGCACCCCGCGTGACCGGCCATGATCACGGCGCAGGAAAAACCGCTTCATTGGGCAGAGGCCTTTGGCCTGTCTGCCCTTGTGCACGTCGGTCTGGCCTATTTTGTGCTGACCACCGTTGTGGACTTGCGGACCGTTTTCGATACGACCGAACAAGTGGCGCCATCCCTGCAAATCACGTCGTTGTCGGTAGAAAGCAACACGCTGACCAGCACAGAAGTTGGCAGCGGCGCTGACGCACAAACCGTCCCGCAAACCCTTGCCCCTATCACGGATGTTCTGACGCCAGTGTCACCTGCGGCCCCTGAAACGGAACCGGCAGCAACGGTGACAGAACCCGATGCACCACCGCCCCAGCGCATTGAGCCAATAAGCCCCACCGCCCCTGCCGTGGTCCCCGAGGCCGTCAGCCCCCTGCGCCCGCAAACCCAGACATTGGCCCCGATCGCGGCTGATCCACAAGAACCGCAACCCAGCGAATCCCCTTCTCCGGCGCCGCAAGCAGATGTGATCACCCCAATCACACCAGACCTGCCCGACGCCCCGGAAGAGGCGACACCGGAACCCGCAGAAGCGCCCATCCCCAACGCCTCAGCAGAGCCGGATCCGCTTGCTGTCGATCTGATTAACCGCATCCGTGCAGCCGTTGGTGAGGCCTGCCTGATCGCGATCCCCCAGCAAACGGCAAACGGCGATGTCGGCGTACAAATCTTCACGGCCAATGAAGCGTCAGTTGCACCTTATGCCAACGAAATCCTGGCGGGGCTGAACCCACGACCTCAACAAGATACCTTTCTGATTGACCCGCGCCAGTGCGCTGCCCTTGATTACATTCGCCAGACTGTGGCCTACCCCACCAGCCCGATGGCCCTTGGCGTCGATACCGCCCGGATCGCCAGTAACGAAGAACTGACCGGTCGCATTGGTGGCACCGGCGGGCGGAACATCACGCTGATTTTGGTGGATGACAACGGGGTCACGCAAGACCTTGGCGGGTACCTGAACGTTGCGGTGAACACCGCCCGTTTTGCGGTGCCCCTGCGCCGGTCCGGCAATGTGCGCGACACCCGTCAATTGCTGATCGCATTAGGGACAGGCACGCGACCTCAGACGATCACAACGCAGAACGGCCAGCTGGCCGAGGATTATTTCGAAAGTCTGACTGCGGAAATCAACGGCAATGCCACCGTTGCGCTGATCCCATTTGAAGTCCGCTAAGACGTTTCAGCGGCGATCCGCAAACCCACAAACTTGAAAGCCCGGCAATACAGCTCAAAGCTGTTCTTTATCGCCAAAAAGTGGTGGTCTGATGTCGCGCGGTTGGAATGAAGAAGAAGACGAATTCGAGTTCCCCCAAGCACCCGACTGTCGCACCAGTACCGGCAAGCCAGCGCGATCCATATCCAATGCGTCGCCCGGATGAGCACCCAATTTTCCGTGGTATTTCAGCGTGCAAACCGGCACAGTTGGGGGTGGACAGGCGGTAAAGGGATCACACATGCAAGGCTTTAACAAAGGACCCATTCTGGTCACCGGGGCCAGCGGTGGCATTGGCGGAACCACCGTCCGCCATCTTGTTGCGGCAGGTGCCACAGTCATCGCAAGTGGACGCAACCAAGACGCGCTGGATGCGCTTGCAGCCGAAACCGGCTGCCGTACCCTGCCCTTCGATCTGACGTCCGAAGACAGTGTAAAAGCAGCTCTGGAAGGTCTGGACCTTTACGGCGTGGTCAACTGCGGCGGCTTCGGTGGCGAGATCGCAACGCCGATGGAGACGGATATAGACGTCTTCGACAAGGTCATCGCGATCAACGCGCGTGGGGCATTGCTTGTCACCAAATACGCCTCCCAATCGATGATCCGCTTGGGCAAAGGCGGGGCCATTGTGAACGTGTCCAGTCAGGCTGGATTGGTCGCATTGAAAGGTCACATCTCTTACGGTGCATCCAAAGCAGCACTCGACAACATCACACGGGTATCCGCAATGGAACTCGGCCCTCACAACATCCGCGTCAACGGCGTGCATCCCACGGTCGTCATGACCCCGATGTCGGCATGGTACTGGGGCCGCCCAGAGATCGAGAAACCTTTCCTCGACACGATGCCCCTTGGCCGCTGGGCCACCGAGGATGAAATCGCAGCCCCTATCGTGTTCCTTCTCAGCGACGCGGCGTCAATGATTTCCGGCGTGGCGCTTCCAATTGATGGCGGGTTTACAGCCGTCTAGGGAACGACGATGGCCCGGACTTCACCCGGCAAAGGTGGGTTGGCAATCGCCTCTGGGGCATCCTCCAGCGAAATACGCCGCGATATCAGCGGCGCCACATCAATCTGGCCCTTCGCAATCATCTGCGACGCCCGCTCGTGGGTAAACGGGTTCAGAAAGCTAAAGTGCATCTGAATTTCCCGAAACAGCAGATCAAACGGTTCAATCGGCACCTGTGCGCCATTCGGTAGAACGCCCAAGATCACAATCCGACCACCTGTCCGGGTCAGCTTTGGGGCCATCGCAACAGTCGCCGTTACACCCGCGCATTCAACCACCAAATCAGCGCCCTCGGGCCATTGGTCCAGAACTTCATCAGGCATGCCAGCAACATGCGCAGCACCTTGCGACTGCCCCAGTGCCTGCTTATCAGGGCTTCTCGTCAGCAGCATGACGTCCGCACCCGCGCGATGTGCCAACTGCACCGCCAACAGCCCAATCACGCCGCCGCCGATGATCAAGACCCGTTCACCAGACCGGGCATTTCCAACATCCATGCCGTGCAGCGTACAGGCCAAAGGCTCGCAAAACGCACCGAAAAGCGGGTCCAGATCA
>CALILP010000059.1 GCA_938016515.1 uncultured Paracoccaceae bacterium
AGGGTGATGAAATACGTGGACCCTTGGACCTTCTGGTTAAAATCGCGGAAGTAGGGGGCAATATCGGCCAGATCAATCTTGTCGTCAGCCTCCAAATACGGATCAAGGTTCTCGACCAGACCACCGCTGACCAGTTCCACACCCCAACCAGAGGCAAAGACACCCACATCAATGGAGTTTGTACCCGTGGCCCAATCCGTCAGGATTTTCTGGAACAATTCGGCAAACGGCACCTCGGCCACGCGAATTTCGGCACCGGTCATCGCGGTAAACTCTTCGCCACGCTCTACGATACGGCCAGCAATCACCGGACCGGGGCGGGTCAGGATATTGATCTCAACGCCTGCATAATGCCCATCAGCACTGGCTGTGGCCGGCATCAATGCCGCGCACATCGCCAAGGCGGACCCCTTTAACATCTTTCCAAACATGTGTTTCCTCCACTGAAGTTCGCACAGGTTTGTCTTGAAAATGGGTCAAGCAACTTACTGTGCACGGCCGATTGCTTTCGGCACGCATATGAATTGAAGCCAAAGGTACCGAGATACGCCGCTAAAGTGGTTCCTCCCCCCGCAACCCTAAGCCGTACCAAGAAAGCTACTTGTGCTTTACCGTGCATGTCAACTAACATGTTAGTCTATACAGACTGCGAATTCTCATGCCTGATGCTGACATCACAAAACTGCCTATTCTGACTGACATGAACGGCCCTTTGGCCGATCGGGTCTATACAGCGTTGAAGTCCGCGATCATGACGATGGAGTTCGCGCCCGGCGCATTCATCCGCAAATCCGCCATCTGTGATCGATTCGGATTATCGCGTTCGCCGGTAGCAGACGCGCTTGCAAAACTCTCGGTCGAAGGCCTCGTGGACATCGTCCCGCAGTCGGGCACCCGCGTCGCGCGCCTCTCGATGCAGGCGGTGCGCGAAGACGTGTTCCTGCGCGAAACGCTCGAAGTCGCAGCAGCCAGTCACGCCGCCCGTCACCGCGACGACGCGGTCGTCTCCCGCCTGAACCGCAACATCGAAATGCAAAAACTGCTCGTCGCAGACGGCGATATCGACGAATTCATGCGCACCGACATCGCCTTTCATGAGACGATTATGGCCACCACCAACGTTTCGCGTCTGTCCGGCGTCGTGCGCAGCGTCTCGCCCAGTGTCGATCGTGCGCGCAAACTGCTGATGCCCGAACCGGGCCGCATGGCCGATACCGTAGATGAGCATATCACGGTCGCGCATGCCATCCGCCAACAAGACGAAACGGCGGCGTCCGAGGCCATGCGCCACCACGTCCGCCAAGTCCTGTCGCGCCTCGAACCGCTCGAGGCCGCACGCCCTGACCTTTTCTCAAAATGAAGGCTGCCATGGAACCGACAACAATCCATCCGCTCAACAATCGCACCGCACACCCTGTCCCGCTTACCGCAATGGGCTTTGGCGGCGCACCCTTGGGCAATCTCTATCGCAAGATCACCGAAGAAGACGCGCAGGCGGCCCTTCAGGCAGCCTATGACGCCGGCATCCGCTTCTTCGACACAGCACCACAATACGGACTGGGCCGGTCCGAAGGTCGATTTGGCGCAGCACTCAAGCGGTTCGGCCGCGACAATGTGCAGCTATCGACCAAAATCGGGCGTCTCCTCGTCGATTGCACCCCCGAAGAGGTGACGCCCGAGGCCTTCATCGACGTCCCCCAAAAGCGGATCGTTTTCGACTACACCTATGACGGCGTGATGCGATCCTACGAGGCCAGCCGTCAACGCCTCGACACCACAAACGCCGACGTCCTGCTGGTCCACGACGTCGACGTCTTCAGCCAAGGCAGCCAAGAGGCGAGCGACGCCAAGGTCCGCGAGCTTTTCGATGGCGGCGGCTACCGGGCGCTGGAAGAACTCCGCAGCGCAGGCGAAATCGCAGCCATCGGCGCAGGCGTGAACGAATGGCAGGTCTGCGAACGGCTGCTTGGCCTCGGCGACTTCGACGGCTTCCTGCTCGCAGGCCGCTACACCTTGCTGGAACAAGAGGCCCTCGACAGCTTCCTGCCCCTGTGCATCAAACGCGACGTCGGCATCATCCTCGGCGGCCCCTACAACTCTGGCATCCTTGCGACTGGCCCCATCGCAGGGGCCAAATACAACTACGCAGACGCACCCCCCGACATCCTCGACCGCGTCCGCAAGATCGAGGCCGTTTGCACAGCCCACAACACCCCCCTCATCGCAGCCGCCCTGCAATTCGTCATGGGTCACCCGGCAGTCAAAACCGTCATCCCCGGTGCGGTCAGCGCGGATGAAGTCCGCTCGAACGTTAAAGTCTTCAGCACCGACATCCCAGATGGCCTCTGGTCCGACCTGCGCGGCGAAGGCCTGATCCGTCTCGACGCCCCCCTGCCCTCGGAGCGCGACAATGCTGCATAACATCGACCCGATCCTGTCCCCTGACCTGCTGCATGCCTTGCGGGCGATGGGCCACGGCGACGAAATCTCGCTGGTCGACGCGAACTTCCCGGCAGAGGCGCTCGGCCCCATCTGTATCCGCGCCGACGGCTGTGACAGCAACGCCATCTTGCGGGCAGTCTTGTCGGTCATGCCGCTGGATACGTTCGTTGATGACCCGGCGCTTTGCATGCAGGTCGTCGACGACCCCGACTTTATGCCCGAGACCATCAAGGACTACCAATCCATCATCGATGAGGTCGCCGACGCCCCCCGCAACATCGTCTCCATCGAACGTTTCGCTTTCTACGACCGCGCTAAACAATCCTACGCCGTCGTGCAAACCGGCGAGCGGCGGCTCTATGGGAACATCATCCTCAAGAAAGGCGTCATCAAGTGAGGATCGACGCGCATCAGCACTTCTGGGCGCTGGAGCGCGGCGACTATGGCTGGCTCACACCCGACCTCGAAACCATCTACCGTGATTTCACGCCCGCTGACCTGCAACCGCTGCTGCAAAGCCAATACATCGACGGCACCGTCCTCGTGCAGGCAGCACCAACCGAGGCGGAAACGAGCTATATGCTGTCCCTCGCGGACGAAAACGCTTTCATCAAAGGCGTCGTCGGCTGGGTTGATTTCGAAAGTCCCACAGCCCCTGACACAATCGCTCAACTGGCAGAGCACCCCAAACTGGTCGGCCTGCGGCCCATGATCCAGGACATCGCAGACACCAACTGGATGCTGCAACCTACCCTCACGCCAGCCTTCGAAGCCCTCATCGACCACGATCTCGTCTTCGACGCCCTTACCCTGCCCCGCCATCTGCCGAACCTGCTTCGCTTGCTCGCCAGACACCCGAACATGCGGACGATCATCGACCACGCCTCAAAACCGGACATCGCAGGCGGGTCCTACGCCGATTGGGCGCGGAACATGGCAGCCCTCGCCAAAGACACAACGGCCTACGTAAAACTGTCGGGCCTCGTCACCGAAGCCAAACCAGATTGGAAAACAGCAGACCTTCAACCGATCACCGACCACCTGATCAACCACTTCGGCCCC
>CALILP010000060.1 GCA_938016515.1 uncultured Paracoccaceae bacterium
AGGTTTTGCGCCTCGGCACTCAGCGCCCAATCATAGAACGCCTGCGCGCTTTCCATGTTGCGGGCACCGTCGATGATCGACATTGAGCCGATCTCATAGCCGGTGCCTTCGCATGGCGCGACAGGCTCGACAGGGAAGCCGCTGACGGCTTGGGCAACTGCGTCGTGCAGAAACACGATGCCTATGGTGTTTTCACCGCGACCAGCCGCCTTGATCGGAGCAGAGCCAGACTTTGTGTATTGGTTGATGTTCGCATGCAGCCCGGCCATGTACTCAAAGCCGCCGTCCTCGCCAAACAGTTGCACCATTGTGGCCAGAGTGGTGTAGGCGGTGCCCGATGAGTTCGGGTTCGCCATCTGGACGTGGCCTTTGTATTCAGGCTTCAGCAAGTCTTCCCAACAGGCGGGGACAGGCAAGCCATTCGCCTCTAGCAAGTCTTTGTTGTACCCGTAGCCAAGTGCGCCGGAATAGATTCCGATGGTCTTGTTGTCGGCACTCTCGGCCTGCGAAATCGCCCACGGATGCAACTGATCGCGCATCGGTGAGATGTACTCAGCAGTCAGACCTTCTTCAGCCGCTTGCAGGTGCGGATCGCCTGTACCGCCCCACCAGACGTCGCCGCGTGGATTGCTGCTTTCGGCCTTGATCTGGGCAAAAGTCTCGCCCGATGACTTACGAGTCATTGCGACTTCGATGCCTGTTGTATCCTGGAAGGTGTTCGCCATCAGTTGGCACCAATCTTCCTGTGCAGAACAATAGAATGTCAATTTATCGGCAGATGCCGCACTTGTTGCCGCAACAAAAGCAAATATAGATATACCCGCGACTGACTTGAATGTTGTCATAATAGTCCCCCCTCATGGGCCAAACAGCCCTTCTAATCCCATCACCCTAGGAATGTCAGATCGGTTTTGCAAAGGATTCTGCGCGGCTCAAGCAGCCAAAGATGCCCTAAGGTCAACCGAATATCAAAGCCCTCGCCTGTAAAATAAGGCAGAACTGTCGCGCAATTTAGTTGCCTTGTATTACAGCCACAGGGGTGTATCGTTTCGTTGTCACACAACTGACGCATTATCCGTGCTAGGGCGCAGACATCGCGCTTCATGACACAGCACCGCTGCGGTGCAAGGGAGGGAAACATGAATAAAACGACGCTCGGCGCACTTGCCGTATCAACAATTCTGTCGCCAATGGCGGCAATGGCACAAACAGAAGTGCAATTTTGGCACGCCTTCACCGGTCGCTTAGGAGAATTGGTTGCGGCCCAAGTTGAAGAGTTTAACGCCGGCCAAAGTGACTATGTCGTCGTGCAAAGCCACAAGGGTAACTACTCTGAAACACTGAACGCTGGGATCGCTGCGTTCCGCGCGGGCGAGCAGCCACACATTCTGATGGTGTTTGAGGTCGGGACAGCCACGATGATGTCGGCTCAAGGTGCCACGAAGCCTGTGTATCAGGTCATGGCAGAAAGCGGTGCAGAATTTGATCCAAGCGCCTACATTGGAGCTGTCAAAGGGTACTACACCACCACTGATGGCGACATGCTGTCATTGCCCTTTAACTCATCCACGCCTGTCCTGTGGGTCAATCGCAATGCGTTTGAAGCCGCAGGCGTTGATCCTGACACCGATCTGTCCACATGGCAGAACGTCGGCGAAACGCTGGAAGCCTTGAAGGCTGGCGGCTCCGAGTGCCCGCTGGTGACAGCTTGGCAAAGCTGGATCCACCTTGAGAACTTCTCGGCTTATCACGATGTCCCATTCGCCAGCCAAGACAACGGTTTTGCGGGCCTCGACACAGAGTTGATGCTGAATGGCGAAGCACAGGTTGCACACCTCACCGCAATGGGTGAGTGGGCCGCGGACGGCAAATTCGTCTATACCGGTCGCCGCAATGAAGGGGGCGCCAACTTCCGCGCTGGTGAATGCGCTTTGTTCACCGAAAGCTCTGCTGGGTACGCCGGGATCAAAGCTGAAGCTGAGTTCGACTTTGACGTCCGCCCACTTCCCTATTGGGAAGGTGTTGGCAGTGGTCCACAGAACACGATCATTGGCGGTGCATCTCTTTGGGTCATGGAAGGGCACGAAGCGGCTGAATATGCTGGTGTCGGTGAATTCCTAGCGTTTCTGTCCAGCACCGATGTGCAGGCGCAGTGGCACCAGGACACGGGCTATCTTCCGATCACGGCAGCCGCCGGTGAAGCAACTGCAGCCGCAGGGTTCTACGACGAAAACGTCGGCACAGACGTGGCCGTGATCCAGATGACTGCGAACGAGCCGACGGCGAATTCCAAAGGTCTTCGACTTGGGTCTTTCGACCAAATCCGTGGCATCATCGACGAAGAACTGGAAGCAATCTGGGCTGGTGACAAGACCGCCCAAGAGGCAATGGACAGCGCAAAAGAGCGCGGCGACGCATTGCTGCGCCGGTTCGAGCAAGCCAACGGCTAAACACTTGGAAAGGCGGGCATAACAGCCCGCCTTTTTATCGGGGGACACATGGAAAAACGGGTCACGTTCAAAGGCTGGATGCTGCCGCTTCTGCTGATAGCACCGCAGGTGGTGATTTCGGCTGTGTTCTTTTTCTATCCGGCAGGGCAAGCGATTTGGCAGTCCCTGTTCATCCCCGACCCTTTTGGCCTGTCTATGCAATACGTAGGTCTCGGGAACTTTGAATTCCTGCTTTCTGACAAATTCTACCGGGCATCGTTCGTCACAACTGCGATCTTCTCGATCCTTGTCACCCTCTGCTCTATGATCCCTGCCCTGTTTCTGGCCGTCCTCGCGGACCGGCTGATCAAGGGATCTGGCGTATATCGCACACTGCTGATTTGGCCCTATGCCGTTGCCCCCGCCATCGCAGGCGTGCTGTGGCTGTTTATGTTCAACACCCGCGTCGGCGTCGTGTCTTGGTACCTTGGCAATCTTGGATACGACTGGAACCACGTCTTGAACGGCGGCGAGGCGATGGGCCTTGTGGTTGTCGCATCCGCTTGGGGCCGGATCAGTTATAACTTCCTGTTCTTCTTCGCGGCACTGCAGGCGGTCCCCAAATCCGTGATTGAGGCGGCAGCCATTGACGGTGCTCGTTTCTGGAAGCGGTTCTGGACAATCGTGCTGCCTTTGCTGTCCCCAACCACGTTCTTCTTGTTGGTCGTCAACATCGTCTATGCCTTTTTTGAGACCTTTGGCGTTATCCACACGATCACCGCAGGCGGGCCGCAACAAACGACAACAATCCTCGTCTACAAAGTCTTCTCGGATGGATTTGTAGGCCAAGACCTTGGATCCTCTTCGGCCCAATCCGTAATTCTGCTGATTGTCGTCGGTCTGCTAACCGTGATCCAGTTCAAGTTCATTGAAAAGCGGGTGCATTACTGATGGCCCGCGAAGTACATGGCATGGTGGAAAAACGCGGCGCCGGCCTGTGGCTGACGCATGTGTTCATGATCTTCGGAGTGTTGGTGATCTTCTTTCCGATCTGGCTGGCTTTTGTGGCATCCACCGTGACCCAGCCGGAAATCGTGCGTCCACCGATGCCAATCTGGCCGGGCGATCAGTTTTGGGAGAACTATTCAGCGGCCTTGTTTTCCGGCGTGAATGTGCCTGTGGCGACGATGCTGTTCAATAGTCTGGTCATGGCTATCGGGATTGCGGTGGGCAAGATCATCATCTCGTTGCTGTCCGCTTTTGCCATCGTTTACTTTAAGTTTCCGGGCAAGACGATTTTCTTTTGGATGATTTTCCTAACGCTGATGCTGCCTGTAGAGGTGCGGATCGTGCCAACCTTCGAGGTCGTGGCCAGCTTTGGTATGCTGAACAGCTATGGCGGGTTAATCTTTCCACTGATTGCATCGGCCACCGCCACATTTCTGTTCCGGCAGTTCTTTCTGACGATCCCGGATGAGTTAGCCGAGGCTGCCCGCGTCGATGGCGCGAGGCCAATGCGCTTTTTCTGGGACATCGTTGTCCCGATGAGCCGCACAAACGTGGCCGCCCTGTTTGTGATCCTGTTCATCTACGGCTGGAACCAATATCTTTGGCCTCTGCTGATCACAACGGACCCGGAAATGAACACCATCGTGATGGGGATCAAACAGATGTTTCCCTCCGGTGATGATGTGGCCGAGTGGCCGGTGATCATGGCGACCTCAATCCTTGCGATGATCCCCCCGGTGATTGTCGTCGTGGGCATGCAACGGCTGTTTATCCGCGGCCTTGTCGATAGTGAGAAATAAAAAATGGCAACGGTTTCCCTGCACGACATCAAGAAAAGCTTTGGCGCGACGGACGTGATCCACGGGATCACCACCGAGATCACAGATGGCGAGTTCATCGTAATCGTTGGCCCTTCCGGCTGCGGTAAGTCCACCCTGCTGCGGATGGTGGCAGGGCTTGAGACAGTCAGCGCCGGCGAAGTACAAATCGGCGGCGAGCGCGCCAACGAGAAGGAGCCGATGGACCGCGACATTGCGATGGTGTTTCAGAACTATGCGCTCTACCCACACATGTCGGTCCGTCAAAACATGGGGTATGGGCTGAAGATCGCGAAGATGCCCAAAGACCAGATCGACGCGAAAGTCGTGGAGGCCGCCAAGCTGTTACAGTTGGAACCTCTGTTGGATCGTAAACCCAAACAACTGTCTGGTGGTCAACGCCAAAGGGTTGCCATGGGGCGGGCGATTGTACGCGAACCGGCTGTGTTCTTGTTTGATGAACCGCTGTCGAACCTTGATGCCAAACTGCGCGTGCAGATGCGATTAGAGATCAAAGAGCTGCAATCAAAGCTGGGGATCACATCGCTTTATGTGACCCACGATCAGGTTGAGGCGATGACGATGGCAGATCGGATGATCGTCATGAACGGCGGTATCGCGGAACAGATCGGCACGCCTTTGGAAGTCTATGAGACACCCCAAACCCTGTTTGCTGCACAATTCATCGGCAGCCCTGCCATGAACGTTTTGGATGCGCGCGTTGCGGGTGGACAGGTTTATATCGGCGACAGAAGTGTGGCCGCCTGCACTGCGCCAGATGGACCGGTTAAGCTGGGCATCAGACCGGAACATCTTACCATAGATGAAAACGGCCCCTTGCAGGTCACCGTGAAAATGGCTGAACCTTTGGGCGCCAACACACTGATCCATGGCGAACTCAACGAACCTCAGATGAGTTTTACTGCCAGCCTCCAGGGCGTGCACGTGCTGACAGAAGACCGTCCGGCCATGCAGTTCGGATTTGCGGCAGAAAATGCCCATCTCTTTGATGCCAACACAGGTCATCGGATTTGAGCCTACTGCCCTAGCATGCAATTGCGCCTGACGGCTATCGCATCACAAACGGATCCGGGATTGGGTCGTCGCTTGTCCGTACCCAGACCGCTTTGACTTTGGTGTAATCAAGTGCTGCTTGCATCCCCCCTTCTCTGCCATGACCTGACAGGCCGTGCCCGCCGAAAGGTGCCATCGGGCTGACAGCCCGATAGGTATTCACCCAAACAATCCCGGCTTGGATGCCACGGATCATGCGGTGCGCGCGCGTCAGATCTTTTGTGAAAACACCCGCGGCTAGCCCAAAGGCAGTATCATTGGCGATGTCCAAGGCCTCCGCTTCGGTATCGAACCCAAGAACAGACAGGACCGGTCCAAAAAATTCGGTCGTTAAACACGGCGCATCAGGGGCGTCGGAACAATCAATGATCGTCGGGCGGAAGAAGTGGCCGACGCGGTCAATTGGGGTGCCTCCGGTGATGACCGTGGCGCCCGCTTCAACGGATGCCGCAATGACATCAACGGCTGTCGTCAGTTGATTTCGGGTGCAAAGGGGCCCAACTTCTGTGGCCATGTCGTCGGGCGCGCCGATCACAATGCACTCGGCCTTTTCTTTCAGCCGTGCCAGAAACGTATCCTTTATCTGGTTGGCAACAATCAAACGCGACCCGGCCACGCAGCTTTGACCGGTTGCGGCAAATATTCCAGAAATCTGGGCGTTCACAGCACTTTCGATGTCCGCATCCTCAAAGACGACAAACGGAGATTTGCCGCCCAACTCGAGCGACGTTGAGGCCAGGTTTTCCGCAGAGTTACGCACAATATGGCGTGCCGTCTCAGGCCCGCCCGTAAAGGCAACATGATCAACATCTGGATGACGTGTTAAGACGGCGCCACATTCGGGTCCAAAGCCTGTGATGACGTTCAGAACTCCCGGCGGAAATCCTGCCTGATCAAAGATGCGCGCAAATTCCAGCATTGGGGCCGGGCCATCCTCTGACGCTTTGAGAACCACAGTACATCCAGCCGCCAAGGCCGGGCCGATTTTGACTGCCGACAAAAATAATTGAGAATTCCACGGCACGACTGCGGCCACAACACCAACGGGTTCACGTCTGAGCCAGACATCCATGTCAGGCTTGTCGATCGGCAGGTGCGCCCCTTCGATCTTATCGGCCAGACCTGCGTAATAGCGATAATACTCGGCCACATAGGCAACCTGCGCCGAAGTTTCACGTATGATCTTGCCGGTATCGCGCGTTTCAAGCTGTGCCAATGTCTGCGCGTTTTCGGCAATGAGATCCGCCAAACGGTACAGTAACTTCCCACGCGCGGATGCTGTCATATCAGCCCACGCAGGTGCACAGAATGCATCGCGCGCCGCAGTGACCGCCGCCGCAACATCCGCGCTGCGCGCTTCGGGCATCAGGGCCCAAACATCGCCCGTCGCAGGATCGAGGCTTTCAAAGCGGGCACTGCCATCCGAGAAAGCACCACCGATATATTGCTGAAATTGCTGCATGATCTTTCCTTAGCCGAAAGCCGGCATGACGTCTTTGATGAACCGCTCAAGTGAGGCCTTCTTGCGCTCGAATGACATTCCACTGTCGATCCAGAAGGCGTATTCATCGTAGCCTAGGTCTTCATAGCCCTTGATCCGAGCAATCGCATCATCAGCCGTTGCAATGACGTTGTCGCGCAGCATGGCCTCGGGGGAATAGAACGGATGTGCGGCGATATCTGCGTCAGACAAGCGCGCAATCACGCCTTGCTCCACCGGACGTTCATTTTTGAACCAAGCCCCAAAGTAGCAATAAAATTCGTTGATTTCTTTGGCAGCCACCTGCGCATCCTCGGCGTCTGCAGCGATGTAGGTATGGTTCAGCAACATGATCTCAGGCCGAGGGACATCCGGAAATTTCGCGCAGGCCGCGTTGAAGGTTTCCATCAGCTTGTTGATCTCAGCGTCCCCTTGCCAAAGCGGCGTCACCTGAACTTTGCAGCCCTGCGAGACCGCAAATTCATGGCTGCTGGGATCGCGTGCGGCGACCCAAATAGGTGGGCCATCTTCCTGTGCGGGTTTGGGCAACGAAGTAGACTTTGGAAACGAATGATACGTCCCATCTTGCGCGTAGTCACCCTTCCACAGGCCTTGGACCGCCGGGATCAACTCGCGCATGCGCTGGCCTGCTTCCCAGGCATCCATGCCCGGCACCATGCGTTCGTATTCGTAGCTGTATGCGCCGCGCGCGACCCCCAGCTCTAGCCGCCCATCGACAATCATATCTGTCATCGCCGCTTCTCCGGCCAGCCGGATTGGATGCCAGAAAGGTGCAATGATCGTGCCGGTTCCAAGCCGTACATTCTTGGTTTGTCGTGCAAGATCTACAAGGTTCAGGAACGGGTTCGGTGCGATCGTGAAATCCATCCCGTGGTGTTCGCCCGTCCAGACGGCATGCATCCCGCCCTCGTCGGCGATCTTCGCTAGGGCCACGAAATGATCGTAGAGTTCTTTTTGGTCCTGCTGTACTTCGGTCCGTTCCATATGGACAAAGAGTGAAAAACGCATGTGGTGCCCCTATGTTGTTGGGCGGGCTATGCCGCTGAAGTGAGTGTTAAGAAAGGTGCCAAAGGTGTCGACGACGACTTTAGGCACCAAAGGCCTGATCCTCGTCTGTCTGTCAGTGGTCCGGGCAGATCTCACTTGCTGCACACCCCAAACCAATGCCCCATTATCAGCCCTAGGCAGAGTGGGGTGCCCCGCTTTGACGCGGCAGGTCATTGCAACTCCTTCACCGAACTGGGCATCCGAAGCCATGCTTCCAGATGGGAATTGACGATGTCTGGCGCCGTCAAAGTCACCATATGTCGGTGATCGTCGATTGTGACAGCTTTGGCGTTGCGCGCATTCGCAACCATTGCAGATGACATTGCAGGTGTAGAGTTGGGATCATCGCCGCCTGTTAGGGCCATGAATGGGCATGCAATGTCGCTATACTGCTTTGCATAAGTGGCGTCGCCTGATGCAAAGGCACCATAAGCCGTGGCATAGCCATCCAGATCAACAGCACGCAGCCAACCGGCAACTTGCTTGCGAACAACCGCGTCAGCTTTGCTCGCTTTAAACCACCGTGCCAACGGGGCCTCCAAGTCCATATTGCCAGCCCTGATTTCAGCCGCCCGGCCCTGTACAGCACCGCGCGCAGCCTCGGACCGGCAGAAGACACCATTGATAAGGCAAACCCGCGTGGTCATCGCCGGATATGCGACAGCAAAACCGCCTGCGATCAACGCGCCCATCGAATGGCCTGCAAGATTGACCGGCCCAACCGCAAGTGCCTTTACGACATCGTGGCACCAGTCCACATAATCCGGCAACTGACTATCAGGCTTCAACGGGTCACTGCCCCCGTGCCCCGGCAAATCAACAGCAATGACACGGTGAGAATTACACAACGCATCTATCTGCGGGCCCCATGCCGCAGATTGCAGCCCAACGCCGTGGATCAGCAGAATTGGCGGGCCAATCCCCTGATCGCGCAGTGTCACGGTTTTGCCAGACCTAGACAGCCGCAGGGTTGTCAACGTCATGTCCCAGCTCCTTTAGGTCCTGATAGCGATCCCCGATCCGATGATGCGGCCGACCGCCAATGGAGGCGCCCAAGGCAATCAGAATTTCGTCGCCCGCCGGCGCGTCTGCAACGGATGTCTGAATGGTCAAATAATGCGACCGCCTGCCCCCATCATTCTTGTCCATCAGCGGGATCATCAAGGGGGCGTTCGCAGGACCGCGAGTATTACAAAACGACAGGTAGGATTTTGCGCCGACGGCATTACGGTAATGATTTCCGAAATGCAGGGTGTGGATCAATGCAGAAGCGTGTTCAACCTCACCGTTCAGACCAACGATTGCAGCCTTCCCGTAACCTTCGACCTTGTCACCGCCGCCCGCCGCATCCAGCACCATCTCTGTCAGCAGCGCACCCAGCCCCGGAGCGCAGTCGCGGATTTCAGGCGATAGGTCTTCGACAAATCCGCGCCCTGCCCATGGGTTCTGGATCACCGCCATCGCAGCGATCAATCTCAAAGGAGTTTCAGCCTTCTTGCCGCCTTCAATCAGCGTATTCTCGACATGCAAAAGCGTCTTGCGGATTTCAGCAGGCATCAGTTTGTCCTTAGGTAACCGTATGATTGACATCATGGTATACCATCATACAATATGTCAATCTTGCTTTGCATTATGTAGCGCGCTGCTATGGTGCAGAAGATGGAGACAGCCGCATGATACTCGCGAAAATTGATAAATCGCCTCAGACATTGCGCGACATGGTGCAAAACCGCATGCGCGAGGCGATTTTGGATGGACGTTTCGCGCCCGGAACCCGTCTTGTCGAACGTCCTCTTTGCGAACAGCTTGGGGTCAGCAGGACGGTCGTCCGCGAAACGATCCGCTATCTAGAGGCCGAAGGGCTCGTCGAGATCATCCCCAATCGCGGGCCGATTGTCGCGACGCTGAACTGGAGCCAAGCCAAGCAGATTTATGACATCCGCCTCCAGCTTGAAGGCGCAGCTGCAGCCGCATGCGCGCAAACGCAAGGTGCGGATTTTGCGCCAAACTTAACGGCAGCACTGACATCTCTGCAGGAGAAAATCCACGACACGCAATGGGCAGATTTCTTGCACGCCACGACGCATTTCTATGCGTTGATCTTTCAGGAAGCCGGCCATGACATTGCCTGGGACATCGTCCAGCGGCTGAACGGTCGGATCAGCCGCTTGCGGACGCTGACTGTCGCGGATCGCACCCGCGAACGGTCCGGCATAAGCCATATGATCGCAATCCATGATGCCATCTTAAGCTGCGACGCAGTCCGCGCCCGCTTGGCCGTCGAAGATCACATCACAGACGCAGCCCAAGTTGCAGGTCGGTTCCTGAGTGACGCCGCGGCGGATACCCCAAATGACTAAGGGGTACTGGATCGCGATGGTCACTGTCACCGACCCAGATCGCTATGCAGGATACCAAGCGCATGCGCCTGCTGCCTTTGCAAAATACAACGCGCGTTTTCTTGCACAGGGCGGTGATGCAGACACACTCGAAGGCCAACCCTTTGAGCGTCACGTCGTGATCGAGTTTGCATCAAAAGAACAAGCACTTTCCTGCTATAATTCACATGAATACCAAGCAGCACGCAGCGCCCGCAACGGCGCCTGTGAAGCCAATATCGCTATCGTCACAGGGTGCTTTTGACTGATACATGACCAAAGGACCGCCAAGATGAGCACATTTGACGAAGACCTATTCCTGAAGGGTCTGGCACAACGCAAGGCGACCTTGGGCGCTGAATACGTCGAAAAGAACCTCGCTGCTGCAGACGATTTCACCCAGCCATTTCAAGAAGCAATGACAGCCTGGTGCTGGGGCTTTGGTTGGGGCGACGACGTGATTGACGCCAAGACAAGGTCCATGATGAACTTGGCCATGATTGGCGCATTGGGAAAAATGACGGAATGGGAATTGCACTGTCGCGGCGCCATTAACAACGGGGTCTCTCAGGATGAAATCCGCGCAATCATCCACGTCATCGCCATCTATTGCGGTGTCCCGCAGGGGTTAGAGTGTTTTCGGGCGGCGAAAAAGGTTTTGAATGACGTATAAGGCTCTGCGGCCACTAATGGTTTTTGGCGAGAGGTCGGCGCTTTTAGGTATGCGAATGGACCTCTTTTGGGGCGGTGCCCGGCAACCGACGCATGCCACAAGTCGGTTTTTCTGCAGCATGTGTCATTGAACACGGCGTTGTTCCAATAACGATGCTTCGAGCGGTACCTGCTAAGAACGCAGGCATTTGTCAGGATTGCGCTGAGAAACAGCGAGTGTTCAAAGAGACTGCGGGCGCGCCTCTTGAATGGCGGCTCATTGCTGTCGGATGCCATTGGGTTCGTCTGAATGCTGAAATGGCGCCTACTCGGACCCGCACTAACCAATTGAGGTATCTGTCAAATATCAGTTGTAGAGAGACTTTAGTTTATCATACCCCCAAACAGTGAACTAAAGCCCTCCGAGACCGTCATCAAACTTCGAAATAAGACCCAACCGATTTCCAGCAATCCGCTCCGCAACCGACTTCCGCTCAGGTATTCTAGGTGGCTTGGCCACCACCGCCTCGAACCGCTTATCCACGTGGCGCGGGCGTTTGAGCGTGTCTTCCTGTTGCAGGTCAAAGTTGCGGTAGTGATTGCGCAGGTTGGATCATAAACGTTCTTAAGCCGCGTTTTCCCGGTGGTGACGCACTTGGCAAGGATCGTGCTGACCTCTTTGCGGCATATAGAACTCCCCCGCTTTCTTACTTGCTCCGCTGGCAAATTGCCCAATCAAGTACTCATAAGCTTCACCAAGGACGTCGCTGTCGGCCTTTTCCAGTTCAAAGTCGATTTTATCAAGGTGGGTCAGGACTTTGGCAATGAGCGTGTTCTTGGCTTCCTCAGATCGGCCCAGCTTGTTCGACGTCAGCCCTACCCGCACTGTTGTTCCCATATTCCTTGATAGCGCGGCGAAGGCAGTCGCTAATGAGGCAGCACCAACGCCTCCCAATTCAGGGACATAAATTGCGCTGAAAGACCTAAGAGAAAGTGCAATGCGTTCGGTTGAGTTCATCTGAGAACCTTCGTTTCCTGCGGCTTGCGCCATATTCCGCAAGACCATCGGAAAGGATGCAAACCCGCAAACGGAGTTGATAGCACTTTGCGTCGAGACAAGCGTGGCGGCTCAAATAGCTGATCTCGCATAAGTCTGACCCCATCAAAAAATGGTCTAGCCTGGGTCGGTGTTTTGGCAGATCTTGCGGAACGACAATGCCCGTAAAGCCCTGCCCAACCGCCCACATCCAACCAGTATCCAAAGCGGAGGCATTGATCTCACCAATAGCGGGGAAACCGCCCAAGTCGTCCGGGCCCATAGCACAGAGCATTTGCCACTGTCGTGGTGAGTAACGTCGGCAGCGTCCCCTGACAATTCTTCGAGGTTGATTTTGCTTGGATTTACTCGCCTCAACTAGCCGCGCTGTGTGTCGAATCGTGCGTATTGCGAAGTTTCCGATCTTGCGACAATTCCCCCAGATGAACTGTTTTGTTATGAGCAAACATGACATTGGCCTCCGGATTCCCGTAAAATTTGACAGAAATGTGATCGCCCGGTCATTTGGGCGGGCTGAGCTGGTGGGGTGGGTCCGATCTCTCTTCGTGTTTTGTTAATGAGTTTTGGGGGTTCGCCATGGTTGCGACTGTTCTTTCGACGATTGATGATGAGGCAATTACCGGCGCGTTTGCGATGGCCGTGGATGTCCAGTTCAACTATCTTGGTGCCGGCCCATCGCAAGATGTTTTCGAGTTTTCCAACGACGCTGGCACCAGCCGCATTTGGCTATCTCAGGTCGGTGACAGCAACGCGATCGAGTTTGGGATCGAACAGGACGGTGTCATCCACACTGTCGTTGCCAATAATGCCATCACCGAAGGCGAGTTTGCGACATGGCGCGTTGGTGTCGACCCCGACGGCACAATGCGGATCGCCAAGAACTATGACCTGCTTGTCGAAGGCCAAGGTGTTGTTCCGTCAGATGTCCCGCGTGAAGATCGCCTGATTGGTGCCTCAAAGGACCCAAACGACGCTGACCTTGAAGGCACCGTTCTGAACCTGAAGATCGCCAACTACGGCAATGTCACAGAGCTGGACCCAACCTATCAAGCCAGCCCCTGTGCCACCACTGGCGAGACCCGCTGCTTTTGCGACAAGCTGCGCCCCGATGGCCCCGTTGAGCCCGGGATTGAAGGCGAGACCCAAATCTCGGCCACCGACCTTGAGGGTGATGGCGAGTGGAGCGCTGTTCAATCCCTCGGGTTGATCCCGATACATGCCATGGTGTTGCCTGACGGCAAGGTGTTGAGTTTTGGCACCGACGAGAACGGCACCCAGACTGGTCAGTTCGTTTACAGCCTCTATGACCCCGAAACCGGCGTTGATATAATATTGCCGAACACCACCGACACCGATATTTTCTGTTCCAACATGTCGATTGATCCTGCGACCGGGAATGTTTTGCTGATGGGTGGCGATGCCCGCGGCGAAGGCGGTCAGGTGAATACCGGGATCAATGACGTTCTGATCTTTGACTACGAGACCCAGACGATCCGTGAGGCCAGCCAAGGCGAGATGGCCTTTGACCGCTGGTACAACACGTCGATCACCCTGTCGAACGGCGAGATCATGACGCTGGGTGGCACCGGCGGCGGCAAGGACAATCCCGAGATTTTCAACCCCGCCACGGGATGGCGTGAGCTGACCGGCGTCGATATCAATATCAACTATTACTACCCCAAAACCTGGGTCACGAGCGATGATAAGGTGTTCATCGTTCCCGGAAGCGGCCAAATGTATCGCATTGATCCGACCGGAGATGGATCATCCGAGGCCCTTGGTGACCCCGGTTTCCCGCGCAGTGCATTCCAGCCCGGCATCATGTATGATGTTGATAAGGTTGCGATTGTTGGCACGGATAACAAGATCTACATTGCTGATCTCAGCCTTGATCAGCCAGTCTTCACCGAAGCCGGAGAATTTGCTTTCCCACGTCAGGAAGGCGGGATGAGTATGTTGCCGGATGGCCGTGTGATCGTCACCGGTGGTGCCCCGTCACGCTATGATCTGGACAACGCCGCCTACTCTGCCGAGATATGGGATCCTGCCACAAACACTGTCGAAGATGTTGCGGATGCTTCATTGGCCCGTCTGTACCATTCGACCCACCTGTTGTTGCCTAATGGGATGATCTGGGCGGGTGGCGGTGGTGCCCCCGGCCCCCTGACAAACACCAATGTAGAGGTCTATGCCCCGTCTTATCTATACGACGAAAATGGCAACATGGCCGACCGGCCGGAGATCACTGATGCCCCGTCGAATGTCGACAACGACGAGACCTTCCAGATCACCGTTGATGACACCAGCGACATCGCCCGTGTCACCGCCGTTCGGACCGGAGCATTGACCCATTCTGTGAACTCGGACACCCGGTTTGTCGAGTTGGACTATACTGTTGTCGACGGCACAACCTTGCAGGTCACAAGCCTGTCACCCGGTGCGATGGTCCCCGGGTCGTGGATGCTGTTCATTCTGGATGATCAGGGCGTGCCGTCTGTTGCCAGTATGCTGGGCGTCGATATGGCCGAGCTGGTCGATACCCCGAACCTTGTTCCTGCCGATACCGGTCTGGATGTCTACAGCATTGACGATGACGATATTGATGGCGCGTTCGAGATTACCGTTGAGGCCCGCTTTGACGATGTTGAGGGCGGCTCTTACCAGCGTGTCTTTGATTTCGGAAATGGTGCTGGGCAGGACAACATCGTTCTGGGGCAGATCAACAGCACCGCAGATATGTTCTTTTCGGTCTTCGTGGACGGTGTGCAATACCGCGTGATCGCCCCTAACGCGATTGAAGACGGTGTGGTTGCCAAGTGGACCGCCGGCATTGATGCATCCGGCTATATGCGTCTTTGGAAAGACGATGTGCTTGTCGCCGAAGGCCAAGGTGCTGTCCCTGCCGACGTTGATCGATCTTCCATGCTGGTGGGTGAATCGAACTGGACAGCCGATGACCGGCTGGAAGGCATGGTTCGCTATCTTGAAACCGTGAATGAGGGCGATGCGCCGGAATACCTGCATCTGGGTCAGCCCAAGATCGCGTTGGTTGCCGCAGAGGATGCTGTCGAAGGCGACGCGGGCGACATAGGCACCCTGCGGTTTGAGGTTCAGCTTGATCAGCCTGCCCCGGTTATCGTCACAGCTGACGTGACGGTTGAGGGGGCGGATGGCCCAGCACAGGTAATTATTCCTGCTGGTCAAACCAGCGCATTTATCGACGTCACCTTTGCAGGCGATGACGTCTATGAGGCCTCCCAACAGGTTGTTGTGAGCCTTTCAAACGTGACCCAAGCCCGTGTAGCCAGCGATCTGGAGGCATCCGCCCGTGTGTTGGATGATGATGCTGCCGGGACGTTCATGAAGGTCAGCTATTTTGCAACCGATGGGGCGGCTGCCTTGGGGCAGATCGACTTTGACGCGGCCCCTCTGTTCGAAGAGGTCGTGACCGAGATCAACGAGATCGCGGGTAGCGGTGCCTTCTATGCGGGTGGCCCAACCGATGACTTTGCAGCGCTTTATGAAGGTGGTTTCTGGGTCGATACCGCTGGAACTTACACGTTCTATCTGGGCAGCGACGATGGCTCTGCCCTGTTCATTGATGGCCAACAGGTCATCGACAACGACGGATTGCACGGCTTCAGAGATCTGAATGGATCGGTGACCCTTGATGAGGGTCAGCACTTTATCGAAGTCCGCTATTTCGAGCGGAGCGGGTCTGCTGCAGTTGATCTGGACTGGTCCGGCCCGGATTTTGCCCGCGTTCAAATGGACTTTACGGCAGAAGCGCCACCGTCACTGCCGCAGGCGACGTCGATTGTGGTCAATGAATACCGCTTTACCGCGACCGAGGATTTCCGGTTCGATTCCAACTTTGTCGAATTGCTGGCAGAGCCCGGCGCCGCGTTTGATGGGCTGACCTTGCTGGTGATCAATGGCGAAAATCAGGTGGCGGGCGACAATGCGGGCCAGATTACCTGGGCTGTCGATCTGACCGGTGCTACCGCCGATGAAGACGGGTTGCTGTTAATCGGGACCCAACAGGTGACCCCCGTCGGGCTAGGCAACGTTGTCGTGCAAGACTTTAACCCTGACGGGAACGCCCAGACCATCCTTGTGGTGCGCGACTTTACTGGCACTGCGGGCGATGACCTTGATGCCGATGACAATGGAATGATCGACAATCCTCCATTCTCCGAGGTCCTGACTGGCCTTGCCCTAAGGGATGGGGATTCCCGCACCGACTTTCTCTATGCAGAGGATGTGGTGCAGGCCGATCCTCTGGCGCCGGGTTTCATTTCCGCAGGTGCCGCAAGGCAGCCTGATGGCACCTATGAAACACTGGCCTATGACACGCCCGCGCAAGACACGCCGGGGACACCGAATGATGTGGCACCTCCCCCGCCGCCACCGCCCACAGATGGGACAGGTGTGACCGGTCAGTATTTTGTTGACCTTGACGGTACGAGCACCTTCACCCCTGACGATGACGTGGTCGCTGGCGCAATCGTGCGTTTGATCCGCAACGGGGTTGAGGTTGCACAGACCACCACGGACGCAAATGGGCGCTACAGCTTTGATGATGTCGAGGCTGGCGATGGCTATCGCGTGGCCTTTGAGGACCCGCAGGACAGTCTTGGCCAAGAATTAGAATACATCACAGACCGCATCGGTGGGGATGCCGCCACAGACAGCGACGTGATCTGGAGCGACGCGTCTGGCAATGGCACAACCCGCAAGTTTTCTGTCGCAGCCGATACCGTGACCGAAGGCATTGATGGCGGATTGCGCGGCTCTGACATTGTCCCGGATCCTGATCCCGAGCCAGAACCCGGTGCATCTGGGATCGCAGGACGCTATTTTGTCGATCTTGATGGCAGTGGTACGTTCACCGCAGGGGATGCTGATGTCGCCGAAGCAGG
>CALILP010000061.1 GCA_938016515.1 uncultured Paracoccaceae bacterium
TTTCCCGAAGAGACATGGCGGTTACGTGCGACCTTGGCTGTGGAGGCCGCATTGGCGGGGCATGGCGTGTTTTTGTCGTCTTGGGAGATCGTCGCGCGCGAGGTTGCTGAGGGGAAACTGGTCAGGTGCAATGATGTTGGCATTCGGCAGGGGAGTTTTCATATTGTCTGCGGTGAGGGTGTGTTGCGCCGTGCGCCTGTCCGGCTGTTTCACGACTGGTTGTTGGACATCACGCAGGAACTGCGGTGCTGAAACGATCCTCAACCGGATGGTTGAATGTCAGAATACCGATTTTCGCAGCGAAAATGCCCTCTTTTTGTAAATGCTATCAACGTCAACCCATTGATTTTGTGTAAAGAACGCTGGTTTCACACCTTCTTGACTCTGATCACCCCCCATCCTAGACCACACCCAACATTCGGAGGGGCAGTTTTTGTCCAATGGACCTGACGATAGCGACCGGTTGAAAGCCCTTGAGGCGAAGATCAATGCGCTGAAAGAGGGGCCGGAGGTCAAGGACCACTCTGAAGAGCATTATTCTCAGGCCCAACTTGCCTGGCGGATGGTGATTGAACTTGTAGCCGGTCTTTTGATCGGTTTCGGCATCGGATACGGGCTGGATAGCCTGTTCGGGACCCTCCCGATCTTTCTGGTGATCTTTATATTCTTGGGCCTCGCCGCCGGTGTGAACACCATGATGCGGTCGGCCAAGGAAGTGCAGCGCAAGCAGCTTGAGGCTGCTGAACAAGAGGACGACACACGTGGCTGAAGAAAAAGCAGACGGCAGCTTGGTATTCCACCCACTTGATCAGTTCATCGTTAAGCCGTTGTTCGGCGATGGCGCTGTGGGCGTGTTTACAATCACAAACGCAACCTTGTGGTTGGCGATTGCGGTTCTTGCGATTGTTGCACTGTTTGTCATGGGCACCAAGAAGCGCGACATCGTGCCGGGCCGCAGCCAGTCGGTCGCAGAGCTGTTTTACAGCTTCATCTACAAGATGGTCGAAGACGTCTGTGGTAAGGAGGGAGCGAAGTATTTCCCTTATATCATGACCTTGTTCGTGTTCATCCTGTTCTCGAACTACTTGGCCTTGTTGCCGATGTCGTTCTCACCAACCTCTCATATCGCTGTGACTGCGATCCTTGGCTTTGGTGTCTTCATCGTTGTAACGGTTCTTGGCTTTGTCCTGCATGGTGCCACGTTTCTGGGCATGTTCTGGATGAAGGACGCGCCAGCGATCCTGCGTCCGATCATTGCGGTGATCGAGGTGATTTCCTACTTCGTGCGTCCTGTCAGCCACTCTATTCGTTTGGCCGGGAACATCATGGCTGGTCACGCCGTGATCAAGGTCTTCGCGGGCTTTGCTGCTATCGCGGCCATCGCACCGGTATCCATCGGCGCCATCATGGCCATCTACGGTCTGGAGATCCTCGTTTGTGGGATCCAGGCCTATGTCTTCACCATTCTGACCTGTGTGTATCTGAAGGATGCACTGCATCCCCACCACTAAGGTCCTAATACAAATCATCTTAATTCCATCGTAAGGAGAATACCCATGGAAGGCGATATCGCACTACTCGGAAAGTTCATTGGCGCAGGCCTCGCAGCAATCGGTTCCGGCGCTGCCGCGATCGGTGTTGGCCACGTTGCTGGCAACTACCTCGCAGGTGCCCTGCGCAACCCATCCGCAGCTGCATCGCAGACTGCAACACTGTTCATCGGTCTCGCATTCGCAGAAGCCTTGGGGATCTTCGCGTTCCTTGTGTCGCTGCTGCTGATGTTCGCTGTCTAAGACAACCGATCCATCCTTACGGCTGGCTGGCGTGACATGTCGCGCCAGCCGGTAAACTTCGGATTTTCGGGGACCTGACAATGGCCACAGAACCAGTAGAAACCGCAGCAAGCGCCTGTGTCGGCCCGTCGGGCAGCGCCATTGGGATGCCGCAGCTTTGTGCGGACTGGATCCCTAACCAAGTCTTTTGGTTGCTGGTCACGCTTGTCGTGATCTATTTCGTGCTGTCGCGTATCGCCTTGCCCCGGATTGCCTCCGTGCTGGCCGAACGCTCTGGTACGATTATAAATGATATTGCTGCCGCTGAAGAGCTGAAGCTGAAGGCCCAAGAGGCTGAAACCGCTTATGAGCAGGCGTTGAAAGATGCCCGTGCAGAGGCTGCCAAGATTGTCGCTGCCGCAAAAGCGGACATCCAGACGGAACTTGATGCGGAATTGGCCAAGGCCGATGCCCAGATTTCCGAAAAAACCGCCCAGAGCGAGGCTGCGATTGCCGAAATCCGGGCCGGTGCTGTGAAGTCTGTCACCGCCGTTGCCAAAGATACCGCCAAAGAGATCGTCGGTGCTTTGGGGGGCTCTGCTGATGCCAAGACAGTGACTGCGGCTGTCACAGCCCGGATGAAAGGATAATCAGATGCGTCTACTTTTGACCGCGTTGATGACTGCCCTTGCTGCCAGCCCCGCGCTGGCTGCTGGTGAGGACAAACCGTTCTTCTATCTGGGTAACACCGATTTCATCGTCACCCTGGCGTTTTTGGCCTTCATCGGCTTGCTGCTGTACCTGAAGGTGCCCGGCAAGGTTGGTGGTATGCTGGATGCCCGCGCTGACGGGATCAAGTCTGACCTGGAGGAAGCCCGCGCCCTGCGTGAAGAGGCGAAGACCTTGCTGGCCTCTTACGAGCGCAAGCAGAAAGAGGTTCAGGAGCAGGCGGACCGGATCGTGGCTTCTGCCAAGGACGAGGCTGCGAAGGCTGCTGAAACCGCCAAGTCTGAGATCGTCGATTCAGTGGCCCGTCGTTTGGCAGGTGCTGAAGAGCAGATCGCTGCTGCACAAGCTGCTGCTGTGAAGGACATTCGCAATCAGGCTGTGACCGTTGCTGTCGGCGCTGCACAGGATATCATCGCCAAGCAGATGGACGCGAAGGGCGCGAGTTCCTTGATTGATGATGCCATCGCCGAGGTTGGTGCAAAGCTGCATTGACGCCGCCGCGTGGGTTTCACCCACCCGACGTCTTTTGAAACCCGGTTGCCGAAAGGTGGCCGGGTTTTTGCTTTGCTGACGGCGCGCGGCGGGTCGAAGCCCCGCCCTACGGCAGGCAGGCTGTGCTGGTGCAGGATTATCGGCCTTGTTCGTGTTCGAAACGCTTTTTGGCGTAAACCTCGTTTTGGTCGGATGTCTGTTGGTCGCTAAGCGCTGCTTTGACGTAGTCCATATGCGCGCCAACCGCTGCGCGTGCCCGGTCTGGGTCGCGGTCCTGAATGGCGTCGTTGATCGCCCGGTGCTGGTCCAACAGATGCGACCGCGTCATGCGTTGTTTGAACATGACCGTCCGGTTGTAAAACACCCCCTCCTTCAGCAGATCAAACATCGACCGCATCATATGGAGCATGATGATGTTGTGGCTGGCCTCGATGATGGCGAGGTGGAAATCCGCGTCGAGTTGCGCTTCTTCTGCCGGATTGCGTTTGCTGTGGGCGGCTTCCATTTTGGTGAAGATCGTGTTGATCACCGCCAGATCCGTGTCAGACCCAAGGTGCGCTGCCCGCGCTGCCGCCAACCCTTCCATGTCGCGGCGAAACCCGATGTAGTCAAAAACGGCCTCGTGATGGGTGGCGAAGAGCGTGATCAGCGCAGGCGAGAAGGCTGATCCAAGGACATCAGCCACATACACGCCAGCCCCGGCTTTGGATATCAGCAGCCCGCTGTCCTGCAATGCGCTGAGCGCTTCACGCAATGAGGGGCGAGAGACACCCATGCGGTCTGATAGCTCGCGTTCTGAAGGCAGACGCTCTCCGGGACGCAGGATGCCACGCAAGATCAGGCCTTCGACTTGACGGACAACGCCCTGCGAGAGCTTTTCTTGCTGAATGGGTTCGAACGGCATGACATCCTCCAGGATTGGTCAAATTATATGACCAGCCGCGTCAGTTCACAAACGAAAAGGGGCCGCCATTTCAGGCGACCCCCTCACACACACCCCAAGTTACGGGTTAATTCGGTGTAATCACGATCTCGACCCGGCGGTTTTGCTGGCGCCCTTCGGGTGTCAGGTTGGATGCAACAGGTGCATCCTCGCCACGGCCCAGCGAGCGGATCCGCTGCGGGGCCACGCCTGCGTTGATCAGGACGGAGGCCACGGATTGCGCCCGGCGCTGAGAGAGATCGAAGTTAAAGCCTGCCTCGCCGACGTTATCTGTATGACCGATGACGTTGACTGTGGAATTTGGGTTCCGGTTCAGGTTTTGCGCAAGCGCGAAGAGATCACTTTGTGCGCTGCCTGACACGGTTGAAGAGTTGGTTGCAAACAGGATGCCGTCTGGCAGGGTCACGGTCAGGTTGTTGCCGTTGTTGGCAATGCCCACGTTATTGCTGAGCGACTGGCGCAACTCTTCTTCCTGACGGTCGAGTGCCGATCCAACGGCCGCACCCGCACCTGCACCAAGGGCCGCACCCACAAGTGCGCCGCGCTGGCGTTCTGCCCGTGTGTCGCCTGTCAGCGCCCCGATCAGGGCCCCACCGACAGCACCCGCCGCAGCCCCGCCGCGTGTGTTGAGGTTATCATTTGGTCCACCCGTGCCAGAGCAGGCTGTCACTGCAATAAGGGAAGTCGCTGCAAACACGAGGGGGAGTTTCTTGAAGGTCATGTCGATTTTCCAATTTAAGACGCGCCAATTCGCGCCACTGCTGCCATCTCTATGCCAAATGAACCCCTGTTATCCAATATCGTTCCCGATGCTATAAGATGTCGGCCTGTTTTTGCTGGTGATGGTGGCTTGAGATGAATGTGCGGCGGGCCGCGCGACATGATTTTGTTTTGTATGGGCTATGGGGTGGTCGTCTGCAGGCTGCGGTGTGGGTGGCGCGATGATGCATTGGGGGCCAGCCCCCAAAGCCCCCGGGATATTGAGGAAAACAAAGAAGGGGGAAGGATGTGTCAGGCGGCTGGTGATGCGGCCTCGGATCGCGCGGTTTCCCATGCCAGCATCGCCCGTTTGCGTTCTAACCCCCAATGGTAGCCCCCGAGGTCGCCGGATTTACGCAAAGCCCGGTGGCAGGGAATGAGCCAGGAGACCGGGTTACGCCCCACCGCAGTGCCGACTGCCCGGACCGCCTTGGGGGAGCCGATGGTTTGCGCGATTTCGCTGTAGGTGGTGACGTGGCCCGTGGGGACTTGCAGGAGGGCTTCCCAGACTTTGATCTGGAAAGGGGCCCCGATGAGGTAGAGGGGGGCAGGGTCGTGGGTGCCTTTTGTCCCTAGAGCCGCGTTGACCCACGGACGCAGGCGCATGGGGTCTTCCACGTAGGTGGCTTTGGGCCAGCGGTTGGCGAGGTCTGTCATCGCCGCCTCGCTGCCTTGGTCTTCTGCGAAGGCCAGTCCGCAGATGCCTTTGTCGGTGCCCATGAAAAGTGTGGCGCCGAAGGGGCTTTCGAACCAGCCCCAGAAGATGGTGAGACCGGCACCCCCTTTGGCGAAGTCACCGGGGCTCATCGCTTCCCATGTGAGGAACATGTCGTGCAGGCGGCCGGAGCCGGAGAGGCCAACCGCGTCTGCTGTGGCCAGCGTCGTGAACTTGTCACGGAGGAGCGTCTTGGCGTGGCCCATTGCCAGATATTGTTGGTAGCGTTTGGGCGACACACCAACCCATTGCGAGAACACCCGTTGGAAATGGGCCGGTGACATGTGCATCTCGGCTGCAAGTCCGTCGAGGGTGAGGGGGGTGTCAGCCGCGTCAATGAGGGCGATGGCGCGGGCGATGACGCCGTAGTGATATGTATCCTGTGTCATGATGTGAGGTTAGCGGGTTGGCGTGGTGTGGGCGACCCGGATGTTGCGGGTTTTGATTGGGGTCGGGGCGCGTGGGTTTCACCCACCCTACGGGTTGCGATGGGGGGATTGGCGCGGCATACGGGCTGTCATGGTCAAGCAACTCGATTATCATACGATCCGTGAGATATTTACCCGGTTTCATACTAATGAAGCGGAGCCAAAGGGCGAGCTTGAGCATGTGAATGTCTATACGCTGGTGGTCGCCGTTGCCCTGTCCGCGCAGGCGACCGATGCCGGGGTGAACAAGGCGACACGCGGTTTGTTTGCTGTCGCCGATACCCCGCAGAAGATGCTGGATCTGGGGCTTGAGGGCGTGACCGAGTATATCAAGACCATTGGGCTATTTCGCCAAAAGGCGAAGAATGTGATGAAGCTGAGCCAGATTTTGGTGGATGACTATGGGGGCGAGGTGCCCAATTCGCGTGCTGCGTTGCAATCGCTGCCCGGGGTTGGGCGCAAGACTGCAAATGTTGTGTTGAACATGTGGTGGGGTCAGCCTGCCCAAGCTGTCGACACGCATATTTTTCGTGTGGGGAACCGGACGGGGATTGCCGTCGGCAAGGACGTGAATGCTGTGGAGCGGGCCGTAGAAGACCATATTCCGGCTGATTTTCAACTGCATGCGCACCACTGGCTGATCTTGCACGGTCGCTACATCTGTGTTGCACGCAAACCCAAATGCGGAGCCTGCCATATCCGGGATCTCTGCCAATTCGAGGACAAGACCCAATGAGTGCTTATGATGTGATCGGGATCGGTAATGCGATGGTGGATGTCATCGCGCAGGCTGATGATAATTTTCTGGACCTGATGGGGATCGAGAAAGGGATCATGCAGTTGATCGAAAAGGATCGGGCTGAGGTGCTTTATGCCGCGATGAATAGCCGGACCGAGGCGCCCGGCGGGTCTGTGGCCAACACGATTGCAGGCATCGGCGCTCTTGGT
>CALILP010000062.1 GCA_938016515.1 uncultured Paracoccaceae bacterium
CCGTGGGCTGCGGAAAACACCTCGATGATGGCGCCCGTCTCCCCGAAAGGTCGGGCGGCAAGCAAAGCCGCATCATCTGTCCACGTGATCATGACCTATTTGTGCGGGGGTTCTTGGCAAAGTGAAAGGCGCACACGTCAGAATTGACCAAATTTCCCAAATATTGACGTGGATCAACGCGCCAATCCATCACCCGGATTAAAGTGAGGCCAATCAGACATAATCACTGGAAAGGAGATCGCGATGTATAAGAAAATACTCGTCCCTATCATGCTGGACGATGCCCACGATCCAAGCCAATCTTTCACTGTGGCCAAAGCACTTGGGGGGGACGACACGCAATACATGGTGGTACACGTCCACGAACCGATCCCATCCTATGCCTTCGCAGAAATCCCTGCAGATTACTTGGCAGAGACCCGGTCTATGGCGGCGACAGCCCTCAAAAAGGCGGCCGAACCCTTTCCAGAGGCCCGGACAGAGTTGGTGATCGGGCATGCAGGCCGCGGTATCCTCGACTATGCAGACGCAAATGGCTTTGACTGCATCATCATCGCATCACACCGTCCGGGACTAAGTGATTACTTCCTTGGCTCCACTGCCGGTCATGTTGTGCGGCACGCAAAATGCGGGGTGCATGTCCTGCGCTAGAACACGTTTCCTCCCTGAAACGGAAAAGCCCGCGCAAGGTGATTGCGCGGGCTTTTCAATTCTTTTGTGTTGGACTTAGCGGCCCGCAGAGCTGAAAGCCTGCCGCGGGTCGGGGCCAATGCCAAGCCAGCCAGCGGTTACATCCCGCAAGTGGCGGGTGATCCGCACGACTTGTGTTTCGCCTTGCACCACTGCATCGACCGCAGCGGCACCCGTAAACGCGACCAAGTCCGCGCGGATAAGTTCTGGTTCCGTTAACGGCTCGCCTGTGCGGGCATCAACCACCTGAATATTGTAAGAGATGTTGTGCACAGCCGAAGGGGCTTGCGCGCGCGCTTTTGGCGTCAGCGCATGAAACTCTAGCAAAGTGACAATCAGTTTCACAGGTTGGCCGCGGCGCAGACTGGATGCACCTTGCGAAATCCCGTCGCGCACGATCCGCGCAGCTTGCGCCTTGCGGTCGCCAAATGGCTCTCCGTGCCAAACAATATCAGCGTTGGGCGCATAAGAGTTTTCTTCGGTTGTGGTCAGGGTGTCTGGCAATTGAACTGTGACGTCGCGCACATTCCAGCCACGAGTCACGCCCGGATCCAGAGGATCCTCGTAATTTGTCTCCCACGAGCCCGAACAGGCTGCGAGTAGGACAAACCCTACTATTTTTAAGAGATTTTGCATCGTTGGCCTCAAGGTTTTTTAGTATTCTATTGTCAGCCATGCCCGATAACATTGTTCATAATTTGGCAATAATTCGACATATCACGGGTACTGTTACCCGTATAAGGATAGTCGGGTGCACGATTTTCAAGCCAAACTTGGGTCGTCCAGCAGGTGTCGGCCCTGCTTGTCCTCGACCTCGATCACCCACAGATCGGGGTCAAAGCCGCGCTGTTTGACGATAGAGGTATCCACGTCACCCTCTGGCCCTTCGACCAAAATGACCCATTTACGGTCGCCAGTCATCAGATCAAAGCTGCGCTGATAGCAACACGCTGCCCCATCCAATGTGTTCAGCTTGACCAAAACAGCGCCCGCGGTTGGATCGCCCTTTTGGACGATAAATGCGGGAATTTCGACTTGTCGCAGCCTTGCCAGATAGGCCGACACCCAAATGTCAGCCGTCAATCTCATGTATTGCCGTCTTTAAAGTCGAGACCCATTTCAGAGTAGCGCTCGCTTTCTTCCAGCCAGTTCTTGCGAACCTTCACCTGCATGAACAAATGGACCCGGCGTCCAAGGAACTCTTCCAGCTCTTGGCGGGCAGCGGTACTGACGGCCTTTACGGTCTCACCCTTCTTGCCCAGCACGATGCCCTTGTGGCCGTCACGGGCAACATAGATGATCTGGTCGATCTTGGCTGATCCATCCTTGCGCTCTTCCCAGCTTTCCGTTTCCACTGTCAACTCGTAGGGCAGTTCCTGATGCAAGCGCAGGGTTAGTTTTTCGCGCGTCACCTCTGCTGCGATGTTGCGCATCGGCAGGTCGGCGATCTGATCCTCGGGGTACAGCCAAGGCCCATCCGGGACCTCGTTGGCCAGCCACGTCTTCAGTGTTTTTGTCCCATGACCCTTTTCGGCAGAGATCATAAACGTCTCGGCAAACGGAAAGCGTTCGTTCATTTCAGAGGCAAGAACCAACAGCGCCTCATGCTTCACCTTGTCGATCTTGTTGATGGCCAGCGCTACCTTGGCCTTGCCGACCCGGTCTTCCAGGGACTTCAGGATTTCCTTCACGCCTTCCGATATCCCGCGGTGCGCTTCGATCATCAGCACAACAACATCTGCATCTCCGGCCCCACCCCACGCAGCAGCGACCATCGCGCGATCCAGCCGGCGACGTGGCTTGAACAAGCCCGGCGTGTCGACGAAGACGAGCTGCGAGTGTTCATGCATGGCAATGCCACGAATGCGGGCGCGGGTGGTCTGGACCTTATGGGTCACAATGGAAACCTTCGCGCCGACCATACGGTTCAACAGCGTGGACTTGCCTGCATTCGGTTCACCGATCAGGGCCACAAATCCGGCTTTGGTTGTCTCGCTCATTGGCTGACTTTCTTCAAAAGGGCTTCGGCGGCGGCCTGTTCGGCATGGCGTTTCGATCCGGCAGTTGCGGCCTCTGACGGGCCAGAGGACAGTCGCGCCTCAATTGTAAACACCGGCTGGTGGTCGGGACCAGAGCGGCTGGTTTCCACATAGGCAGGCGGCGGTTCCCCCCGCGCCTGCGCCCATTCCTGCAACGCTGTCTTAGCATCGCGTGCATCCTCGGCGACGTTGTTGATCCGGTCGCCCCACAGACGCAAGATCATCTCTTGCGCCTTGGCAAATCCGGCATCCAGAAACACGGCAGCAATCACGGCCTCCATTGCATCAGCCAACAAGGCTTCTTTCCGGCGACCGCCCGACTTCATCTCAGAGCGGCCTAACTTCAGGACCTTGCCAAGGTCAATCTGACGGGCAACATCTGCACAAGCCTCGCGGCGGACAAGCGCGTTATAGCGCGGGGCCAGCAGGCCTTCAGCCGCATTCGGGTCCGCCTTCAGCAAAGCATCCGACATCACGAGGCCGAGGACCCGGTCACCCAAAAACTCTAGGCGCTGGTTATCATCGCGATGGGCCGTCACCATCGAGGCATGGGTCACGGCGCGGATGATCAGGGACGGGTCAGCAAATTGGTGGCCGATCCGGTCGCAAAACGCAGAAAGCTCACCCGATAGCTTCATTCAATTGCCTTGAAGTAGCGGTCACTGCGCCATGTCCAGAAGGCAAACATCGACCGGCCTGCGGATGAAAACATCACGCGATCCGCCCGACCAACAAGGGCAGAGCGTGGAACATATCCAACGCCGCGCAAGTTCTGCGGCACACGGCTATCGGTCGAATTATCGCGATTGTCGCCCATGAAGAAGAAGTGGTCTTCGGGAACGATTGAAACACCGGTGTCATCCGTCCGGCCACCGGGGCCAATATTCAGGATGCTGTGCTGCGTGCCATTGGGTAACGTCTCGATGAAACGTTCCTTTTCGCAGACAGCCCCTTCGCCCCGCGCGCCGTTGGCGCAGTTGGGAAGGCTGCCTTGCGGTCCTTGCGCTTCCCAGACTTCGGTAAAGACGCCGTCCGCTTCGATTTCAACAGCAACGTCGTTAATATACAGCAGGCCCTCTTTCATCTGGATCCGATCACCGGGCAGACCAATCAGGCGCTTGATAAAGTCACGACCTGTCACAGGGTGGCGGAACACAACAACGTCGCCTTGCTCGGGCTCGGACCCGAACAGTCGGTTCTCGCTGCCTTCAAAGACCCCACAAAAGTCATCAGCGCCGATATCAATGCCAACAGCAGGAATACGGATCGACGGACAAGAGGCATAGGAATAGCCGTAAGCCATCTTATTGACGAACAGGAAATCCCCGATCAGCAATGTGTCTTTCATGGATCCAGACGGAATCCAAAAGGGCTGGAAGAAAACGGTGCGAAATACGCCCGCAATCAGCAACGCATAGACGACGGTTTTGACTGTCTCGATGACACTGCTGAGAAATCCGGCCTCTTCCGACATGCGGCAATCCTTTGGTGGTTCAAATGGCTACATGCGGGGGCGTTTCGCTTAAGTCAAGCAATGCAGGGCGATGGGCATACAAAACGTGGGGGACGGCGGCTGTGGCGGTTATCGGCGAAAGTGCGATAACCGCCATGCGCTACGTGATCAATCTTAATGGCGCTGACGAGCAAGGCTGAGTATGTGTGTCAGTCAACGTCTGATATGCGGACGACGCCGCATCATTTTGATCGATCAAAGCTAGGCAAACCCGTCGTCTACCTGCATGCTGGTGACCGTGAGGCCGTCATCGACGGTCAGGTCAATTCTTTTATGCGACAGTTTGCAGTCAGTGGCTCCGCCAATCGGCATCCCGTGAGTAGTGTCCGATTTTTCACCGGTGCAAACAGTCCAGATTCCTTCCAAATTTCTGCCACATCGTAAGACTGCGGCGGTTGGTCTCATACAGACGTGATTCTCAGGACGAACATGCGTTTGCAAAACGGCATCTTTGCGCCTTTGTTGCCGCATCTCGATCAATCGCAGGACTCTGTCGCGGATATCGCAACACCGTCAACAATGTCGGATATCCGACACTACAAATCAAAGTCATACCCAAAACGCGCGATGTCTTCCCGGCAGATATTTGCGACATGTCGGGCATCTGCGTCCGAATAATACCCGCGCCAGTCGGGCCGTCGGTCAGAGGCATTGACCCGACCGATCTGGCACACAAATCCCAAATGGTCCCAAAACGGTGCTAGATCTGCCGCCATGTGTTCTAGCCGGGCAAAGACCTGACAGCGTTCCGTCCCGCCTTCATCCGTCACATAAGAGGCATAAGGATTTGCGCGCAGGCTTTTTGCGACCACCGGGTCGGTCACAAAGGCGGAAAAGTCGACCCTTTGGGCCAGCTTCACAACCGGATGAGCAAATGTCTGCGATTGAAGCCAATGATAATAACTGACCACCCGGTCCCACGGATTGCGCACCAAAGTCACAACAAAGTAGTCCGCAGGATCAACGACGCCAGCAATGTCAGACAGCGTTGCATGCTTCCAAAGCCGCCCGGCAGGGGTAAGCGTCTTCAACCGGCCCTTCCGACGTTTCGCTTTGGGCGTGTCGCCGATCAGGATGTCGTCCTTCATGGCCCGATCTTCCAAAGCCAAGGCAAGTGACGTTCCGCCCGTCTTTGGGATATGGACAAAGATATAGCGACGTCCGGGCGAAATAATCATGCAGGGCGCGCGGTCCGCTGGCTGGAACGCACAGAAATGATGACCCCGGACGCAACGATAAGCGCCAACCCAAACACACCGACCGTGCTTGGCACTTCGCCCCACAGCACAACGGCCCACAGGGTTGCAAAGACAATCATCGCGTTCTCGAAGACGGAAATGAAACTGGACTCGGCCAGTTGATAGGACCGAATGATAAGACCCACACCGATCAATGACCCAACCCCCTGGATCAACGTAATCACCATGAACGCCCCTGCAAACGGGACCCACCCTCGGTAGACATATCCATCAGCACCAGCCGGGGCTTGGGCTACGAAGACCTGCATCACAACAACGCCAGCGGCCCCAATGCATAGCATTGCCACAAAGAAGGCCCCCAACAGCGTCAGCGTCCCTTCGTCCGCGCACCACCGACGGGTCGTGATGTTGCCCATCGCATGAAAGGCACCCGCCACAATCGGCAGAATGGTCAGCGGTCCGATCCCCTGCGCATCAGGGCGCAAGACCAGCATGATCCCGGCAAAGCCCAGCAACACCGCAAAAATGCGCCGGGCGCCGACCCGCTCTCCAAAGAATAGCACCGAAAAGATCACGACGAAAATCGGGGCCGTGAAAAGCCCTGCTACGGCTTGGGCAATCGGCATCACGCCAAGACATCCAAAGTAAATCACCATCGCTGTGGCCGCAAAGAACGTCCGTCCGGCGACACGACTGGGATGTTGCATCCGCAGACCAACTTTCATTACACGCGCGGCCCCATAAAGAACCACCAAGGCAACAATCGACCGGATCAAATGAAACTGCCACAAACTGCCGGTATCCGCAGCCAGCCGCATGAAATTGTCGATCAACCCGAACAGCGCCATCGCACTGAGCGAGCAGACCACAGCAAGTCGCCTATTTTGGTCCGGCCCCGTCAACTTTTTTCCTCTCGTGTTCGCCAGACCTTGTCGTTTTCTGCGAACCCTGACTAGGGTATTTCTGACATCAAATCGGGAGGGCGCGACATGGGCTGGATGAAAGACGAAACCGGGCTTGGCAAATGTGCTGCCAACCATGTGGCGCTGACGCCCCTGTCGCATCTGATACGGGCAAAAACGGTCTTTGCAGATCGGACAGCCCTGATCTACGGCGACATCAAACGGAGCTATGCAGAGTATTACGTCCGGGTCAGCAAGCTGGCGTCTGCGCTGACAAAGGCGGGCGTCAAACCCGGCGACGTCGTGGCCACCCTGCTGCCCAACATCCCCGCCCAATCAGAAGCGGCATTTGCTGTGCCAGCTTGCGGTGCAGTCCTGAACACCATCAACACGCGCCTCGACGTGGATACGGTCGCCTATATCTTCGACCACGGAGGCGCTTCGGTGGTATTGTGCGACAGCCAGTTCCTGCCCATGTGCATGGCGGCGATTGACCAGATGGATGGCAAAGCCCCCCTGGTTATCGAGGTGCCTGATACAGTGGCGGGCGTGCCCGCTATGGCCGAACAAACCGACTACGAAGATTTCCTGGCCACCGGCGACCCTGATTTCGCGTGGATCATGCCAGACGACGAATGGGAAAGCCTCGCGCTGAACTACACCTCTGGCACAACCGGGCGGCCCAAAGGCGTCGTCTATCACCACCGGGGCGCTTACCTGATGACGATGGGAACGCCAATCTCATGGCAACTGCCGCTCTTCCCGACTTACCTGCAAATCGTGCCGCTGTTTCACTGCAACGGCTGGAACCACACATGGATGATGCCAGCCCTTGGCGGGACAGTCGTGTGCTGCCGGGACATCACGGCAGCTGCGGTCTACAACGCGATCGCAGACCACGGTGTGACACATTTTGGCGGGGCACCTATCGTGCTGAACCTGATCGTGAACGCCAAAGAAGAAGAGCGGCGCCCCTTTGACCACACCGTCGAAGTCTTCACCGCAGGCGCCCCTCCAGCCCCGGCGACCCTGGCGGCAGTCGGAAAACTTGGTTTCAACATCACCCAGGTTTACGGCCTGACCGAAACCTACGGTCATGTCACCGAATGCATCTGGAACGCAGACTGGGACGCCCTGCCCGCAGACGAGCAAGCCGCGATCAAAGCGCAGCAGGGCGTAGCCTTCCCGATGATGGAAGACGTCACAGTTATGGACGAGCAGATGCAACAGGTGGCCAAGGACGGGGCCACCCAAGGCGAGATCGTCATGCGGGGCAATTCCGTGATGAAAGGCTATCTCAAGAACCCGGAAGCGACCGAGAAAGCTTTCAAAGGCGGCTACTTCCATTCCGAAGACCTCGCGATCCAGCACCCCAACGGGTACATGCAGATCGCGGACCGGGCAAAGGACATCATTATCTCAGGCGGAGAAAACATCTCTTCAGTCGAGGTCGAAGGGGCCTTGATGCACCACCCTGCGGTGAACCTTTGCGCTGTGGTAGCAAAGCCCGATGACAAATGGGGAGAGGTCCCCTGCGCGTTTATTGAGCTGAAGGACGGAGCGACCGCACAAGAAGCCGAGATCATCAGCTTCACCCGTGAACGTCTGGCCGGGTTCAAGACGCCCAAGAAGGTCGTGTTTCAAGAGTTGCCAAAGACGTCTACGGGCAAGATCCAGAAGTTTGAATTGAGGAAGCTGGCAAAGGGGTTGTGAGCTTAGGGTCAGGATTGTAGGGCGGCAGTGGCACAGGGTCTGTTACCTTTGCGGATGCCGCGCTGTTCTGGGTTTGCGGTATCTGGCGACCTTACTGCGGGCTTACTGACTAGGATGCAGGGCCTCGCGCCCTTGTTCGCTAAAGCTGAGGGTCAATTTTGCGGATTTCTTCACGGACGTAAGGAAGCCACAGACTAATTGACGTCCCCATCCCTGGCTCTGACTCAAAAAACAGGGCACCGTGGAGAGAATGGGCGCGCGCCTTCATATTCAATAGACCCTTTCCGTTCGTCACGTCATCAAGTGCGAAACCGTCACCATTATCTTTGACATAAGTCAGGATTCCACGAACACCGTCTAGTTCATGTTCGACGCAACCAATCCTCATTTCATCCGCATTTGAATGGGACAGAACATTCCCAATTGCTTCATTGTGTATGCGCAGCACGTGTAAGGCATTTGCGGCATCCAGCCATGGAAGCGACTGGCATTCCTCTACTTCCCATTTACAGGAAACGCCCGCGTCTGCCATATCTCTGGCCATCCGGTGGCGCAAATTCCCAAGAAGAGCAACAAGATCGCCCTCAACAGGCTCTAACGAATCCACAGTGAGTTTGAGATCCCCCAAAGCGCGTCGCAAGACATCAATGCTTGTGCGCGGATGCTTCTGCTGCTGCGCAACCGCTAGGGCTGTGATCAGGTTCGATCCAATGCCATCGTGCATCTCTTGCATGAGGCGCGCACGTTCGCTGGTCAACGTTTGCGACACCACAAGCTCTTGTCGATTGGCCTCACTTTCCAGCAACTCAGCTCGGACCTTGGACATGCTCGTTTCAAGGACCTGATTGGATTTACCTAAGTCAGTGAAAGCTTTCAGGACCCGTATGCCGAACGCAATGGTAAAAACCATCGCGAATGTGGGGCCACCAAAGACCCCTAGATAGGTCGCATGTCCGTCGCCCAAATGGCGAAAAAGCATCGTGACATCATGTATCGTCACCAAAGGCATACACATGACGACACCCAAACCAATGAGACGCCGCTGAAGTTCTCGATTACGAAACAGATCACGCAATGCGACAGTTGAAACCGTAATCACCACAATCAACGTGCCCGCATAAAGGTAAAAACTAGATGCTGACATGTATGGGTTTGAGGGGGGTCTGATGATTCCAAAGTGAATTAAAGTAATCAGGCAACCGAAAAACAACATCGTCGAGACGATCAACTTTCGGTGGCGCAATTGTATAAAATAGAAATAGAACGCCGTGGCCGCCACTGTCGCAAAGTAACTGGATAGAAAAGTGATCGCGACATAAGTACCAGTATTGATAGGGATTTCACCAGAGAAATACTGATGGTTTCGCGCGAACCAAAGGATTGAAGCGATAGACAACCACAACAGTTCAATTTCATGCCTTTGGGCGATCCAGAAAACCAGAAAGAGCAGCCCAATCACCAACATGGCCAGGCTTGCGGCTGTTGGCGCGGTGATATGCCAAAAATAGCGTGATTGATAAATATTCTGCAGGCTTGAATTTGGACCTATCAGAAGACGTCCAATCCCTACACTTTTTCTGGAAAAGGAATGGACGATGACTTCATTGACGTCTGTCTTAAGGGCAGAGTCTGGAACGGGAACAAGGAACGGGCGATACCAAGAGTTTTTCTTGTCGGTCACATCGGCAAAGTTCCTGAATATCTCAACGCCATTCACTGAGACGGTGAAGTTTCCCCTCGTTCCAATGGTATGAATACCCAAAAGCCCGTCTCCGACAGCCGCGCGATCAAAGTAGAAGCGTCCAACCATCGAACGGTATTCGCCGCGGTGTTGGCCGGTCTTGTTCGTGTGATCGATGTTTGGATGACTGGCCGCTTCCCATCCCCGGTCGGGCGGTTCGATCCCCTGGAAATAGATATAGTCACCTTCAACGATTTCTATGACGTTGCCTGAGGCCGAACTTATGACGTCAGCCTGACTTACCGATTGGGCACTCGCAAAGTTCACATGGCAAAGCAGCCCAAACAGAGTCAGCAGAAATACCCTTAGGACGACAGCCAGGCCTGCGTTGACACTAAGAAAGTAATCCTTTGGATGATGCTTCAAACAAGGCCTCTGCGCGACTATTCACTTCGAGTTTACGGTATATATTCTTTATGTGGGTTCCAACCGTGTTGCTTGAAATCGAAAGAACCTCAGCGCAATCAGAGTTGGACAGACCTCTGGCAAGCAGGTTCAGTACTTCATACTCACGCTCAGTCAGTGGGGTGGCAAGAGGTACACCATCGTTGGCCTGTTCGGGTGTGATCTGCTTGAGAAGCTGGCGCGCGATAATCGGGCTGATCGGGGACCCGCCTCTGCGAATGTTGCGTATGGCTTCGATACAATCCTCTATGCGCTCATCCTTCAGCAAATAGCCCCGCGCACCGGCCCGTACCGCATCAAGAATATTCTTTTGATTGGCGAACATGGTGACGACCAGAATATCCGTATCGCGGCCAGTCGCGGCTTCTTGTCGGATCAGATCAATGCCGCTGCCATCAGGCAACCCAAGGTCGCAAAGCAACACATCGTAACCACCCGTTTCAATCATACGAGATCCATCGTGCATATTGTCTCGGCGGGCTGTCAGCGACATGTCTTCACAGGCGTCTATCGCGTTGCACAGGATATCCGACATGACTGGGTCATCTTCAACCACCGCAACACGTATCATTTTTCTCGGCCCTCGGTCCGCGTTCGCCCAAAGATATAAGACAAGTTGCGCCGTTCTCTTTTAGGGGATGCTTTGTTCGTTCTCAGTGACTGCAAATATCGATGGTGTTGATGACTTGATGGGTAAGGCCTGATTTGCCAGCAAGGCTTAGCGCCTCTTTGTCCGCCAAGCCATCACCTTTTCACGTGATAGCGCGGTCTCAAGGATACCTATAGCGGTTTTCCAAACTGGGATCCAAATTTCGCCAAGCGGGCAGTCGGGTAAAAACAGGACCACAAGGTCAAGATGCTACTGAGCCAACAAGACAAAGCACCAGCAATGACAGCAGATCAGTTCAAATCTGAGTTGATCCGCATCTTGCCGCAACTGCAACGATTTGCGGTTAGTTTGACGCGGTCTCGCCCGGAGGCAGATCACCTTCTGCGAGATGCTTGCGCGACTGCGCTACAGCATTGGCGGACCTACGACCCCGCATTGCAATTCGACCGCTGGCTTTTTTCGATTGCTCGCAATTGTTGGGACAGCGCGTTACGCAAGCACGCGGTCGGGGTGAGTGACAAGCAGGAACCGACGGATCATGATGTTGCGCGACAAACCAGTACGCCCGTTGATAAGGCTCTTGCGGCGCGCCCTATTCATCGGACAGCATCAGGTCTGGAACATGATCTCTCCCTGCCTTTGATGCTCGTTTGTGCTGAGGGATATTCGTATTGCGAGGTGTCCCAAATGCTGAACATTCCTATTGGGACAGTTAAGCACCGCATTCACCGTGCACGAAAGTCACTTTTGGCGCATTGCAAGAAATAGATTTTTGTGCCCGAGACACGGCTTCAACTGTAAATGCGACAACCGATCCTCGCAGCAATAGGCTAGCACTTCCGCAATAGGCCCTTCGCGGCATTCACAAAATCACCACAGCCGCACCAAACGCACCCAAAGACTTCTTTGTTTCTCTCTATATCCCGGGGGAGCGCGGAACGCGCGGGGGCAGCGCCCCAACCCGGGCTATTCAAGTCAAAACCTCGCCCCAAACCACCCAAATCTTCTAGAAAACCTGTTCGAATTTTTTCGTAAAAATCGCCTGGACACTATCGGCACACACCAAAAACTCATCGGCCGCCGCCTCACTTGCGTTCCTTAACAAAACAGCAAAGCTCGTCTTGCCCGCAGGGAAGGTTTTGACCATAAACAATCGCCACGCGCAAAACGCCAAGCCGGCACAAATTCCCACCTACCCATCCTCCCGAACCCCCGTTAAGCTGCCTGCAAAACACAGCAGGCTTATGACAGCACTCGACAAATTTGACCGGTTGGAAAGCGGCGGGCTCTGGCGGGAAAGCCCAGAGGCGCAGCGCAGGGACGTCACCGTGTCCTTTGGCAAGGCCACGTTGGTCCTGTCCGATGGCGCGGGCCGGCCAATCACGCACTGGTCCCTGCCTGCTGTGCTGCGCCAAAACGCCGGCACGCGACCTGCGATCTTCACCCCTGATGAACACGCGACTGAGACGCTTGAAATCGAAGACGACATCATGGTCGATGCCATCGAACAAGTCCGCAAAGCGCTGATCAAATCGCATCCGCATCCCGGCAAGCTGCGTGGCAGCTTGATGGCCGTCACGCTGTTGGTGATGCTTGGACTGGCGCTGTTTTGGGCGCCCAGTGCATTTACGCACAAGACACTTTCTGTCGTTCCCCAATCCAAGCGGACCGAAATCGGGGCGACGATCTTGGGCCATTATCAACGCCTGACCGGGCCAACCTGCCGCAGCCCACTTGGGACGACAGCGCTCGATACGCTCAAAGACCGTTTGCTGGGGGCGGCCAGCCCCGGACAGCTTGTTGTCGTTCAAGACCTGCCCCAAGGGGCCGCCGCCCTGCCCGGCGGTATCATCATGATCGACCGCAGTCTGGTGGAACAACATGACGATCCTGCTATCGCGGCAGGATACGTTCTGGCAGCCGTCGCCGGACGCAGCGCCGGTGACCCGCTGCAAGCCCTGCTTGATCAATCCGGCCTGCAAACCACCATGACCCTGTTCACGACGGGCGACATTCCAGATGATATGCTGCGTTCATACGCAGACAAGGTCCGGGCAACAGCCCAAACCACCACCACGCCTGCAGCCTTACGCGCTGCATTCGACGCAGCAGGCGTTCCTGCAAAACCCTACTTGGATACGCGGCAGGCCTCTGCAGCGACATATGCGGCACTTGAAGGTCAACGTTTCGACGCCACCCCAGACCCGCTTCTTGGCGACAGCGATTGGGTGCGCCTGCAAGGGATCTGCTCTTCCTGACGGCAAAGGCCGCACCCATTGGCGCGGCCTTTCAGCACTTTGTGGTGATACCTCTTGGACTACATCAACCCCATCGCCTGCGCCTCTTCGACAGAAATGCGACGCACACCGCGATGTGGGTTAATGCGGCCATCTTTCCAGACACGCTCATAGCCAGCAGGCGGGCGGATCACCTCACCAGCAACTGAGGCGGGCGCGGGATTGGACGCAGGAATTTCTGGCGCAGAAAACGGAAGCTTAAACGCGCTGGCCGTACGACGCGGTGCGGCGGTCTCGGTGGCACGCGGTACGGTTGTCGTCCGAACCGGTGCCAGCAAAGTCGGGGCCGCCGGGGCAGCACCAGCCAATGGCGCAGAGGGACCGGACGGCGCCCCGTTCACCGCAACGCTGGCAACAACAACAGGTGCGGGCGGACATTCAACGGGTGCACCCGTTGCACTATCAATGATGCGTTTGCCCGTCGCCACAATTTCCGCACAGATCTCGGCGCGGGTGACCTGACGCAGGGCAGGTTCAGGTTCGGGCGCAGGCATCTCGACAGGTGCACTGACCGGAACGATCACAGGCGCCGGTGCAACAACCGGCGCAGGCCCACAATCAACCGGGGTCCCGTCAGACGTCACAAATCCCTCTTGGACGCCGAAACGACCTTCGCAAGCTTGAGCAAGCGTCACACGCGGTGTCACGGGCACCTCGGCAACCTGCGGTTCCGGGATCACGACGGGAACAGGCACCGGGGCAATGACGGGAACCGGCGCCGCAGCAGGGGCCGGGGTCGCAACCGGGGTCGCCTCTGGTGCACTGACAGGTGCTGCGACGGCCTCGCCCGGACCGCAATCCAGTGGGCGTCCGTCAGCAGTCACAAATCCTGCCTGCACACCGGTCTGACCTTCACAGACCTGCGCAATCGTGCGGGGCTGGGGCGCTGGAGTTTCTTCCACGCTGTCGGGCACAGCAAGCGACACGGTCGGCACAACCGGAGGATCGTCAAACTGGATCACCGGCGCATTGGATGCCCCCCCACTTGTCCAGGGTGCGACTTGCGTTGGCGTAAAGCCACACAGCTGCTGGCGGTTACGGCTGACCCGCGGCACCCAGTTCACAACACCGCCGTTCCCAACGCGCACAAAGGCGCAACCAGCACTGTCGACGTATTGCGTGCCACTATATGACGTGGGTGGAAATTCTGCCGGCGTCGCGATCGATTGCGCCTGCGCAGCACCTGTCACCATCACACTCATAGCGAGCATGCCACCAAAAATACGGGCCGTATTTGCCATACCTGTTGTACCCCCACCGATATATAGTGGAAGTGTGCCATAGGGCGGCTACAACGTAAAGTTTCGAAACGGCGTGGTGACCTATTTGGTCCCAAACATCCGGTCGCCCGCATCCCCAAGGCCCGGAACAATGTATCCGTTCTCGTTCAGGTGGCTGTCGATGGCGGCTGTGACGATAGGCACGTCGGGGTGGGCCTCTTTCATGCGTGCGATCCCTTCGGGGGCGGCCAGCAGGCACAGAAAACGGAT
>CALILP010000063.1 GCA_938016515.1 uncultured Paracoccaceae bacterium
TCTACGACCGCGCCCGCCAATCCTACGCCGTCGTGCAAACCGGCGAGCGGCGGCTCTATGGGAACATCATCCTCAAGAAAGGCGTCATCACGTGAGGATCGACGCGCATCAGCACTTCTGGGCGCTGGAGCGCGGCGACTATGGCTGGCTCACACCCGACCTCGAAACCATCTACCGTGATTTCACCCCCGCTGACCTGCAACCGCTGCTGCAAAGCCAGTACATCGACGGCACCGTCCTCGTGCAGGCAGCACCAACGGAGGCGGAAACGCGCTATATGCTGTCCCTCGCAGACCAAAACGCTTTCATCAAAGGCGTCGTCGGCTGGGTTGATTTCGAAAGTCCCACAGCCCCTGACACAATCACTAAACTGGCAGAGCACCCCAAACTGGTCGGCCTGCGGCCCATGATCCAAGACATCACGAACACCAACTGGATGCTGCAACCCACCCTCACGCCAGCCTTCGAAGCCCTGATTGACCACGATCTCGTCTTCGACGCCCTCACCCTGACCCGCCATCTGCCGAACCTGCTTCGCTTGCTCACCAGACACCCGAACATGCGGACGATCATCGACCACGCCTCAAAGCCGGACATCGCAGGCGGGTCCTACGCCGATTGGGCGCGGGACATGGCAGTACTCGCCAAAGACACAACGGCTTACGTCAAACTGTCGGGCCTCGTCACCGAAGCCAAACCAGATTGGAAAACAGCAAACCTCCAACCGATCACCGACCACCTGATCACCCACTTCGGCCCCACACGCATGATCTGGGGCAGCGATTGGCCGGTCTGCACCCTTGCCAGCACGTATGATCAATGGTGCGCGGCAACAGATATCCTACTCGCAAGTCTCACCAAAGCAGACCGGGCCGCCATCCTGGGTGGCAACGCCTTTGACGTCTACAAACTGGGCCACCACAAATGACCAAAATCACCGGCACCCGCACCTACGACCTGCGCTTCCCCACGTCCGACCAGCTTGACGGCTCGGACGCGATGAACCCGGACCCGGATTATTCAGCCGCCTACGTCGTGCTGGAAACCGACACCGGCCTCGAAGGCCACGGCCTCACCTTCACTATCGGGCGCGGTAACGAGATTTGCATCGCAGCGATCAACGCGCTGTCTGATCTGGTCACCGGCCTCGACCTCGACTGGATCGCAGAAGACATGGGACGTTTCTGGCGGCACATCACCGGGGACAGCCAGTTGCGCTGGATCGGACCCGACAAAGGGGCGATCCACATGGCGGCAGGTGCGGTCATCAATGCAGCTTGGGATCTCTGGGCGAAGCAAGCAGGCAAACCGGTCTGGCAGTTGGTCGCAGACATGACCCCACAAGAAGTCGTCAAACTCATCGACTTTCGCTACATCACCGACGCGCTAACTCCAGACGAAGCGCTGCAAATCCTGCAAACCGCAGAGCCCCACAAAAACTCCCGCATCGCGACGCTCCAGCAAGAAGGCTACCCCTGCTACACGACCTCCGCAGGCTGGCTCGGCTATCCCGACGACAAACTGCGCCGCCTCTGCCGCGAGGCCAAAGCGGCAGGCTTCACACACACGAAATTCAAAGTCGGGCGCGACCTGAACGACGACATCCGCCGCCTGACCATCGCACGCGAAGAGCTGGGCGAAGACATGACAATCATGATCGACGCCAATCAGGTCTGGGAAGTCGGGCAGGCCATCGACTGGGTCAAACAGCTGGCCTTCGCGAACCCCTTCTTCATCGAAGAACCCACCAGCCCGGATGATGTCATCGGGCACAAAACCATCCGGGACGGCATCGCGCCCATCAAAGTGGCCACCGGCGAGATGTGCCAGAACCGCATCCTGTTCAAACAATTCATCACCACCGGGGCGCTGGATATCGTACAAATCGACAGCTGCCGCATGGGTGGCCTGAACGAGGTGCTTGCAGTGATGCTGATGGCGGCCAAATACGACGTACCGGTCTGGCCCCACGCGGGCGGGGTCGGCCTGTGCGAATACGTGCAGCACATGTCGATGATCGACTACATCGCGATCTGCGGCCAAAAAGACGACCGGCGGATCGAATACGTCGACCACCTGCACGACCACTTCGTGGATCCCTGCACGGTCGCGAACGGGGCCTATATGCCACCGGCAGAACCCGGCTTTTCAATCGAAATGAAGGCAGAAAGCCTCAACCACCACCAGTTCACCAAGACCTGAGGGCAGCCAGCTGCATCCCGGTGCAGCCTTATGTGTTCAACGTCGCGGTTGACGAAAAGAACATCGCCTGGCTAACGGCAGAGCGGACCTCGTCCTCGGTATAGGGCTTGGTGATCAAAAAGGCAGGTTCCGGACGCTCGCCTGTCAACAAACGCTCAGGGAATGCGGTGATAAAGATCACTGGCATGGCGTCACCATCCTGCAAAATCTCATTCACAGCATCGATCCCGGACGATTTATCGGCCAGCTGGATATCAGACATGATCAGATCGGGGGTTTGCTTGGCGGCAAGGGCGACAGCGTCGGCGTGGGTGCGGGCAATGCCGGTGACAGTGTGACCCAACTCTTCGACGACAGCCTGCAGTTGCATCGCAATAATCGGCTCATCCTCGATGATCATCACCATACCGGTGGCGCTTTTTGACATCTCCTGCAAGGCGATGCTCAACAGATGCTCGACTTCACTGGTATCAGTCTGCACGATCTCGGCGACCTGCGCGACACTAAACCCTTCTATCGTGTTCAGGAGCAACGCCTCGCGGGTGTTGGGTGTCAAACCGGACAGATGCTTCTGTGCGGCCTCCTCCAGCGGATCAGGGGCGTCTTCGATTGGGGTGCCCAGAGAACTCCAGATTTGGTGAAAGGCGGCATATAATGCCACGCGATCAGAAGAGGCGGTGTCAAAGATCGACCGATCCTGCAACAAGGCCTCTAACGTCGCACCGGCATACCGATCACCGGCAGCCTGCGATCCGGTCAAAGCCCGCCCGTAGCGTCGCAAGAAGGGAAGCATCTCTGCAACAATAAGGGAAAGCTGTTTTTTCTGATCAGTGACCGACATGAACTGTCCTCAAATTTCTTTTGTTTCGTGGGAACCAAACGCGCAGGCACGCGTTCGGTTCCCAACACAGTACGCAATTTCGACATCCGCTAGTCAATTTGAGGGGGCCGGCGGAAATTACAGGACAAAAAAACATGGCATCAAAAGATCCGGCGCAGCAGATCAAGGATCACATGATCGAGGAAAACCTCAAACGAGCCTTCACCGATAAAGCAAACGAAGACGTGCCAACAGAGCTTCTTAGCCTTTTGGCACAGCTGAAATCACAGGACGAAGAGAATGATCGTGGCTGAACAAACTCCGGCAAGCACGCCCCTGCCCCCGGCACAATTGCCACCGCGCGAGGAACTCGTGACGCATTTAGGGTATTTGCGGGCTTTCGCGCTGAACTTGACGCGCAACGGGGCAGCAGCCGACGATCTGGTGCAGGACACTGTGGTCAAGGCATGGAAAAACATCGACACATTTGAGGTTGGTACAAACATGCGGGCTTGGCTTTTCACCATCCTGCGCAACACGTTTTATTCCAATTACCGCAAAGCCAAACGCGAGGTCCAGGACAGCGAAGGCCATTTTGCGGCAACCCTGTCGGTCAAGCCTGACCACGACGGACGGCTTGCGATGGATGACTTCATGGTGGCCTTTAACCAGCTACGCGATGAACAACGCGAAGCGCTGACGCTTGTTGGGGCGTCTGGCTTTGCCTACCACGAAGCCGCAGAGATGTGCGGCGTAGCAACCGGGACCATGAAAAGCCGGGTCAACCGGGCGCGTATCCGACTGGCTGAATTGTTGGACATGCACGCAAACGAAACGTTGGACATGACCGACAAAAGCACGATGGCCGTGATAACTGCCGGATTGCCGGTTCACAGAGACTAGGTTTCGCATGGGTGCGACGAAAGCTCACGTTCTGTCATAAACTTGAAACATCACGGAACCCTGCCGCGCTCAGGCCGTTGATCCGACAAGACTTGAACAGAAAAAGGAGACACCCATGCTGGGTTGGTCACTCACATTTCTCATTGTCGCGCTCATCGCAGGGGCGCTGGGTTTCGGCGGCATTGCGGGGGCCTCTGTTGGCATCGCGCAGATGTTGTTCGTGCTGTTCCTTGGGCTTTTCGTGGTCACATTGATTGCGCGGATGGTGCGGCACTAGACAGCTTAAGCACTTCGAAATCAACGACGGGTCCGGCAGCACTGCCGGACCCTTTTTCGTTCGTAGGTTTAAGATCGCAAAAGCGACCAGATCTATTCAAAGGCTATTTTTGTCCCTGCTGTGCCAGCAACGGCTTGCAAGGTCCCCCTACCCATCGTCCACCTCCAATGGTGCCGCGCCAAACTCCAAAGCCAAACGATAAGACGTGCCGGTCGCCTCCACGTCCATCTCGGTCCCCAACTGGGTGGCAAAGGCCATCATCAACTGGGCGCCCAACCCGGTGGAATGCGGATCACTGCGCTCATAGTCCGGGCCACCGCGGCTGTTCTCAATCACCAGCGACACACGGCTTTCAGGCAGATCACGCAGCACAATTTTCAGGGTCAGATCGGCACCCGGCTCTGCCGAGATATACTTAAAGGCATTGGTCAAAGCCTCGGTCACCAATAGGGAAAACGGGACGGCCTGATCGGGAAGCAGACTAACAGGATCATAATCGGTCTCAAACCGAATATCCTTGGCATGCTGGGACAGGCTTTGCATCTGCCCCACGATGTCACCCAACAATTCATCCAATCGGATCGAAGCCAGACCAGAGGTCTGATAAAGGTTCTTGTGGATTGTGGCCAAGGTCAACACACGGTCCTGCAACCCGGCCATCACCTCTTTCACCTCGGTTGACCCAGTCCGCCGCATCTGCATCGACATGATCGATGCAATCAGTTGCAGATTGTTCTTTACGCGATGATGGACCTCACGCAGCAGGATGTTCTTTTGATGCAAAGCGTCTTCCAGCTTGGCCTCATCGCGAACAACAGTATCGGTCAGGTTCACATAGGCGTCGCCAACGTCGCGCAACTCCACTGGGGCCTGTGCAAAGGACGCAGGCATCTGGGTGCGACGGGTGTCAGCAAAGCTGCGCATTGCACCCCCCAAAGACGTCACATGACGGGTCACCAGAAAATCAACGACGAACCAACCAACAACCAAACTGGCCAGCCACATCACCAAGGGAAAAAAGGCGGCACGGTCCAGATAGAAAAGGGCACCATCAGCACTGTCTTCAGACCAAAGACCAACCATCGATATCTCACCCGGAACAACGGGGGAAATGGCATAGATCGTGGGTGCACCGCTGTCAGATCGGGCCTGAAACGTGCCCCCCTCCTCTAAATACCGCTTGGGAATACCAGAAGACGGCAAGATCGCGGTGGCAGCCTCTTGCGGCAAAGACGAGGTAAGGACTTCGCCAGCCACATTCACGGTCAGAAATTCGGTACCGGGAATTTGGACATCGCGGCTGTCCAAAATAACCTGATGGGGGATCGATGCTGTTACAAAGCCACGCAACCGGTTGGGGCCGTCAAAAACCGGGGACAGCACGTAAATCACAGGAACCTGAGAGGCAAAACCCAATGGGGTCCGGCGGACAATCTCGCGGGGGTTCTCAAGCACAGAGGCCAGATCAGCGGTCCCACTGAAATTTGGGGGCGCGGCCAACGAGGAACAGGGCACAGCCCCATCAGTACCGACGAACCCAACGAAAGACAGGGCAGACCGCTCTGCAATGCGGGTCAGGGCGGCGCGGCACAGTTCTGGCTCTTGCAACAGGTCCAGCACGATAGCGCTGACCGATCCGGCCACACCACGGGCCTTGTCGATCAAAGCCAGCTCGGCGCTGGCCATCTGAACGGTTTCGCCAAACAAGGCGGCCTCGTTGCGTGCCTCGGTCTGGGAAATCACGGCTTGCGACCGCAAGATCGACACAATGGCCAGTGGCAACAGGATCACCGCCAAAGAAAAGGCCATGCGGAACCCAAGCCGGTCCAGAATGCGCGTACTGAAAGATGTCAAACGGGGGATTTACCTTCCTAAAAGACGGCGATCGTAAATGATTTGTTAACCATGTCTTAACGTAGGGGCAGGCGCAAAAGAAATGTGACCAGTGCCACCCGTTGGCCCAACACGGCAAACGCCGGTTTGTTCCCCCAATTTTTTCTAGATAAATCGCCCCGGTCAGAAACCTTGCATCAAGAAATCAACAGCAGCCGTGATCCGTTCAGATTGCTCGGACAGATCATGCACACTGCCCCGCAACAAGGATTTCGGTACGGTCGCAATCTGCTGGGTCAAAAGAAGAAAACCTTCACCCTGTATCTCAAACTGGGGATTAAGACGTGGTTCCGACCGCGTCATCCCACCCTTTGGAACCAATGGAATGACAACGCGGGTGGGAAACCCATCAAGCAAATCATTTTGTACATCAACAAGATAGCCGGGCATGCCATCAACTGCATAAACCGAAAAACGGGCCACTAAAACTGCCTATATTCAGAAAGCAGAATGCCGTTCTTTTCGACCCAGGTGTTGTAGACCTCGATCACATCGCGATTTTCAGCCTTCCACTGCCGCTCTTTCTCGGCCTTTACTGCAGCGCGCAAACCTGCCTCGGCAGCACGTGAAAGATTAACATCCAACGCCCGCGCTTCTTCCAACAACGTCCGGTCCAAAGACAGGTTCGTGGGCTTGCGAGTCTGAACGTTCATTGCGGCTCTCCTTTGGTTCAACATACCTGCGCAGCCCAATGCGCGTCAATCATGCGCATAAAGATGCGCATCAGGCTCGAACGCCGGCATTAGACTCTATGCGCTCACGTCAACCTTGTTCACTGATGGATCAATCCGGCGCAAAATCACCAAAAGCCGCTCACTCAGATTCGTCGCGACATAGCGGGCATGAAACCGCGACGGCGCGATCAGACGCAGCACGCCCTCGCCCATCTCTACGACCTCCAGTTTCTCAACCCAAGCGGCATATCCCGCCGCGTCCTGCCCATGAAACACCCGTTGGGCTTCGGCCCACAGGCTTCCGTCGCTCACAGGTGCTGCCGCGGGGCGCAAGGGCACAACATTGGCCCCGTGCCCGGCTGGAACTGCTTCAGGCTGCACACGAGCCACAAAGTCGGGCCCAATCGCGGCCCAGGCAGGCTTTGTGTCCAACATGATCTGATCAAGGGCGATCCCATGCATCGCCACCCTGCCCCGCGCGGCGCCGCGTTTTTCAACAAGCCACCCAAGCGCGCGCAACTTCGCCATCTCTCGCTTGACCGTCCGGGTATCAACGGCCCACAGCTTGGCAATCTCGGTTTGCCCCATCGTCAGCTCATCGCGCTGCCAGTTGTATCGGGTCGTGATCAACGCCATCAGTCGCATGATCAACCGCTGCCGATGCTTGTCCTGACGCAATCCATGCGCCAACAATGCCGATAGAATATCGTATTTCTTCGTCGCTGCATCACGCCCGACGGGTTTCATGACCTGCACGCGCGGGTCTCCTGCTGCTCGGTCACTGAAAGTGAAAACGGCGACCTATACCTCTGCTGGGGTCTTTGTTGCCCCGATTGTCCGGATTGCGCTGTTTGCCAACGCTGATCCGTCATTGGGGGGTATTTGCGTCCAGAGCCGCGATTCTGTCAAGGCGTTTATCCACAGGCTGGGGCTGCCACCTTCTAATATCCTTCAAATATCATCTAAAAGATTAGGTTATCTGGTAATGGGTGACATCCTGAATGTCACCTCATTGGCCCCTTTTGTCACCCCATTGGTCGTATCTTCACCCGAGGTGTCCCCCATTATTTTGCCCTCGCATCGTCGCTGACTGTCGTTTGGGCACAACAGTCTCTATCGCGACCGATTCGGTCAATTCCTTAAGGTTTCGGCCATTTTTCAAAATCTCTGAGGTTGATTAAAAAGAGATTTCCCAAATCTGCAAATTCAGCGTAAATACGGAATAGGTAAAAATTTACGTCCCGAAAAGAGGCAGAGCATGTTCACCCACGACGATCTGGCAGAACTCCAGTCGAAATCCCTTAAGATGCAAAGCTGGATCAGGCAGCAAACGTTCTCGCCCGAGATGGAAAAGACCCTGCGCCGGTTTTCCAGCTGGGAGGTGTCGGAGCTGATCTTCAAGATCAATCAATCGACCTTTCGCGGGCGCCTTGCGGCAGAACCTGATCTTCCCGGTGGTGAGGTTGAACCTGATGGTCGTCAAAGATGGTTTAGCCTTGATGAAATCAACGAACTGCGGCGGCGAATGAAGATCAACCGCAAGTCGCTGATGCCGGAACGCCCTGCTGGCAAGCGCGCTTTCCGGGTCGCGATTGCGAACTTCAAAGGGGGTGCGGGCAAGTCCACTGTTGCGTTGCACCTTGCGCATGCCAGCGCGCTGGATGGGTATCGCGTTCTATGCGTCGACTTTGATCCGCAAGCGACGCTGTCCCATTCGATGGGTCTGAATGACGTGGCCGAGGATCATACCGTCTGGGGCATCATGGCGCGCGATCTGGTGCGCGAGACGGACCGGATGAACTCTGCGTTGCAGGGTGCCGAAAGCGGCACCGCCCTGCCCCAGCGCAAGATCCCCAGCAGTATCCGCGATATGGGTTTGGATGCCTTGCGCGTCGCCGACTTTATCAAGCCAACGGCGTGGCCGACGATCGACATTATACCTAGCTGTGCCAACGCGGCCTTTGTTGAGTTTGCCAGCGCCCAGTACCGGCACCTGAACCCGGAGTGGACGTTCTTTGCCGCCGTCTCGCGGTATCTCGACAGCATACCTGATGACGCCTACGACCTGATCCTCTTTGATTGCCCCCCCGCAATTGGCTATCAATCGATGAACGCGGTCTTTGCGGCGGACATGCTTTATGTGCCCTCTGGTCCGGGCTATTGGGAGTACGACAGTACGACGTCTTTCATCGGGCAGCTTTCCGAAGCCCTTGGTGACCTGAGCGTCGGTTTTGGGTCAAAGCTTCCCGCGGGGAAGACGGCATTGCCCAAAGCTTTTCTGGATATCAAGTTCCTGATGACCCGTTATGAACCCGGCAACGACCTGCACCGTGCGATGTTTGAAGCATTCCGCAAGGTCTTTGGCGAACATTTGGCCGAACACCCAATCGAGATGACGCGGGCGGTCGAACAATCAGGCCGGTTCCTGTCATCGGTTTATGAAATCGACTACCGCGAGATGACGCGGGAAACCTGGCGCCGCGCGCGCGACACCTTTGATCAAGCCTATAGCGAGTTCAAAGGCAACGTGCTGACCGCGTGGGACCAGATGGAGGATAGCAAATGAGCAAGAAACGCCGCGTTTTTGATATCGACCTGCCGGACGACGGACCGGCCCCCGAAACCAAAACCTTCCCCGCGGGGAAGGTTTCAAATAATGAAACCAAGCGGCGTGGTCCGATGGCGGCGGCCATTACCGAAAACGCTGACAGCGTGCGGGATCGTGGGGCTGTTGAGGCCGAAATCAGGGCCGAGAATGATGCGTTGGCCCACGAACATGTCCGTCTGAAACGGCTGGGACTGATCACCGATCTGATTGCTTTGGATGACATCGTCACCAGCAAACTGGTCCGGGACCGGACAAACCACGGGCCGGATTATGAGCTTAAGGAGTTGAAGTCTTCCATCGCGGACATTGGTCTATCGAACCCGATCCGGGTAGAGCCGCGCGACGATGGCAAGTACGAATTGATCCAAGGGTTCCGCCGTCTTGCCGCCTTCAAAGAGTTGCACGAAGAGAACTCGGATGATGGGCAATACGCCATGATCCCTGCCGCGATCTTTGCGCAGGGCGAGACGTTAGAGACGCTGTATCGGCGCATGGTCGATGAGAACCTTGTGCGTAAGGATATCTCTTACGCAGAGATGGCGAAGCTGGCGATCAGCTATGCTGACGATATGGAAACAGAGGTTACGGATGCGGATAAGGCCGTCAGCGTGTTGTTCCAGTCGGCCACCTATACCAAGCGCAGCTACATTCGGACCTTTATCAAGGTGATGGAGTACCTGTGGAAAGATCTGCGCTTTGCCGAGGAGATCCCGCGCGCCCTTGGGCTGGCGATTGCCAAGCGGATCGAAGAAGTGCCGGGCACGGTGCGTGCGATCCAAGCAGAGTTAAAAGACTGGGAGCATCGCGGCGTCGCGGACGAGCTGGATGTTCTGCGCCGGTTTGCCGGGTATGAAGAGGAAGATCCCCGCGCCAAGCGCAGCGAGAAACCCAAGCCTGCGCCGACAAGCGTGGCGACAAAGGCCAAGACCTCTTTCCAGATGCGCAGGCCGCAGGGGCAGGTGAAGTGTGTGGCCGGGGCAGGGCGGTTGGAAATCACCCTTGATCGGGACTTTTCAGCCATCGACCGGCGTAAGCTAGAGATGGCGGTGCAGACTTTGTTGGATCAACTCGACTAGGTTCCAAATAATGAGACCTTCCCCGCGGGGAAGGTTTTTGCTGTTGGTGCTGGCAGTACCAAATAAATAGACACCACCCAGTCTCTGAGCGTCTATATGTTGTGGGTGATAATAAAGTAAGGACTATATCTTGGCATATATTTTCGAGCCTGAGACAACCAAGTCAGTCTCTATTACCGGGGAAATCGCGCAATACCCCATCCGCCGGATCTTTTGTGTTGGTCGCAACTATGTCGCTCATGCTGTTGAAATGGGTGGCGAGGTTGATCGCGAGGCCCCGTGGTACTTTACCAAGGCACCCCACGCGGCGACCGAAGCGGGTGGGATGATCCCCTATGCGCCCGGCACGCAAAACCTGCATTATGAAATGGAACTGGTGGTGGCTTTGGGTGCCCCGATCTTTCAGGGGGATTTCACCCAAGCCGCACAGGCTGTTTACGGCTATGGTTGTGGTTTGGATATGACCCGGCGCGACCTGCAGCAGGTGGGGAAAGACAACCGCCGTCCGTGGGACCTTGGCAAAGACATCGAGGACGGCGCGATCCTTGCGCCATTCACCCCCGCGACGGTGTTTGGTGACATCAAGGACCAGCGTATCCAGCTGATCCAGAATGGTGTCATCCAGCAAGACGCCACCTTGGCCGATATGGTCTGGTCTGTTCCAGAGGTTATCAGCCATCTGTCCCACTACTATCATCTTGGTCCCGGCGACATCATCATGACCGGGACACCTGCCGGTGTGGGCCCCGTGCAGCCGGGGGATACGTTGCAGGGGCATATCGATGGGCTTGCGCCTTTGGCGATCACGATTGGGTCAGTGGAATAGGAAACGAGACATGGAAATAAAAGACACAGTTGCGTTGGTCAGCGGCGGCGGGTCCGGCCTGGGCGCGGCGACGGCGCGGTATTTGGCGGGGCAGGGGGCCAAGGTTGCAGTCCTCGATTTTGATGCAGATCGGGCCAAAGAGGTGGCCGCTGATCTGGGTGGCCTCGCGTTGCAGGCGGACGTCAGCGACGGTGGTGCTGTCGGGGAGGCTGTGGCCCGTGTTGCCCCTCATTTTGGTGCGCCAGCCCGGATCGTGGTGAATTGCGCCGGGATCGCCCCTGCCGCCCGTGTGGTGGGCCGTGAAGGTGCGCTGTCCCTCGATATGTTCGCGCAGGTCTGTCAGGTGAACCTGATCGGCAGTTTCAATGTCCTGAGCCATGCTGCCGCAGCTATGATGACAGAGTCTATAGTAGGGGAAGAGCAGGGCGTGATCGTGAATACCGCCTCTGCCGCCTATCAGGATGGCCAGATGGGGCAGGCGGCCTATGCCGCGTCCAAAGGTGGGATTGCCGCGATGTCACTGCCCATTGCGCGCGAGTTTGCGAAGGCGGGGATCAGAGTGATGGCGATCGCACCGGGGCTGTTTCACACGCCGATGATGGAAAGCCTGCCGGATGAGGTGACCGAAAAGATCACCGCCAACATTCCATTCCCCGCGCGGTTGGGCGACCCGGACGAGTTTGCGCTGATGGTGGGACAGATCGTGGGAAACCCATATCTGAACGGCACAACCGTCCGGCTGGACGGTGCGGTCAGGTTGCCTCCACGTTAAGAATCATTGGTTAACGTATACATTAACGTATACATTTTTTTCATGCAAGACCTTGATTGAGTCGGCGAATAGGGGCTTAAATTGTCAGACGAGGCGGGGAGGCCTCGGAGTTTATGCGCTAACAGACAGGGCTTAGACTTTTTAAGGTTGATTTTGGTAAGAAAGTTAGACCAATTTGATCCAAATCAAGATTCTCGGGGAGGAACCGCGCTAGGTCTAGTGCAACTCGGGAGTATCGAAAAACTGGCTACATTGGCCATCCAAGGGAGGAAAATGAATGAAGAAGACACTGACTGCTGCGGCAATGGGTGCAACCATGCTGACCGGCGCTGCACAAGCGCAGGACACATTGGAGCTGACATCGTCTTTCGGGTCTAACCTGCCAATTCTGGGTACGGCGGCGCTGGACTTTGTCGACAAGATCAACGGGATTTCTTCGGACGTACAGTTCGAGCACTTCGATCCGGGCAAACTGGTTCCAACACTCGAAGCGCTTGATGCTGTATCCAACGGTTCCGTCGATGCAGCTTATGCGACATCTGGTTACTGGCAGGGTAAAATCCCATCCGCATCACTGTTCGCTGCGGTACCTTTTGGCCCGGAAGCTGGCGAGTTCCTCGGCTGGATCCTGTATGATGACGGCGCAGAGCTGTGGCAGGGTATGTATGACGAAGCTGGTTATGACGTGAAGGTCATGCCTTGCGGGATCATCGCGCCGGAAACATCCGGTTGGTTCAAGAACCCAATTGAAAGCGTCGCTGACCTTGAGGGTCTGAACATGCGCTTCTTCGGCCTTGGTGCGGAAGTGATGCAGCGTTTGGGCGTTTCTACATCCTTGTTGGCTGGTGGTGACATCTTCCCAGCACTGGAGCGTGGCGCGATTGATGCGACTGAGTTCTCGATGCCGCTGATCGATGCGCGTCTGGGCTTCTACAAGATCGCTCAGTACAATTACTTCCCCGGTTGGCACCAGCCATCCACGTTGTTCGAGCTGATCGTCAACATCGATGTCTGGGAAGGCCTGTCCGAGACAGCACAGAACCAGATCGAAGTGGCTTGTTTGGCCAACATCACCACCAACCTTGCTGAGGGTGAAGCCAAGAACTTTGACGCGATGGTTGATAACGTCGAAAACAACGGTGTGACCATCAAGCAGTGGCCACCAGAGATGCTTGAAACATTCGAGTCCACATGGAACGAGATCGCAGCAGAGCTGGCCGCAGAGGACGAGTACTTTGCCAAAGTCTGGGCTGACCTGACTGAGTACCGTGAAGGCTACAAGACCTGGTCCACAAACATCTACATGCCACGCGACCGCTAAGCCGCGGATAGTGTAAGCAAAAAAGGGACGGCGGCATCGCAATTGGTGCCGCCGTCTGTCCAAATGGGAGGGTCAAGGCACATGTCAGATACCACACAGGAAATTTCCGTCGACGAGGTTCTTGCGATCAATGATCCGGGTGACATCGGGCGCGAGCATCACACCAAGATTGACCGCTTCATGATCAATGTTGGCAATGTCGTATCTTGGGCTTTCCCGCTTCTTATGGTCGCGATTGTCGCTCAGGTGATCCTGCGGGCCAATGGCATGAACCAAGCCTGGTTGGATGACTTTCAGTGGTGGGTTTACGGCGTCGCGATGCTGACTGCCTTCGGCTATGCCATTACCACCAACAGCCACGTGCGGGTGGATATCCTGCACCAGAATTACTCCCCCGAAAAGAAAGCCCGTATTGAATGTGTAGCAATCGGGTGGTTCCTATTGCCGTTTATCATTCTGATGGCCGACGTGATGATCCATTACGCCTGGGCCTCGATTGAATCGGGTGAGGGCTCTAGCAGTCCCAATGGCCTTCATAGGCTCTATATTCTGAAAACCCTGATGCCGATCCTGTTCATTGTTTCAGGCTTTGCCGCCATTGCGGTGTTGCGCCGCAATATGCGGGTTTTCACCGAAGTGACGCTGGCCTCGCAGCTGTTATGGGCGTTCCCAGCCGCTGTCTTCTGGATGTGGCGCGTGGTGCACTACCTGCTGTACTGGTTTGTCTACTTCACCAACCCCGATATTGTCGCCCGGCGGATCACCCGAGAGCCGATCTTTGATTGGACCCTGACCGTCGCCGTTATCATCATTGTTGCCCTGATCATCTTCGGTTTGGTCACCTCACGCCGGAAGGGTACTGTCTGATGCAACTTCTTTCATTGATTAGCTTCATGGACCTGAACCAGTGGATGGTTCTGCTGATGTTCATCGTGTTTATCGTCATGCTGTTTCGCGGCGTCCCGGTGGCATATGGCCTTGTTGGTGTCTCACTTGTGTTCATCGTCCTTGCAGAGTTCCTGCTGGATCCCAACAAAGACGCGATTAACGAATACATCCTTTATGACGATACCCGGATCGAGTATCGCAAGCTTTTTGCCAACTCTGGCCGCTTCTTTGGCGGTGTGATCCAGAACCCGGTTCTGGTGGCCTTGCCGATGTTTATCTTCATGGGGTTGATGCTGGATCAATCCGGTGTGGCCCAGCGTATGATGCGCTCTATGCAGGTTCTGTTTGGTGCGTTGCGCGGCGGTCTGGCCCTGTCGGTGATGCTGATCGGGATCATTCTGGCGGCGTCTACTGGCGTTGTTGGTGCGTCTGTGGTGCTGCTGGGTGTGATGGGCATGCCTACGATGATGAAGCAGGGGTATTCGCCTGTGATTGCGACCGGTACGATTGCCGCGTCCGGGACGCTGGGTATCCTGATCCCGCCGTCGATCATGCTTGTGATCATGTCGGATCAGCTGGCCATTTCGCTGGGCGATCTATTCATGGGGGCCCTGTTCCCCGGCCTGTTGTTGGGTGCGCTTTATATCATCTACATCATTGTCTACGGCTTGATTAAGCCCGACGCGATGCCTTTGCCGGTGGATAAAGAGCCTGTGACGATGGCGATTGTGATCGAGACCGCTTTGTCTGTTGTCCCCCCACTTGCCCTGATTTTGGTTGTGTTAGGGTCGATTTTCACTGGGTTTGCCACGCCGACAGAGGCCTCTGGTCTGGGGGCATTGGGTGCGACGCTTTTGGCGATTATGAACCGTAAGCTGCATGGCCGGACCTTCTTGGATGTGATGCGTCAGACGCTGAACACCTCTGGTTACATTATCGGGATTTTCATCGCTGCGAACTTCTTTGCCTATGTGCTGCGGTTGTACGGCGGTGATGCGATCATCAAGAACCTTGTGTTGGGATCATTCGAAGACAAGCACATGGTGGTGCTGTTCATCCTGCTGATCATCTTCATGCTGGGGTTCCTGCTGGACTGGATCGAGATCACGCTGATCATTATGCCGCTGATGCTGCCGGTGATCCTGTCATTGGGTCTAGAAGTGAATGGCTACGGCGTTGTCGACACCCCGGAGGTGGTGTGGTTCGCGATCCTTGTGGCCGTGACCTTGCAGACCTCGTTCCTGACCCCGCCGGTTGGTTTCGCCTTGTTCTATCTGAAAGGCGTGTGCCCGCCGGGTGTGACCTTGGGCCATATCTATCGCGGTGTGATCCCGTTTGTGCTGTTGCAGTTGACCGGTCTGTTCATCGTGTTCGAGTTCCCGGCGTTGGTGACGTGGTTGCCTGCGGTGGCCTATGGCAACTAGACCGCTCGGCATAGACCCTGCGAAATGCTTTATCGGCGGCACCTGGGTGTCGCCGATTGGCGTTGAGACGCTGGAATTGCGGAACCCCTCGGATGGGTCTGTCCTGTGCCAGATTGCCCGTGGTGGGGCGGCTGATGTGGATGCCGCTGTTGAGGCTGCTGTGGGTGCTTTGGACGGTCCTTGGGGTCGGATGACCGCGTTTGAGCGGGGTCGCGTTTTGGCGCGGATCGGCGCGCTGGTTCTTGAGAATGCCGATGAATTGACAACGTTAGAGTCTTTGGATGTGGGTAAGCCGCTGAAACAGGCGCGCGCTGATGTTGTCGCTTTGGCCCGGTATATGGAGTTTTATGGCGGTGCCGCTGATAAGCTGCACGGCCAGACGATCCCGTATCTGGATGGGTATACGGTCTATACCTTGCGCGAGCCACATGGGGTGACGGGCCATATCATCCCTTGGAACTATCCGATGCAGATTATTGGCCGCTCTGTTGGGGCGGGGTTGGCGATGGGCAATGCCTGTGTCTTGAAGCCTGCGGAGGAGGCGTGTTTGACGGCGCTGGCCTTCGCCGAGATTGCGCGTTTGGCAGGATTGCCGGATGGTGCGTTGAACGTTGTGCCCGGATTGGGGGCAGAAGCAGGGGCTGCTTTGACCGCGCACAAGGGCGTGCATCATGTGTCGTTTACCGGGTCTGTGGGTGTTGGGAAGTTGATCCAGCAGGCGGCTGCTGATCATGTTGTTCCTGTGACGCTCGAGCTTGGGGGCAAGTCCCCGCAATTGGTGTTTGAGGATGCTGATCTGGAGGCTGCTTTGCCGTTTTTGGTGAATGCGGGCATCCAGAATGCGGGGCAGACGTGTTCGGCGTCTTCGCGCATTTTGGCACATGTGAGTGTCTATGATGATGTGGTCGCGCGGATGGCAGAAAAGTACCGCGCCTTGCGTGCAGGGCCTGCGATGGATGATCTGGATGTGGGACCGCTGGTGTCTTTGCGTCAGAAGGAAATCGTTGAAGGATATATCGCGCAGGGCGCTGATCTGACCGTAGCTGCACGGGGTGAGGTTGTTGCGGATGCGCCGGAGGGTGGGGCCTATGTGGCGCCGACCTTGTTTGCGGGTGTCTCACCTGATCATGTGCTGGCGCAGGAAGAGGTTTTCGGGCCGGTGCAGGTCGTGATCCCATTTGCCAATGAGGATGAGGCTGTGCGGATTGCCAATGGCACGGATTTTGGATTGGTTGCGTCTGTGTGGACCCGCGACGGGGCACGGCAGATGCGGTTGGCGAAAAAGCTGCGCGCGGGGCAGGTGTTCTTGAACAACTATGGCGCGGGCGGTGGTGTGGAACTGCCGTTTGGTGGGACCGGTCTGTCGGGGCACGGGCGCGAAAAGGGGTTTGAGGCTTTGTATGGATTTTCGACGTTGAAAACGGTGGCGGCGTATCATGGGTAGACTAGCGGGAAAGGTCGCGATTGTGACCGGCGGGGCCTCTGGCTTTGGTGCGGGGATCGTCGCAAAGTTTGTGGCCGAAGGCGCGCAGGTGATGATTGCGGACCTGAATATTGATGCGGCCAAAGACATGGGCGGGCTGGCGGTGCAGTGCGATGTGTCCGAGGACGCGGATGTGGCGGCGATGGTTGCAGCGACCCAAAAGGCCCTTGGTAGGGTCGATATCTTGGTGAATAACGCCGGGACCACACATTTGCCGGCACCGATGGAAGACGTGACAGAGGCCGACTTTGACAAGGTGTTCATGGTGAACTGCAAGTCGGTCTACCTGACCGCGAAACATGTGGTGCCTTTGATGAAAGGGCAGGGGGCGGGCGCGATCCTGAACGTGGCCTCGACCGCTGGTGTGTCGCCCCGGCCTCGGTTGAATTGGTACAACGCAAGCAAGGGCTGGATGAACAACGCGACAAAAGGGATGGCCGTTGAGCTGGCCCCCGCGGGCGTTCGCGTGAACGCGATCAACCCGGTGGCTGGCGAGACGCCGTTGCTCAAGAGTTTTATGGGTGAGGATACGCCTGAGATGCGCGCGACGTTCCTGGCGACGATCCCGATGGGGCGGTTTTCGACCCCGGAGGATATGGGGAATGCGGCGTGCTATTTGTGCTCGGACGAGGCGAGCATGGTGACCGGGGTCTGTATGGAAGTGGATGGCGGGCGGTGTATTTGAGGCTGGGAGGCAAAATCTCTTAGAGATTTTGGGGACAATTTCTCATTGAGAAATTGCTGGCGCAGGCCTTGAGGACAGTGCTCGTTTGAGTGGTCCGCCGATCATCATACCGACCAGCATCGCAGGCAGGAACGCCAGTGTACCGGGGGCCATGAGCGGGAGTGCTGTCCATGTTGGCCCCGGACAAAAGCCGCCGATGCCCCAGCCGATACCAAAGACTGCCGCCCCGATCAGGAGGGGGCGGTCGATGGTCTTGGTGCCGGGCAAGTCGAAGCTGTCCATTGCGATGGGCGCCGGACGTTTCCACACCAGCCGGTACCCAATGAACGACGTCACGCTTGCCCCGCCCATGACGAAAGCCAGTGACGGGTCCCAATACCCGAAGACATCGAGGAAGTTCAGAACCTTTGCCGGGTCCGACATGCCGGAGATGACAAGGCCGATCCCAAAGACGAGGCCAGCGAGAAAACCGAAAACTGCGCGCATTGTTCAGATCCAGACGTGGCGGATGATAAAGACGGTCACGGCGGCAAACCCCATGAACGTGAGAACCGCCGCGAGAGAGCGGGGCGAGAGGCGCGCAAGCCCGCAGACGCCATGTCCAGAAGTGCATCCCGACCCGATTGTCGTGCCGATGCCCACAAGCAGCCCTGCCAAGATCATGCCGGGTATGTTGGTGGGCACGGTTTGCTGAATGTTTCCTTGGACTGTGCCAACGAGAAGGGGTGCTGCAAGCAAGCCTGCAATGAAGGTTAGTCTCCAGACCCAATCTGCTGCTCGTGGGTTTGCTGGCATGAGTGCCGACATCGCACCGCTGGAGATACCGACGATCCCCGCAATGCGCCCAAAGAACAGCATGACCATGACCGCAGACAGCCCGATCAGGATGCCTCCGAACAGGGACGCCCAAGGCGTGAAGGCCGTGTCGACGATGGGAAGCATGGGTCACCTGCAGCTTGCGAAAGGGTCTTTTCTCGTATATTCAACATATGTGTATTAGGCAATGATAATATAATGACTGACTTGCAGGATAGCCCCATTGATGCCCTTGAAGCCCGTGCCGAGGATGTTGCCGCCCGTCTGGCGTTGATTGCGAACCCAAAAAGGTTGCTGGTTTTGTGTGCTTTGACCGAAGGCGAATTGTCTGTCGGCGCGCTGCAGGGTGCTGTTGGGATATCCCAAAGTTCGCTTAGTCAGCATCTGGCAAAACTGCGCGAGGGCCGTGTTGTTTCCACCCGGCGCGAGGCCCAGACGATCTATTATCGCCTGTCCGATCCTCAGATCCAGAACCTGATGGCCGCCTTGTATGAGACGTTTTGCAAGCCACGATAGCCTTGCCAACCGACACATGAAAATCATAGTCCCGCGCGGAATTCGACACAGTTCGCGATTAGGCTTGCCTCATTGGACCGGCCTATGGTTCGGTCACACAAAAATGAGGACAATACAGGCAGTGTTGGTTCGGGTGTTTCGCGCGCAAAGACAATTTGCTCGTATCGGCGTTAATTTGCGCGGTACGACAGCTGTCGCCCTGTGTCTTTTTACAACAGTTGCCCCTTTGGCTGCCCAGGACCTGACATGGGCTTTGCCCGGTGACGGCACCTGGAACCTGACTGACCAGAATTGGGAAGACCCCGGCGCTGTGCCTAGCCTGTTCACCGATGGCAGCAGTGTTACGTTCGGCGGTGCTGGTGCCTTGCCTGTTGTCGTGACCTTGGACCTGACTGACGTTGCGACACCCTCGATCACGTTTGCTGCAGATAATTATACGATCGCCACAACCGGAGGGTTCACGATTTCCCCGACCGGCGGTGTGCTGGCGATTGGCCTTGATCCAGGTGTGACTGCTGAAATCACTGCACCTTTGGGCAGTCTCGCCGGAGAGACGATCACTGTGACGGCTGATCCGACGAGCGCTTTGACCTTATCTGGCGATAACAGTGCATCGCTGGGGGCCCTGATCGTCGCAGATGGACAGGTCGATCTGACTGGCACCTATGGAGGTGCTGTTTCAGTCAGCGGGGCCGGGTCTGATCTGGACGTTGGTGCCACGATTGCCGGTGATCTGGACGTGAGCGACGGAACCACATCTGTGAACGCCGGTGGCGCTGTAGAAGGCGCCACGACCGTTGTGGGCAACGGCACATTGATCGCCAACGGCGGCACCTTTGCCGGACCAACTCCAACCGACAATGGGTTGATCACTGTCGATGATGGCACTGTAATCGTCGCCGCTGATACCTCTGCTGATATTTCGAATGATGGTGGCGAGGCCACTGTGAATGCGGGTCAGACCCTGACAGGCATTGTGACCAACACTAACGGAACCCTGACGAACCTCGGCACGATCACTGGTTTGGTGACCAATACCGACAACGTCATTGCCGGTGGTGCTTTTGACGGTGGCATTGCGAACAACGCGGGGTCTGTGCAGGTTACGGCCAACAGCTCTGGCAATGTCACAAACGCCGGGGGTAATCTGATCATTGATCTGGGTCAGACCCTGACCGGGAATGTCACCAACGCCGATGCCGCATCGGTCACCACGATCACTGGGACGTTGACCGGTGAT
>CALILP010000064.1 GCA_938016515.1 uncultured Paracoccaceae bacterium
ATCTTCACCAAAGTCTCAACCGACCGCTGAAAACTGTCCCAACTGTCCAGATCAGGGGGCAACCCGGTACGGGGCAGGTTGTCGAATACGCTGATCCGGTACGAGGCGAGACCGGTGTCTTCGCCTTGCCAATAAGGCGACGACGCAGACAAAGCCAATAGATGCGGCAAGAAGTAACTAAGCTGGCCCAGCAGATCGGCCCGTGCCGCGTTCGTGCCGATCCCCACATGCACATGCATCCCCAGATCAGCATCCGGCGGGCGACACCGCCCAAATCGGTCTTCAATTGGTTGTATCGGGCACGGTCCCGGTGGCCTTGCTGTTTCCAATCCCCAAAAGGATGGCAAGAGGCGGAAATCGGCGCGAGGTTCAGCTTGGCGGCTTCGCGGGCCACGCAGCGGCGCAGGTTTTGCAAGTCTTTACGTGCGACGCCAATGTCGGCGCAGACACCGGTGCCCACTTCGATCTGGCATTGCATGTATTCGGGGCTGACCTTGTCGCCCAAAACGGCCTAACGGGCGGTCAGCAAATCCTCGGGGGCGATGGCAAGGGCCAGCGTGTCGCGGTCGACCAGCAGGTATTCTTCTTCGATGCCAAGCGTGAAGTCAGATGTTTCCATAAAAAAATCCCCCTCCTGTCCAAGTGGACCAGAAGGGGGATGATCTGACAAGTCCGCTGTCTTGTGGGCGTTATTCCATCACGGGGATCGAAAATTCGCCGCCTTCCTTGATGCCGGAAGGCCAGCGTGCGGTGACGGTCTTGGTGCGCGTGTAGAACTTGAACGCATCCGGCCCGTGCTGGTTCAGGTCGCCAAAGACGGATTTTTTCCAGCCGCCGAAGGTGTGATAGGCCAGCGGCACGGGGATCGGCACATTGATGCCCACCATGCCAATGTTGATCCGGTTGGCAAAGTCGCGGGCCGTGTCGCCGTCGCGGGTGAAGATCGCGGTGCCATTGCCGTATTCGTGGTCGATGGCCATGCCGATGGCCTCTTCATAGGTTTGGGCACGCACGCAGGACAACACAGGGCCGAAGATTTCCTTTTTGTAGATATCCATGTCCGTTGTAACCCGATCAAACAGGTGCGGCCCAACAAAAAAGCCGTCTTCGTAGCCTTGCAGGCTGAACCCACGACCATCGACGACCAGCTCAGCGCCCTGCGCGACGCCGGTTTCAACAAGACCCAGAATATTCTCTTTCGCGGCAGCCGTTACTACCGGGCCATAGTCCACGTCAGTGCCGGACGTGTATGGCCCAACCTTCAGCTTTTCGATGCGCGGGACCAGCTTTTCGACCAGCCGGTCCGCCGTTTCTTCGCCAACAGGGACCGCCACAGAGATCGCCATGCAGCGTTCACCCGCAGCACCATAGCCCGCGCCAATCAGCGCATCGGCTGCCTGATCCATATCGGCGTCCGGCATGATAATCATGTGGTTCTTAGCACCACCGAAACACTGCACCCGCTTGCCATTCGCACAGCCACGGCCATAGATGTATTCGGCAATCGGGGTCGAGCCCACAAAGCCGATTGACTGGATCACATCATTGTCAAGGATCGCATCCACGGCTTCCTTGTCGCCGTTCACGACCTGCATGATGCCTTTGGGCAGACCGGCCTCTTCCAGTAATTCAGCCAGCATCAAAGGAACCGAAGGATCACGCTCGGACGGTTTCAAAATGAAGGCATTGCCACAAACGATCGCAGGCGCACACATCCACATCGGGATCATTGCGGGGAAGTTGAACGGCGTAATACCAGCGGTAACGCCCAACGGTTGCTTCATCGAATACATGTCGATGCCGGGGCCAGCACTATCGGTGTAGTCGCCCTTCAGCAGCTCGGGCGCACCGATGCAGTATTCCACGACCTCCAACCCGCGCTGCACGTCACCGGCGGCGTCTGGCAAAGTCTTGCCATGCTCGCGGGATAGGGCCTCGGCCAATTTGTCCATGTTTTCGTTTAGCAAGTGCACGAACTTCATCATCACCCGCGCACGGCGCTGTGGGTTGGTTGCGGCCCATGCCGGTTGGGCGGCTTGCGCCGCCGCGACAGCGATGTCCATTTCGGCGACACCAGCCAGCGGCACTTTGGCCTGAACCTCGCCCGTGGCGGGGTTGAAGACGTCTGCAAAGCGGCCTGATGTGCCTTTGACGCGCGCGCCGTTGATATAATGGGATAGCTCTTCCATGGGGTCCTCCACTGAATTTGATGCCAAGTATACCCTTGCGGAAATGTCGGGAAAAGCGGCAATATGCCAAAATCATTTTGCAAAAACGCAAGGGCTCGGCAGATGCAGAATTGGGACGATATGCGGATCTTTCTGGCTGTGGCGCGGGCTGGGGGGCTGTCAGGGGCAGCACCTCATGTGAAGATGGATCCGGCCACCCTGGGACGCAGGATCACCCGTCTTGAGGCCAGCATCGGCGCGCCCTTGTTCCTGAAATCACCACAGGGATATGCGCTGACGGACCTTGGGCAACGGATGCGGGGCAAGGCGATGGACGCGGAAGAGGCGCTGGCCCTCGCACTGGACGACGGGCAGGGCGGTACACGGGGGTTGACCGGGCAGATCCGGATTGGTGCGCCGGATGGAGTTGCCAATTTCCTATTGCCGCAAGTGGTTGCGGATATTCAGGCGGACAACCCTGGACTTGAGGTGCAAATCCTGGCCTTGCCGCGTGTCGTGAACCTTTCGCAGCGCGAAGCGGATATGGCTGTAACGGTCAGCCCGCCTGCGGCACAACGCCTGAAGGTGGACAAGATCACAGACTACCGACTGCACTTAGCGCAGCGCGCGGATGCGCCGCGGGTTCAGTCGCAGACCGATCTGAAAGGACGGCGGATTGTGGGGTACATCCCGGATATGATCTTTGACAAAGAGCTGGATTATCTGGGGGCGATTGACGCGCGGTCGGTGCATCTGGCCTCTAACTCTGTCGCGGTGCAGTTGCAAATGCTGCGCCATGGCGGGGTTGGGTTTGTGCATGACTTTGCGCTGCAGGCCGCGCCGGAACTGCGGCGTGTCCTGACGGACCAGATCTCATTGACCCGGACGTTTTATCTGGTGCGCCACCGGGCGGATCAGCAATCGGACCGGTTGGCGCGCTTTGCTGAGGCCTTGACGGATGGCATGCGCCAAGAGGTGGCGCGGCTGGAAAGACTGGCGGACTTGACAGAATGACGCGCCTTACGCCACCCTGAACATGTGGGGAGAGCAACTGGAGAAAAGCCATGCTTGTCAGCAAGATCCTAGAGTCCAAAGCCGAAGGCGGCGTCATCTCGGTGACCCCGACCAGCAAAGTGGCTGACGCCGCAAAGCTGTTGTCGGAAAAAAGGATTGGGACGGTTGTCGTTTCCGCTGACGGCCAGTCCTTGGACGGCATCCTGTCAGAGCGCGATATCGTCCGAGCCCTCGGTGCGACGGGCCCCGCTTGTCTGAACGACCCGGTGGGCAGCTTGATGACCGCAAAAATCACCACCTGTGCCCCGTCAGATCCCACGGACAGTGTTTTGACCAAGATGACCAAAGGCCGCTTTCGCCACATGCCAGTCATGGACGACGGCAAGATGATCGGTCTGATCTCGATCGGGGATGTCGTCAAGGCCCGGCTGGCCGAACTGGCAATGGAAAAAGACGCCCTTGAAGGCATGATTATGGGCCACTAAGGCCTTGCTTTTCCAAACTTATTCCTATTGCGTTCCGCGCAAGAATACTCGTGAGGACGCCTATGCGCACAGGACTATACCCCGGCACCTTTGATCCCGTCACACTGGGCCATACCGACATCATTCGCAGGGCGTGTAGCCTTGTCGACAAACTGGTGATCGGTGTTGCCGTCAACAGCGGTAAGGGCCCAATGTTCACCTTGCAAGAGCGCGTGGCAATGGTCGAAGCGGAATGTGTGCCGCTGGGCCAGCAGGTGGGGTGCGAGATTATCGTGCATCCTTTTCAGAACCTGCTGATCGATTGCGCCCGCGACGTGGGGGCCACAGTGATTGTGCGGGGTTTGCGTGCTGTTGCAGATTTTGAGTATGAATATCAAATGGTTGGCATGAACCGATCGATGGATTCTTCAATTGAGACCGTGTTCCTCATGGCGGATGTGAAGTATCAGGCGATTGCCTCGAAACTGGTAAAGGAAATCGCCCGTCTGGATGGCGACATCACGAAATTTGTGCCTCCAGAGGTCAAGACACGATTGATGGCAAAGCTGCATGACTGACGACACGTATCTGGTGACCGCCGCTGACATTGCTGCGATGCAAGGTCTTGCGAAGACCCATTTCATGAACCCCAATGCCAAGCGTTTGAACAAATCCCTTGGTGATTTGACCGGATTGACGGGAATTGGCGTTCATATCATCGAAGTTGAACCGGGTCATGAAAGCACCGAACATCACGTACATTATCATGAGGATGAATGCGTCTTCATTCTGGAAGGGACCGGGACGGCTTTCCTTGGGGAAGAGTCTGTTGGTGTCAGTCAGGGTGATTTCATCGGGTATCGCAAAGGTGGGCTGGCGCATTCTTTGAAAAACACAGGAACCGGGATTTTGCGGGTCTTGGTCATTGGCCAACGCTTACCGCATGATGTGGGTGACTACACGCGTGCTGGAAAGCGGATTTATCGCAATGAGGGGCTTGCCTGGTCGCTGGTTGATCTTGCAGAGGTCAAGCCAGTGGTTGCAGGCGCCAAGAAGTAGCGCCTTCCGTTCCTTTGCTCACCCGGAAGTGCTGCGATTACGACCGATCTAAAACCTTCCCCGCGGGGAAGACGTGCGCTGGATTAACGACTTTAGTAAGGTGAGATGTGTATCGCAAGGCGTTGAACATGCTGAGTTAAGTTGTTCCTGAAGCATTGGTAAATTTACCTGATATTCAGGATCATGAACAGAGTCCTACACCATTTATGCTCCCCCAGAACCTGAAAAGCCGCCCCGAAGGGCGGCTTGGTGCATGGTGTGCGGCTTCTGCCAGCACTGGAATTCGTCTTTACCCGTAGACGGCTTTGCTGGCGATCTTGCCAGCGTCCTCGCGGAACATCCCGAGGTCGATTGCCGTTTCAAGTGACATGCTGCTAAGCTCGTGCTTGATGCGGCTGTAGGCCACGCGCTTTTGAACGGTTGCGCGAATGCGGTTGAATACAGTCATGGCGTGCTCCTTTTAGTCATCGCTTGTTGGTCAGGCTTGATTGCCTATGACTGTGATATGGTGATGCTGCGCTGCAGAACAACTGCCAGTTAGCGATAACAGCTTTGCATTGGATGCATAGCGAAAACGCTTATTTATTAAGCGGTTATGTGTCAGAAATGTGTTCAAAGAAAAGACCGCCTGCATGTCTGCAGGCGGTCTAAACGTTCAAATCTGGCAACGAAACTTAGAGGAATTTTGCCATTGCAACCGCGGTATCAGACATCCGATTTGAGAAGCCCCACTCGTTGTCATACCAGCTAAGAATCCGCACCATGTTGCCGTCCAAAACCTTGGTCTGGTCAAGATGGAAAATCGAGGACCGTGGATCATGGTTAAAGTCTGAGCTGACAAGTGGCAGGTCTGTGTATCCCAGAATGCCCTTCAACGGACCACTATCAGCTGCGGCAATAATGGCGTTGTTGATCTCTTCCACTGTTGTGGATTTTGACGCTTCAAAGGTCAGATCAACCACGGATACATTTGGTGTTGGGACCCGTATTGCGACGCCATCAAGCTTGCCTGCCAGTTCTGGCAGCACCAGACCCACCGCCTTGGCAGCCCCCGTGGACGTTGGGATCATCGAAAGCGCTGCGGCACGCGCCCGGTAAAGATCCTTATGCATCGTATCAAGGGTGGGTTGGTCGCCGGTATAGCTATGGATTGTGGTCATAAAGCCTTTGGTAATGCCTACCGCGTCGTTCAGCACCTTAGCCACAGGAGACAGGCAGTTGGTGGTGCAAGAGGCGTTCGAGACCACAATGTCACCTGCCGTCAGCGCGCTGTCGTTCACGCCAAAGACGATGGTCTTGTCTGCATCCTTACCGGGCGCTGAAATCAGGACGCGTGAAGAGCCATTGTCGAGGTGCGCCTGACAAGCCTCTTTGCTGGTAAAGATACCTGTGCATTCAAAGACCACATCGACGTCTGACCAAGGCAGGTCTGCCGGGTTGCGGATTGCTGTGACCTTCATCGGTCCGCGCCCTACGTCAATACTATCGTCGGTGGTTGTCACGTTTGCCGGGAATTTCCCGTGCACGCTGTCAAACCGCAAAAGGTGGGCATTGGTCTCGACCGGGCCAAGATCGTTAATGGCCACAACCTCGACATCTGTCCGGCCCGATTCAATGATCGCCCGCAAGACGTTACGGCCAATGCGTCCAAACCCGTTGATCGCTACTTTGACTGCCATGTGATTGCTCCTTCGCAATTGTTGACGCAGGGGAGGTCTGCTGTTGGCGCTAACATTGCGATTTAAGCGGAAAGGTCAACCTTTGATCGGCGTTTGGCTGTGGGCTGTGACTGTCGCTTTAGCGCCAGATTGCAAGATAGTTGATCAGGTCGATCAGCTTGCGGATCATGAAGGGCAGGGCGTCCAGATGCAGGACAAAGTGATCCAACGCAAGGAAGGCTGCAAGGGTCACGATCAGGCCGATGGCAATGCTGTTGGTCATGGATCCGGTGTAGCGATACCGTCAGAAATGAAAAGGGGCAGGCCAGCGGCCCGCCCCTTGTCGTGGTTTGGTTGTGCCTTAGCGCAGAGTGTCGTCGATCACCACAAACCCTGCAGAGCCGTCGGTGACAGCTGTCCCATTCAATGTGATGTTCATTGCACGGTCTGCATTGGTCCGCGCAGCGGCTTCAGCGACGGTCGTATTGGCCGAGATTCCGACGACCGGTGTTCCAACCAGCGCGCCAAAAATCTCTCCATCGACGACAACCGTGTTGCCACCGCCAGTCAGCGTTCCCGCGATATCAAGGCGCGCGCTGTTTGGTACGCCGCGCGCGTTGATCCGGCCCGTGTCAAATGTCAGAGACCCGTCGTATTCCTGCAGTGTTCCTGCGTCATCGGCGTAGAAATCTGTGGTTTGTGTTGCAAACATCGTTTCATTGGCAAAGTTCGCCACAATGCCCAGACCAGCCGTCAAATCAGCGGTGGGGCCTGCGTTGATGTTGATCAGGCCTGAATAGTTTGCTGTCCCTGTTTCGGGCACACCGACAAATGCTGTGAAGTTGTAGTCGTCCAATGGCCTGCCATCGACGTCTGCGACGTCTGCCTGAAAGTCATCCAGCGTTGCGGCAAAGGCCACGGCTTGCGCATCCGATGCTGTTGCCGCAGCTGCAGCGATGCCATCAAAAACAAGGTCACTATCACCGTTAGGCTGTGTACCCGCGCCACCAGCCCCCGCCGTGCCTCCACCAGAAGACGCGCCGCCAGAGCAGGCAGCAACAGCAAGAAGTGCAACAACAGACAGAGCGATACGCATTATACAAAACCTTGAGATAAACAAATTCCTAATTCGGGTTACGCAGTGCATATGGCCCAAGCAAGGCACGGTTTGTCAACAATATGTTCTTGCCTTTGAAACGATCCAATTTGGCCGTCTGACCACTTGTATTTATAGGGAAAAACAGAAATTCGTTAACCATTTCAGGTGTTTCTGCAAAGTCTCGAGGTTGGCCATTTGTTGCCCAATCGCGTGAAATGGTCTGGCTGAAATTTAATTGTTGATGGGCTCTTTTGCGGGGTTGATCTGCACAAATGCAAAAGGCGCGCACGTTTTGCGCGCCGATCAAGTCGTGGCTTATCGCCGCTTAGTGCAGTCGCCCCATTGCAGCCGCCACGTCTGCCATCCGCGATGAGAAGCCCCATTCGTTGTCGTACCATGCAAGCACCCGGACCGTTTTGCCGCCGACGACTTTGGTCTGATCCGGCGCGAAGATGCAGCTTTGTGTGGTGTGGTTAAAGTCGATGCTGACCTTGGCTTCCGCATCATAAGCCATAACCATGCCCATGTACCCACCGGCTGCTTCGGCCACGATGGCGTTGATATCTGCGACCGAGACCGATTTGCCTGCCTCAAACGTCAAATCCACAGCTGACACGTTTGGCGTGGGGACCCGGATTGCTGTCCCGTCCAGTTTGCCCGCAAGTTCTGGCAGGACTTCTCCGAGTGCTTTGGCGGCACCGGTAGAGGTGGGGATCATCGCCATCGCCGCAGCCCGTGCGCGGTACAGGTCACTGTGGCGCCGGTCCAACGTTGGCTGGTCACCTGTGTAGCTGTGTATCGTCGTCATGATACCGCGTTCGATGCCCACTGCGTCATTCAAGACCTTGGCAAGTGGCGCCAGACAATTGGTGGTGCAGGACCCGTTCGAGATCATCCGTTCTTCGGCCAGCATGTCCCGGTGATTGACGCCGTAGACCACCGTGCGGTCAACGTTTTTTGCCGGAGCAGAGATCAGGACTTTCTTGGCGCCGCGCGTCAGATGCACGTCCGCCTTGTGGCCGTCATTGAACTTGCCTGTACATTCCAGAACCACGTCGCAGCCGGACCAGTCGAGGGTCTCTGGCGCGTAGGAAGACATCACGTCGATGGGGCCGCGCCCCAGATCAATTGTCTGGTCTTTGACGGTTACGGGATTTCCAAAACGGCCGTGGATGCTGTCGTACTTTAACAGATGCGCATTCGTCTCGATCGGCCCAGTCGCGTTGATCCGCACGACTTGTACGTCGTTGCGGGCGGCTTCGGTGATATGTGCGAGGGTGCAGCGGCCGATGCGGCCAAAACCATTAATTCCAATCGTTACCGGCATAAATTGTTCCTCAGAAATACAGTTCGTGTACATCCGTGGACAAAGGGGAAAAATGGCGCTTGTTCAATATGTTAACGGTAACGTTTGGCGCTAACAGAGATAATCTTGCCCTGATAGCGCTCACTGTTTGCGCTGACGTGTATGAAGGCGGGGCAAATTTATGACGGTTCGGCGAGAATCGTTTTGGCAACTTACTGACCGTTGCGTCGTGCAATTTGCATAAGACTGTAGCGTTGCAACACGCCACTTTCGTTGCGGGGCACGAAATTGGGATCCGAAGTTACACAGCCCAACCCGCACAGCTGTGTCGCGATGCCCGATGCGACATCGATCCGCCAGACACGTCCGCCCGGGGTCGATAAATAGCCGTTCATTCCCAGTTGTTGAGCTGCCTCAAAGTCATTCACTGATGGGACTTCGTTGTCATAGCTGACCCCAAATGCCCCGTGTGTGTGATAGTTGGCGACGATCCCGGCGTCAGTCCCAAGGCGCGGCAATTCGCAGGTTGCAAAGGTTCCTGCTGCGGGCGGTGTGACCCGGATGTCGCCCTCTGGGTGACGAAAGAAGTATCCGCATACTTCGCGTCGTTGGCTGATCGAATCCGCTTGAATGCTGTCCAGAAACGGTATCGCCAGGGCGTCCAGTTCTGCTTGCAAAGCGGGGCTTTGGGGGATGATCTGCTTTTGGGTTTGCCCGTCGAACGGCGTAGAGATCGGCAAGGTACAGGCACTCAGGATGACACAAAGGCAAAGGGTCAAGACTGCCTTCATGTGGGAATACCTTTTGTGTCTGGTTCAGGATTGAATGTCAGCAAGCTGTTGCACCGCGTAAACGTTGTCAACGGGCAGCGCAGGATCTGGGCGATATGCCGGATCGCTTTGCAGGCAACCTGCGTCACATAGTAACCGAGAGATCCCATTTGCCCCAATGACCCAAAAGCGCCCGCCGGGTGTTGCAAGGTAGTCGTCCAGTGCGACGTCGATACTGCTGCGCGCGTCGTCCAGTGACGGGATTTCGCTGTCATAGCTGGCATTATAGTCCCCGTGGGTGTGAAAGCTGGCCACAGCATTTGCAGGCACATAGCCATAGTCACAGGTGTCAATCGATCCTGCTGGTGCAACTGTATGATCCAACGCCCCGGACTGATCCCTGATGATATACCCACAAAACTCGCGCCCTTGTGCGATTGACGGTCCTTGCAGATCATTCAGGACCGACTTGGCATAGCCGGTCACCGTAGTCGTGCTTTGCGGTGCCGCACAGCCTGCCAAGCTTGCGATTGCAGTCAGGAAGAAGGCAGCGTGGCGGGCCATGGCGATCCTTATTGCAAAGGTGTGTTGGGCGTCCCCGATCAGGGGACCCCCGATTTTGTTTTAGCCAAGCAAGGCTTTGACCTGATCCGCGACGTTTTGCGCTGTGATCCCAAACTCTTTGAACAAGGTCCCGGCTGGTGCGGATGCCCCAAAACCGGTCATGCCCACAAAGGCCGCTTTCTTATGATTGCCACGCTCTGCCGACAGCCATTTGTCCCAGCCTTGCTGGATGCCAGCCTCGATGGCCACGCGAACTGGCCCTGCGGGCAGGACGCGTTTGCGGTAGGCCTCGTCTTGTTGTTCGAACAATTCCATGCAGGGCATAGAGACGACACGGGTGCCGATGCCTTCGGCCTCTAGCAGCGCTTTGGCCTCCATAGCGACAGACACCTCAGAGCCAGTGGCCATCAGGATCGCCCGGCGCTTGCCCTCTGCGTCTGCCAGAACGTAGGCCCCTTGGGCCGACAGGTTCTTGGTTTTGTGCTGTGTCCGAACTGTCGGCAGGTTCTGGCGGGTCAGTGCCAACATATGCGGCGTGGCCGTCGAGGAGAGCGCCAGTTCCCAGGCTTCTGCCGTTTCCACCGTATCTGCAGGCCGGAAGACGTTCAGGCCGGGGATGGCCCGGACCGAGGCCAGATGCTCAACCGGTTGGTGCGTTGGCCCGTCTTCGCCGACGCCGATGCTGTCGTGTGTCATGACGTAAGTCACCGGTGTTTGCATCAAGGCAGACAGGCGGACAGCGCCACGCGCATAGTCGGTGAAGACAAAGAAGGTCCCGCCGTAGGCTTTCACACCGCCGTGCAGGGACAAGCCGTTCATCGCAGAGGCCATGCCATGCTCGCGCACACCATAATAGACGTAGCGACCTTTGCGGTTATCCGGATGGAAGGTCCCCATGTCCGCGGTCTTGGTGTTGTTGGACCCGGTCAGGTCAGCAGAGCCGCCGACGGTTTCGGGCATGATCGTGTTGACCACCTCAAGCGTTTTCTCAGAGGATTTCCGGGTGGCTTGAGTTGGTGCTGTTTCAGACGTCTGTTTCTTGAACGCACGGATGACGGAGGCCAGTTTGGCCGGGGCCTCGCCTGCGTATGTGCGCAGGAAGTCGGTTTGCTTGGCACCGGAAAGTTTCGCAAAACGGCCTTTCCAGTCTGCGTGGGCAGCCCGACCGCGACCGGCCATGGCCTCCCAACCTTTTTTGACGTCCGAAGGGACTTCGAACGGGCCGTAGTTCCAGCCGTAGCCTTTCTTGGCCTCCAGCAATTGATCGGCGTCGGTCAGCGCGCCGTGACCTTTGGAGGTGTCTTGTGCTGCGTGGCCCAGTGCGATGTGGGTTTTGCAGGCGATCATCGACGGACGGCGATCTTTCTTGGCTTCGGTGATGGCCGCGTCGATTTCATCGGGGTTGTGCCCGTCAATTTCGATCACATGCCAGCCGGAGGCTTTGAAACGCATCACCTGATCGGTTTTGTCCGCGATATCCACGGTGCCATCGATGGTGATGTTGTTGTTGTCCCAGAACACGATGAGGTGGGACAGTTCCTGCATACCAGCAAGACCAATGGCTTCTTGGCTGATGCCTTCCATCAGGCATCCGTCACCGGCCATGACGTAGGTGTAGTGGTTAACGATGCTTTTGCCCCAACGCGCACGCTGGATCTCCTCAGCAATGGCAAAACCGACGGAGTTGGCAATGCCTTGGCCGAGAGGACCGGTGGTTGTCTCGATCCCACGCGCATGGCCGTATTCAGGGTGACCCGCAGTTTTGGAGCCCCACTGGCGGAAGTTCTTGATCTCTTCGAGCGTGATGTCCTCATAACCTGTGAGGTACATCAGGGAATAGAGCAGCATAGAACCGTGGCCCGCAGACAGGATGAACCGATCACGGTCGGCCCAGTCGGGGGCGGATGGGTCGAAGTTCAGGTGGTTCTGATAGAGGACCGTTGCGACGTCAGCCATACCCATCGGCATGCCAGAGTGGCCAGAGTTGGCGGCAGCAACCGCATCAAGGGTCAAAGCGCGGATCGCGGCGGCTTTCATCCAGTGGTCAGGGTTGGCGGTGCGCAGGGCTGCAATATCCACGTGTCTTGGTCCTATCGGCTATGATCTGAAAACGGTTGCGGCTGTCATATCAGGCATGGGTGCAAGTTCAAGCACGCGCAAGCCGGGCGGGGCCGTCTAGGATCAACGTCGCATGCTAACACTTTGGCGGCATTGCGCCTTCGCGGTTTGCGGGTGCGTGGGGCTTGGCATAGTCTTGGGCACAGACAAGGCGATTCGGGGCTGCAAGCCAGCGATGGATCGTAAAGATCGGTGGGAAAGGATGACGCGACATGAGCGATGTCAGCGCACTAGAGGCCCGGATTAATACGGCTCTCGGTCGAATTGAAACAGGGCTGGGACAACTTGCAGATGCAGGGTCTGCAGATGCAGGCACAGATTTGCAAGGGCAGCTTGATGAAGAACGCGCAGCCAATGCACAGCTGGAAGAGCGGGTCAAAGCGTTAAAGGAACGGCAAGACACAAAGATTGCCGATCTCATGTCACAAGTCACAGCACAAAAGGCGCAGCTTGGGGCCTTGGATACGGAAATGCAGCGTCTGCGGGCGTCAAACGCTGACTTGCGTGATGTCGGGGCGCAGTTGCGTGCAGCAGCAACCGAAGCCGTTGCCACCCCCGAACTGATCAACCGCGCGATGATGGCCGAGGTCGAGGCGCTGACAGCGCAACGGGCCTCTGAGGCGGCAGAAGTTGATGCTGTGCTGTCCGAACTCAAACCCCTGATCGCGGAGGCGTAATGCATGCCACAGGTTGAGATTTCTATTGGTGGCCGGTCGTTCGAGGTTGCTTGCCAGGAAGGCGAAGAACATTTTCTGCATGCAGCGGCCAAGATGCTGGACGACGAAGCACAACATATCTCTGAGCAAGTGGGCCGGATGCCCGAAGCCCGGATGCTTTTGATGGCGGGGTTGATGTTGGCAGACAAAACGGCCGGACTGGAAGAAAAGCTGAAAGCAGGTGAGACCCGTCAGGCGCAGTTGCAAGCGCGCATTGACGAGTTGGAAACGGCAGCGACCTCGGGTGGGGCCATGACGGCGGCACCAGCTGCGGCACCAGTAGAAGTGCCTGTTATGCCCGCAGGGCTAAGCGATGCGATGGAAGCGATTGCCGCACGTGCAGAAGCGATTGCGGGCGAGGTGGAACGCAGGGCGTCTTAGACAACATCGACGCCGAAAACGAAAAAGCCGCGTATCTGGACCTCAGACACGCGGCTTTTTCGTTTTGTCTTTACAGATCAGGCGTTTGCTTCGCGAATCTTGTCTGCGGCTTCTTTGTCGTAAGTCACGCCGTTGTCGGTAAACAACGTATCCAATTCGCCGGACAGGGTCATTTCCGTCACGATGTCGCAGCCACCCACGAATTCACCCTTCACGTATAGCTGGGGTACTGTCGGCCAATCCGAATAATCCTTGATGCCCTGACGCATGTTTTCGTCAGCCAGTACGTTCACGTCTGCAAATTCCACGCCCATGAAATTCAGGACACCGGCAACGCGGGATGAAAACCCGCATTGGGGCATCGACTTTGTGCCCTTCATGAAAAGCACAACATCGTTGCCGGTGACGGTCTCTTTGATCTGGTCTGCAGTTGTCATTCTTTGGTCCTTTGCGTGGTCAAAAAGTCGGTGTTTCAGGACTTTCTGGACAGAGACTTTCTTTTTTCCAAGAAAGAGTGGGTCAGTCTTTAGTCGGGAATTTTGGTCGTCAGGGCCAAGGCATGCAGCTCGCCATTTGATCCGTCCATCTTGCCCTTAAGTGCTGCATAGACAGCCCGCTGCTGTTGCACCCGGTTCTTGCCCCGGAAGCTTTCATCGATGACTTCTGCTGCGAAATGTGCGCCATCGTCGCCTTGTACGGTGATTTTTGCGTCCGGAAAGGCCTCCCGGATCAGTGTTTCAATATCAAAGGCCGTGATCATGGGCTGTCCTATTTACGGTTGCGCCTAAGGTAGGAATGTTTGTGGCTGTCGGCAAGGGTGGACCCTCCGGGGGCCATATTTTGGGATCAAAGAAACTACGGGTTAAGCGACCGCTTTGGCGAATGCGGCGTGGTAGATCTGTTGCAGGTCTGACAGCGGGCATGCCGCAGCCCCGAATGTGACAGCAGAGCCGGTCGCTACGCCGACTTGCACGAGGGGAAGGCGCGCTGTTTGTGCCGCCGCTGCCAGGGATGCTGCTTGCGACGGCGCACACGCGATCAAATAGCGCCCCTGATCTTCTCCGAACAAAAGCCCAGTGTCATCCAGAGTGATTGCAATGCCGATCCCAGCCGCATCTGCCAGTTCGAATGCGGCAAGGGCCAGACCACCGTCAGAAAGGTCTGTGCAGCACGGAATGTTGGCGTGATTATCGCGGATGAAATCACCGTGCGCCTTTTCCTTGGACAGATCCACCACCGGTGCGTCACCTTCGACCCGGTGGAGGGCTTCTGCCAGAAGGGCGGACTGGCCGAGGTGCCCAGACGTATTCCCCAAGACCAACAGGACGTCCCCGTCTTGCATAGTCCCTGTAATCGCCTTGTCAGGGGAGGCGATCAATCCAACTGCACCGATGGTTGGTGTGGGCAAAATGCCTGTTCCATCTGTCTCGTTGTAAAGTGAGACATTGCCAGAGACGATGGGCATGTCGAGCGCCGCAACCGCTTCGCCGATGCCCTGAATTGCCCCCACGAATTGCCCCATGATTTCGGGTTTCTCGGGATTACCGAAGTTCATGTTGTCTGTGGTTGCCAGCGGCGTCGCACCTACGGCTGTAAGGTTCCGGTAAGCTTCGGCCACCGCTTGTTTGCCGCCTTCGACCGGATTGGCTTTGACATAGCGCGGAGTGACATCACTGGTGAAGGCGATGGATTTCTGCGTCCCATGCACCCGCACGATGCCAGAACCTGCGCCCGGTGTCCGGGAGGTGTCGCCCATCACCTGTTGGTCGTATTGTTCATAGACCCAGTGTTTGGCCGCGTAATTAGGGCTGGCGATCAGTGCTTTCAGACCATCGATAGGGTCGATTTGCAGGTTTTGCGTGAAGGGCGCGGGCGCCGGGGTTTCCACCCATGGCCGGTCGTATTCCGGGGCAGAGCCTGACAGCGTAGCAAGGGGCAGGTCCGCCTTTACCTCGCCATTGTGCAAAATCAAAAAGCGGTCTTCAGCAATGGTTTCGCCCACGATGGCAAAATCGAGGTCCCATTTGGTGAAGACGGCCCGTGCCTCTGCCTCTAGGTCTGGCTTGAGAACCATCAGCATACGTTCCTGCGATTCAGAAAGCATCATCTCGTAGGCTGTCATGTTGTCTTCGCGCTGTGGCACATCTTCAAGGTTCAGCTTGACGCCAAGCCCCCCTTTGTCACCCATTTCCACGGCAGAGCATGTCAGGCCCGCAGCCCCCATGTCCTGAATGGAAATGACCGCACCTGTTGCCATCAACTCCAACGTCGCTTCCATCAGGCGCTTTTCGGTGAAGGGGTCACCGACTTGGACTGTGGGGCGTTTATCTTCGATGGTGTCGTCGAATTCGGCAGAGGCCATTGTCGCCCCACCAACGCCGTCGCGGCCTGTCTTGGCACCAAGATAGACCACCGGCATTCCGATGCCGGAGGCTGCGGAATAGAAGATTTTGTCGGTGTCCGCGAGGCCTGCTGCGAACGCGTTCACCAGGCAGTTGCCGTTGTAGGAAGGATCGAACCTAACCTCTCCGCCGACAGTTGGAACCCCGAAACAATTACCGTAGCCGCCGACGCCTGCAACCACGCCGTTCACAAGCTGGCGTGTCTTGGGGTGGGTTGGTTCTCCAAACGACAGCGAGTTCATGGCAGCGATAGGCCGCGCGCCCATTGTGAACACGTCCCGCAGGATACCACCAACGCCAGTTGCCGCCCCCTGGTAGGGTTCGATGTAGCTGGGGTGGTTGTGGCTTTCCATCTTGAAGACGATGCACTGGCCGTCCCCGATATCCACGATGCCCGCATTCTCGCCGGGGCCGCAGATCACTTGGGGGCCTTCGGTGGGCAGGGTCCGCAGCCACTTTTTGGAGGACTTGTAAGAGCAATGCTCGTTCCACATCGCCGAGAAAATACCGAGTTCGGTGAAGGTCGGCTCGCGGCCGATGATTTCAAGGATGCGCTGATATTCGTCCGGCGACAGCCCGTGGGCTGCGATCAGGTCTTCGGTGATGGCTGGTTCGGTCATGGCAGGTCCCCGTCTTTGCGCATGCGTTTAGGGGATTGGGCCCGCCGACAAAAGAGCGTTTTTGCGCAAATCGCCGCGATGGCCGAACAGTGGGGTCAGTTCGGGTCCGGACGTTTCGCGATCAGATCAATCTCGACCAATGCGTCATAGGCCAGACCAGTGGTCCCAATACAGGTCCGCGCCGGGCGACGGTCCGCTGGAAAGAAGGTCTGATAGGTCTCATTGAAAACGGCATAGTCGCGCTGAAACTCAGTCAGATAGGCGCGCACAGAGATAACGTGAGACAGATCAAGATCGATCCCATTCAGGATCGTGGTCAGGTTCGCCATGACGTTGCGGGTTTGTGCCGCGATCCCCTCAGGCAGAACCCCTTTGTCTGCCGGCGTGTCAGGCATCTGGCCGGTCAAAAAGACAAAACCACCAGTTTCAACAGCGTGGCTAAAGGGGGCGACGGGCTGCGTGGCACCCTTGATCATATGAAAAAGTGGGTCAGTCATCTGCTAGGTCCTGCCAGTTTGAAAGCGCATAGCCAAAAGAGGCCGCTGCACCATTGGTGACTAATGGTGACTGTCTTTGCAAGGGCGCGTGGGGCCTGATCGTTGGGCAAAAAAAATGCCGGGCCTAAGCCCGGCAAGTCCAACAGGGAGGTGAGGATGACAAGCGCAAGGCATCGTCGCCCTCACGACAGGAGTTAGGAATGGGTCTGATTCACTTCAAGGAAAAAGTGCAACTTTGCTCGCAATGCCGCTATGCACCTGTTGCATATCTGACAGCACATTCGACACCGCTAAGCTGCTTTCATACGCTTGGGGTGGGCCGCTGTGCCCGAAAAGAGTGCGTTCAAGCTGCCCCTGCTTCACGCAGTTTTCGGCGATGGGCGATGATCTCATCTTGCACAAAGTCGCGGAAAGCTGAGATTCGCTTCGATTGGCGCAGCTCTTCAGGGTAGGCGAGGAACACAGGCACTTCACCGGATTCCAGGTCGGGCAGGACGCGGATCAGGTCTGGGAAATCCTCGACCAGGTAATCAGGCAGAACCCCAATGCCCAAGTCGTTCAAAACCGCTTGCAAAACTCCGAAGTAGTTGTTCACCGTGAACATGCTGGGCGCGTCATACGTCAGCAGATGCTGGACCAGTGATGCACCCGCGGATACCTGAAACGACGCAGGCGACTGGCAGATCAGGCGATGATTGGCGATCTCTTCGATGTCCGTCATGTTACCCCGTTCTTCGAGGTACTTTTCGGTTGCGTAAAGGCGCATGTGCACGGACATCAATCGCTTGCGGATCAGATCGGCTTGCGACGGCTCTTTCATACGGATTGCGACATCGGCCTCGCGCATCGGCAGATCAAGCACCCGTTCTTCGAGCATAAGGTCGATTTTCAGGTCGGGGTATTGTTCGTACAGCTTTGGTAGGCGGGGGGCCAGCCAAAGTGTCCCAAAGCCTGTTGTTGTTGTGACCCGCAGATCGCCAAAGACTTCTTCCTCGCTGTCGCGAATGCGTGCAGATGCCGCTTCCAGCCGCTTGTTCATCGACTTGGTTGCATCAAACAGCAGTTCGCCCTGTTCGGTGAGAATCAACCCCCGCGCGTGACGGTGAAAAAGCGTGGTGTTCAGGCTTTCTTCCAATGCCCGAACCTGCCGAGATACCGCAGATTGCGATAAATGCAGCGTGTCACCGGCGTGGGTTAGGGACCCAGCGTCGGCAACCGCGTGAAATATTCTTAGTTTGTCCCAATCCATTTCACCCACCCAACGCAATAATTTTGGCCGTTATGGACATCTTCTTACGCTATCGCGCAGCATTGTTGCAATCACGTGAGATGGATCGTTTTTGACTTTGTAGGTCAGTATTTGTGACCTATAGTTGGGGCATCCATCATGTTGGGGAGAACAAGATGACCGCGCAAGAGATCACGTTGAACGACCGCTATGACCTGACGAAAAAACAGGTATTGCTGAATGGCACGCAGGCGCTTGTCCGGCTGATGTTGATGCAAAAGGCCCGCGATCAAAAAGCCGGGATCAATACTGCGGGCTACGTGACCGGGTATCGCGGCTCTCCGCTTGGCGCAGTTGATATGCAGATGACCCGCGCCTCAGAGGCGCTGGATGCTGCAGACGTGACCTTTCAACCCGGACTAAACGAGGATCTGGCAGCGACCGCCCTATGGGGCGCCCAACAAGCAGAGCTGCGCGGCGAAGGCAAATTCGATGGCGTCTTTGGGCTGTGGTACGGCAAAGGTCCGGGCGTCGACCGGTCTGGCGACGTGATGCGGCACGCCAATATGGCAGGCTCTTCTGCGCATGGTGGTGTGATCATGGCGATGGGTGATGATCATACCGGCGAAAGTTCGACCACCTTGCATCAATCCGATTGGGCGATGCTGGATGCTTATATGCCAATCGTCTCGCCCGCCGGTGTGCAAGAGATTTTGGACTACGGCCAATATGCCTGGGCGCTCAGCCGGTTTGCCGGAGTCTGGGTTGGCCTGAAGACAATGAAGGATACGATCGAGGTGACCTCCGTCGTAAACGGTGATCCGCATCGGTTGTCATTTGAGACCCCGGATTTCGACATGCCCGATGGTGGCCTGAACATTCGTCTTGTGGACACACCGCAAGAGCAAGAAGCCCGGATGATCAACTATAAGCGCTTTGCCGCAGAGGCCTTTAGCCGTGCCAACAAGATGGACCAGCGCAAGATGGGCAAGGCGGGGGCCAAAATCGGTTTTGTGGCTGCTGGCAAGAACTGGCTCGATTTGGTGCATGCCTTGGATTTGTTGGGGATTGATGACGCCGAGGCTGCGCGGCTGGGCATCACCACCTACAAGGTGGGTCAGGTCTGGCCGCTGGATATGCAGTCGTTTCATGACTGGGCAGAGGGGCTCGACCTGATCGTTGTGGTCGAAGAAAAGCGTAAGCTGATCGAAGTGCAGGTCAAAGAGGCGTTGTTCGATGACCGGGGTGGCCGTCGCGTTTATGGCTGGCACAAAGGCGACACGATGCTGGAGGGCCGCCGAGAGGAGGTGTTTCCGACACACACCGACATCGGCCCAATGCTTATCGCGGAAAAGCTGGGCGAAATTTTGGTGGAGGAAGGCTGCGATTCCGCTGTTGTGATGGACGGATATGCTGCCGTGATGGGGGCCAAGCGGGCTGACAACGCGCCCCAGATTGCGGCGAGGACGCCCTATTTCTGCTCGGGCTGCCCTCATAACTCCTCGACCAAGGTGCCGGACGGCAGCCGCGCCTATGCGGGGATCGGGTGTCACTACATGGCGCAATGGATGGATCGCGAAACAATTGGCTTTACGCAGATGGGCGGCGAGGGCGCGAACTGGGTCGGTGAAGCGCCGTTTTCGACGACGGACCATGTGTTCCAGAACCTAGGCGACGGAACCTATAACCACTCTGGCGTGCAAGCCATTCGGTTTGCGCTGATGGCGGGCACAACGATCACTTACAAGATCCTGTACAACGACGCTGTGGCGATGACCGGTGGGCAGGGCAATGATGGTGGACTGACCGCCGGTCAGATCTGCCGCGAGTTGGTGGCGATGGGTGTTCGCAATGTCGATGTTGTCTACGACGACAAAGAAGACGTTGATTTTTCTGAGTTTCCAAAGGGCCTGACGATCTCGGAAAGGGCAGATTTGCCCACTGTGCAAGCGCGATTGGCCAAGACCAAAGGTGTCAGTGCCATTGTTTACATCCAAACCTGTGCCGCCGAAAAGCGTCGCCGTCGTAAGCGTGGCTTGTTCCCGGACCCAGATAAGCGCGTGTTCATCAACACCGACGTTTGCGAAGGGTGCGGCGATTGCGGTGTGCAGTCGAACTGCGTGTCTATTGTGCCGGTCGAGACCGAGCTTGGCCGCAAGCGCGCGATTGATCAATCGTCCTGCAACAAGGATTTTTCTTGCGTGAATGGCTTTTGCCCGTCTTTCGTCACTGTTGAAGGGGCCCAGATCAAAAAGGCAGCGACAGCTTCCGTTGATTTGCCCGATCTGCCTGAGCCGGAAATCCCAACTATCAATGGCACCCATAACGTCGTGATCACCGGCGTCGGTGGTACTGGCGTTGTGACCATCGGTGCCGTGATGGCGATGGCCGCGCATATCGATGGAAAAGGGGCAGGCATGATGGAAATGGCGGGGCTGGCCCAAAAGGGTGGGGCCGTGCATATCCATTGCCGGTTGGGTGAAACACCTGATGCGATTTCGGCCATCCGTGTCGCAGTTGGTGAATGCGATACTTTGATTGGTGGGGACCTGGTAGTGTCCGCCGGGGCCAAGACCTTGGGTTTGATGCAGACGGGGCGGACCAAGGGTGTTGTGAACTCTCATGAGATCATCACCGGCGATTTCACGCGGGATACCGCGTTCAAATTACCCATCGGCCAACTGACATTGTCGTTGGAATCTCGTCTTCAGAATGGTTTGCAGATGTTTGACGCCTCGGCCCTTGCAAAGGCCTTGATGGGTGACAGCATCTATTCGAACATGATGCTGTTCGGGGCTGCTTGGCAAATGGGGGCCGTTCCCTTGTCAGGTGAGGCGATCCGGCAGGCTGTGCGCCTGAACGGTGCGGCGGTGGAACGAAACTTGCAGGCGTTTGAATATGGACGCTGGGCTGTGACCCATGCCGACCAAGCGGCAAAGGTGATGACGCCGAATGTGGTTGAAAAACCCAAGACACTGGAAGAGCGGATCGCCTTCCGCGCCGATCATCTGGTGGCCTATCAAGGCAAGCGTCTGGCAAAGCGGTACCTTACACTGGTCAGTAGCGTTGCGGATGAGACGCTGAAAGATGCGGTGGCACTGGGCTACCATAAGCTGTTGTCTTACAAGGATGAATACGAAGTGGCTCGGTTGCTTCAGGACACCCAGACCAAGGCTGCTGAGGCCTTTGATGGCGACATCAAACTGTCCTACCACCTTGCCCCACCAATGCTGACAAAGGTCGGACCGGATGGTCGGCCCATGAAAAAGCAATATGGGGCCGGGATGGCGCGCATGTTCCCATTGCTGGCAAAGCTGAAAGGCCTTCGGGGCACCTTCCTTGACCCGTTCGGCCGCACCGCAGAGCGGCGGATGGAACGGGCTTTGATCGTGGAATATGAACAGGACATGCACGAGGCCTTGGCCGCTGTGCGCCCGGACACACAGGACGCTGTCGCGGCACTCGCCCGCCTACCGCTCGATATTCGCGGATTTGGGCCGGTCAAGGAGGCCAATGCGCGTAACGCTGCAAAGCGACGCGAAGAGTTGTTGGCCGTCATCCGGGCGGAACCAGCGCGCGCCGCGGCCGAGTAACGGCGATGTCATGACAGGAATGGCTTTTCTACCTTGTGGCATCTATGATTTGCGCATGGATCCAGTCGATCTAACCAGACCGGGCCATGCGTGCGAGGCAAATCATAAGGGAAAGTCCTATGGCAGTTGGCATATTTGACAGTGGTGTGGGCGGTTTGACCGTTCTTGATGCGGTGCAGGACCGTTTGCCGGATGTGCCCTTCTGCTATTTCGGGGACCACGCCCATGCGCCTTACGGGGTGCGCGATGCAGACGACATTTATAACCTGACAACAACGGCAGTGGAACGGCTGTGGGATGCTGGGTGTGATCTGGTGATCCTTGCGTGCAACACAGCCTCGGCAGCTGCGTTACGGCGTATGCAGGAAAGCTGGGTGCCCAGGGACAAACGGGTCTTGGGTGTCTTTGTTCCACTGATTGAGGCGCTGACAGAACGGCAGTGGGGCGATAATTCTCCGCCCCGCGAGGTTGACGCCAAACACGTCGCCTTGTTCGCAACGCCGGCCACCGTCGCCAGCCGTGCGTTTCAGCGCGAGCTGGCGTTTCGCGCGATTGGTGTGGATGTCGAAGCACAAGCCTGCGGCGGTGTTGTTGACGCCATCGAAGACGGCGATCTGATCTTGGCCGAAGCGCTGGTGCGCAGCCACGTTGATGCATTGTTGCGCAAGATGCCGAAACCAGATGCCGCAATCCTTGGCTGCACGCATTATCCCTTGATGCAGCCGATCTTTCAGGATGCATTGGGTGCGGATGTAAAAGTGTTTTCACAAGCCGATCTTGTCGCCGAAAGCCTTGCTGACTATTTGGGCCGCCGCCCCGAGATGATCGGATCAGGCGAAAAACGGTTGTTTCTGACAACGGGTGATCCGCGTAAAGTATCCGTCAATGCAACGCAATTCCTGCGCAAAGAAATCACATTCACCGCCGCCTAAGATCGCAATGCGAGCGTGTTTTCGACAAATTTGAGCCCAAGTTACCAGTCAAAATTAACCTGTTGTTCATCAATAGGATTCGACCGTGCGCTTTTTTGTTTTACCGGTACTCTTTTTTGCGGCTTTGGCCGGTGCAGCACAAGCTGCGACCCTGAATGAAACCGATGTGGGCGGGTTCTCATCATCGATGTCTGGCGGAACGGGCTTCACCGATGTTGGCAGCGGCTTTGACGTCATCAACGGATCACTAGTGAACGGCGAGGATGACTTTCTGCGGTTCACGAACCTTGCTGCAGGCGCGCAGACCCTGACGTTCGAATTTGCGCTGACCTCGACGGCGAACAGCGCACAGGCAAGTGGCGCGGTGCGGTATTGGGAAACCACCCCCCCTGGCAATGAATTCACCGGCGGTACCGCACTGCCGCAGTTCAATTTGAACCCTTTTTCGAACCCAAGCACGACACAGACATTTGCACTCGACAGCAGTTTCGCTGGTGGGGAGTTGTTTGTAGCCATCTTGTCGTTCTCCAGCAATGGCTTCCCTTACAGCTATAGTGTCTCAGCTCCCGGCAATGCCGCACCGGTGCCTTTGCCGCCAGCAGGTTTGCTGCTGTTGACGGCGTTTGGTGCGCTGGCCTTACGCCGCAAGTCGCGCAGCGGTGACTTGCATCCGGCGGGTCTACAGGCCACATAGCACGCGTATCTTGACAAGAAGGCGCGTCACCCGTGACACATAACATCGCTATCCTTGGGGCGTCCGGCTACACCGGCGCCGAGTTGGTGCGCATTATTGCGACCCATCCATCTTTCCGGATCGTGGCGTTGTCAGCGGACCGCAAAGCCGGGATGGACATGTCAGATGTGTTCCCGCATCTGCGCCATCTAGATCTGCCCAAGCTGGTGAAGATGGATGCCATTGATTTCACGAACGTCGATCTTGTGTTTGCAGCCTTACCGCACGGATTGTCACAAGCCTTGGTGAAAGACTTGCCGGACGGCGTGAAGGTTGTCGATTTGGGTGCCGACTTCCGGCTGCGCGATCCTGCGGCTTATGAAAAGTGGTATGGTGCGGCACATGTCGCGACAAATCTACAAAAGACGGCCGTCTACGGACTGACAGAGTTTTACCGCGACCAAATAAAAAATGCGCGCCTTGTGGCTGGCACGGGTTGCAACGCGGCAACCGTGCAGTTTGCTCTGCGGCCGTTGATTGCAGCAGACGTCGTCGATTTGGATGACATCATTTGTGACCTGAAAAACGGTGTGTCCGGGGCCGGGCGGTCCTTGAAAGAGACCATGTTGTTCACGGAACGGGCGACGGATGTGCAGGGGTATGCGCAGGGTGGCAAACACCGGCATCTGGGTGAATTCGACCAGGAATTTTCAGATCTGGCAGGCCGGCCTGTCACGATCCAATTCACGCCACATCTTGTGCCAGTCAGCCGGGGCATTCTGGCGTCGTGTTACCTTAAGGGCGACGCGCAAGCCGTATATGATGTCCTAAACAAGACTTACGCAAACGAGCCGTTCATCGTTGTGCTGCCGTTTGGCCAGCAGCCGGGCACTGGCCACGTCGCCGGATCTAACTTTTGTCATATCGGCGTGTCAGCGGATCGCATTTCGGGACGCGTCCTGGTGACAGCGGCACTTGATAACCTATGTAAAGGGTCATCCGGGCAGGCCGTGCAGAACGCGAACCTGATGCTGGGAGAAGATGAAACTGCGGGCCTGATGATGGCGCCTGTATTTCCGTGAGGTAGCGCAATGGCTGGTATGAAGAACCTCAAAAAGACTCGTCGGATCCAAGTCATCGGCATGGCAGGTGTGTGTGTCGCGGCTGTGTTGCTGATCCTTGCTTTATTGCCTGAGGACTCGTTCCAGTTCTTCCGGTCACCGACCGAAGTTGCCCAAACACCGCCGCCGCCTAATGAGCTGTTTCGGATCGGTGGATTGATCGTTGAAGGGTCCATCGAAAGTGATGCCGGCGAAACTGTGCGCTTTGAAGTAACCGACGGGGGTGCGACGATCCCGGTTGTCTACACGGGCATCCTACCGGATCTGTTTGGTGACGGTCAGGGCATGGTGGGGCAAGGCCGCTATGTGAACGGTACCTTTGAAGCCATTGAAATCCTTGCCAGACATGACGAGGCCTACATGCCCAAAGAAGTCATCGACGCGTTGAAGGAACAGGGCACCTACATCGAACCGGACGCATGAGTCTGATCTGATTAACCCTTTTGTCTGACCTTGGCCTCGAATTTGGCAAGGACAGACAACATGCAGACCCCACAACAGATTGCGCAAGAGATCGTCGCCCGTGAGGGTGGCTATGTGAATGATCCAGATGATCCGGGTGGCGCCACCAACTTTGGCGTCACGATCCATACGATGCGCCGCTTGGGGTTGGACTTGACCGGAAACGGCGTTGTCGATGCCCATGACGTGCAGGTCTTGACCCGCGATCATGCAGAGCGCATTTTTTTGGAACACTATTTTATCCGTCCCAGAATTGATGAGCTGCCGACGGTCCTGCAGGCCTCTGTATTTGACATGTATGTCAACGCGGGGGGTAACGCTGTAAAGATTTTACAACGCCTTCTCAATGAGATGCGGATTGAAGTTGCTGTAGATGGCGTGATTGGACCGCGCACCATTGCCGCAGTCGCCCGTGCCGCAGCCGCAGCTCCTGATCACATCGCTGATGCCTACGGGATTGCGCGACGAAACTACTATTACGCTTTGGCCGACAGGCGCGCTGCCAGCCGCAAGTACGCGCGTCGACGCGATGGTGGCAAGGGGGGCTGGATCGCGCGCGCCGAAGAGTTTATCGCGCCGCGCTTTCACCTGAGTCCGGTTCAACATCAAGAAAGGGTCGCGTCATGGGGCTAATCACCGATTTTTTTGGCATGCTGTTTGGCAGCAACCGCAATGTACTGGTCGAAACAGCCGAAGTGTTTCGCGAAAACGCTGAAAACGCAGGGGCCCGCAGTGCCGAGGCACAGGCCGCCTCCTTGCAGCAATTTGCCGCCGAATTTCAACACGTCCGGCGCGGATGGTTTGATCGCTTGGTTGATGGCGTCAACCGGTTGCCGCGGCCTTTGATGGCATTCGGAACGCTGGGGCTGATCACGTCAGCGATGGTCGCACCAGTGTGGTTTGGTCAACGTATGCAGGGACTGGCCTTGGTTCCCGAACCATTGTGGTGGTTGATGGGCGCGATTGTCAGCTTTTACTTTGGGGCACGACATCAGGCGAAAGGGCAGGATTTTCAGCGCTCTATCGCAGAGACTTTATCCCAGATCCCCGCAGCGCAACCTGCATCAAGGGTCGCACGACGCACCTTGCGACCACAAGACAACGCAGCCCTTGCAGAATGGCAGGCCCAGAATGGAATTTGACCGTATCGCGCGGCTTGAGACCCGCGTCGTGGCCCTTGAGACCCAATCAGCCATCGATGACGTCCACCGTGCCAATGTACGCGATCGCTTGGGACATATCGAAGATACGCTGAAATGGCTGGTGCGATTGGTCCTTGGCGGGCTGCTGATGGGCGCAATCGCTTTCGTGATCCAAGGTGGATTGGCGCCCTAAGGGACCCCGCAGAAATGTGACATTTTGCGCGGTCGATCTGGCTGTCCGGCCGTCTGGTGCCGTGCTATGTCAGCATCATGTTAAATGAACTTGCTCATTTCGCGCTGATCCTCGCTTTTGCGGTGGCCATTGCCCAGACTGTCATCCCCTTGATCGGGGCCCACAAAGGGTGGCGCGGCTGGATGGCTATGGCGCAACCTGCGGCGACGTCTCAGTTTATCTTGGTCGGCTTTTCGTTCGCGGCCCTAATGTGGGCCTTCGTAACGTCCGATTTTTCGTTGCAGGTTGTCACGGTCAATTCTCACTCGCTAAAGCCAATGATCTACAAAATCAGTGGGACATGGGGCAATCACGAAGGATCAATGCTGCTTTGGTTGCTGATCCTGACACTTTTCGGCGGATGTGCAGCGTGGTTCGATGGGGGCTTGCCGGAAACCCTTCGGGCACGGGTGTTGGCGGTGCAAGCATCTGTTTCGGTGGCATTTTATGCCTTTATACTTTTCACATCCAACCCGTTTGCCCGGCTAGAGGTTCCCCCTTTTGACGGGCAGGACCTCAATCCGCTTTTGCAAGATCCGGGTTTGGCGTTCCATCCACCGTTCCTGTATCTGGGCTATGTCGGTCTATCGATGTCGTTCTCATTTGCGGTCGCTGCACTGATTGAAGGGCGGGTCGACGCAGCATGGGGCCGTTGGGTGCGCCCGTGGACGCTGGCGGCATGGATGTTCCTGACCATTGGGATCGCGCTTGGGTCTTGGTGGGCTTACTACGAATTGGGCTGGGGCGGCTTTTGGTTCTGGGACCCGGTTGAAAACGCGTCCTTCATGCCATGGCTGATCGCGGCGGCCTTGCTTCATTCAGCAATCGTCGTGGAAAAACGAGAAGCGTTGAAAAGCTGGACCATCCTGTTGGCGATCTTGGCATTCGGGTTCTCGTTGTTGGGAACGTTCATCGTGCGCTCTGGTCTGCTGACCTCAGTTCACGCCTTCGCCAATGATCCAGAGCGGGGTGTGTTCATCCTGATAATCCTTGCGTTCTTTGTAGGCGGATCTTTGACGCTTTATGCCGCGCGTGCGAAGGTTTTGGCGTCCAATGGTGTTTTTGGGACGGTCAGCCGCGAAAGCGCGCTGGTGCTGAACAACATCTTGCTTGCGGTGTCCTGTTTTGTCGTGTTCATCGGTACGATCTGGCCCTTGGTGGCCGAGATGGCGTTCGGGCGGACGTTGTCTGTGGGGCCACCATTCTTTGACGCAGCCTTTTCACCCTTCATGGTGCTTTTAGCGCTGGCATTGCCTCTAGGGTCATTGCTGGCATGGAAACGTGGGACGCTGACACGGGCAAAAAAGCCGCTGTGGGGGTGGGCCATTTTGGCGGTAGCGTTGGCAGGTCTGACATTTGCCATCCAAAGCGGTCGCTCAGCACTTGGTCCCATTGGTGTGGCCTTGGGCGTTTGGGTTGTGGGCGGTGCGCTGCTTGACCTGTGGTTGCGCGGCGGACGCGGCGGATGGGTTGACCGCCTGCGCCGCATTCGGCTGCTTCCGCGTGCCGACTGGGGCAAAGCAGTTGCGCACATTGGCGTGGGCGTCACGACCTTTGCAGTCGCAGGTATTCTGGCCTGGCAGGTCGAGGACATCCGGGTCGCTGATATCGGCGATAGCTATGATGTGGATGGATATACCTTCACGCTTTCGGATGTGCGTAGCCTAGAAGGCCCGAATTACGTCACAACAATGGCCACCATCGATGTGACCAAACAGGGCCGGGACGTGACCACGCTGTTCCCCGAGAAGCGTTTCTATCCGGTTGCACAAATGCCAACCACAGAGGCCGCGATCCGTAATGGTGTGCTGCGAGATCTTTATGTGGTGATCGGCGAACCGCAAGGCAATGGGGGCTGGGCTGTACGAGTTTACATCAAACCCTTTGCGAACTGGATCTGGGGTGGGTGCATTCTGATGGCATTGGGCGCTTTGATTTCATTGACCGACCGGCGCTTGCGGGTCGGGGCGGGTGCCACGAAAACGCGGCGTCCGACGGTTCCGGCAGAATGAGATGGCTGGCCCTCATCGTGGCTTTGTTGGCCTCACCTGTCTGGGCAGTTGAACCACATGAGATGCTGGATGATCCAGCGCTGGAAGACCGGGCGCGCGACTTGTCAGCGGGGCTGCGGTGTCCGGTTTGTCAAAACGAAAGCATCGACGAATCCAGTGCTCAACTCGCGGCAGAACTGCGCCTCGTTGTGCGAGACCGTCTGACGGCAGGGGACACGGACCAACAGGTGCTGGACTATCTTGTCGCACGATATGGCGAGTTCGTATTGCTCAAGCCCACGACGCAGGGTGCAAATCTGATCCTTTGGCTGGCAGCACCTGCACTTTTGCTGATCGCGCTTGGTATTGGGTGGCAGGTGATACGCAGGTCGCCCGCGCGGGCTGATGAAGGGCTGACAGAGGCGGAAAAAGACGCGCTCGACAAGATTTTACGCCCGTAACGTGCGGTTTCGCTTTTCTAAACCGTTTCGTTCACTATCTATGATCCTAACACCGCGCTTTCGCGCCAACGACAGGGGATCTGGGTGATGGACTATCAAGCGATCAAGCTTTGGAACAGAAACGGTGTGGCCACGATCACCATGAAGCGGCCAGATGTGATGAATGCGCTGAACGCACAGATGCGGGCAGAGATCACCCACGCTGTGAAAGACCTGCAAGACAAGGCGCGGGTTATCGTGCTGACTGGGCAGGGCAAGGCTTTTTGCTCGGGCCAAGACTTGGGTGACGGGGGCAGTGCAGCGGCACTTGATCTGGAGCGGACCTTGCGGGACGAATATGTCCCGATGCTGCGGGCAATTGTGGACAGCAAACTTCCTACAATTGCGGCCGTGAACGGACCTGCAGCCGGTGCTGGTGCCAATCTTGCGTTGGCGTTTGATGTGGTCCTGGCCAGCGACCAAGCCTATTTTGTGCAGGCTTTCACGCGCATTGGCCTGATCCCGGATGCGGGCGGCACCTTTGCATTGCCCCGCCAAATAGGAACGGCGCGGGCAATGGGGGCGGCG
>CALILP010000065.1 GCA_938016515.1 uncultured Paracoccaceae bacterium
GCTTCCTTTCCCTTGATCCTGAAATGATCCTTGAAGATGCCGATATGATGCGGGGTTTCTTGAAAATGATGGGGCGTCAGGCACACCGACAAGATCGGCGTATCCGTCCGCAAGCCCACATCCATCAGGCCTTTCACCTGATCTGCTTGACCCTTCGCAACGAAGGCGCTCGCGGGCTCGTGTTGCCACATACCGCCGGTGGGGAATTGCACCCCGCCCTGAGAACGGACCAATTGATACACAATTGATTTACACACGCAAGGTGGCGGCATGACGCGCTATATCTTCGGTCGCCTGCTGTCCCTGATCATCAGTCTGATCGTCGCGTCCATCGTGATCTTCGCGGTGATTGAGATTGCCCCCGGCGACCCGGCCTCCTTTATGCTGGGCACGAGCGCGCAACCTGAAACGGTGGCTGCCCTACGCGAGGAACTGGGTCTCAACGTTTCCAAGCCCGAACGTTATTTCAATTGGGTCACTGGCATGATGGTTGGCGATTTCGGGACGTCCTACACCTATCGCGCACCGATTTCAGAGCTGATCGCGGACCGGATCATGGTGTCCTTGCCGCTTGCGATTTATGCGCTGGTTCTTTCGACGTTGATCGCATTCCCGGCTGGCATCTATGCTGCATCGAGACGCGGTAGTGTCGGCGACATGTCTGTTATGGGGGCCACGCAACTGGGCGTCGCCATCCCCAACTTCTGGTTTGCGATGATCATGGTCCTGATCTTTGCCATCAACCTGCGCTGGTTCCCACCGGGCGGCTTCCCCGGCTGGGATAAGGGTTTCTGGGGCGGCATGAAGGCCCTGACGCTGCCCGCCGTCGCGCTGGCCCTTCCGCAAGCCGCGATCCTTGCCCGCGTCATGCGGTCTTCCTTGCTGGATATGCTTGGCGAAGACTTCATCCGCACCGCCCGCGCCAAGGGTCTGACCCAACGCCAAGCGCTTTGGAAGCATGCGGTGCGCAATGCGCTGATCCCAGTCCTGACGATCATCGGCCTGCAATTCTCGTTCCTGCTGGCAGGCGGCATCGTCATTGAGCAGGTCTTCTACATGCCCGGCCTCGGTCGCCTGATTTTCCAGTCCATCAGTGCGCGCGACCTGATCGTCGTGGAAAGCGTGGTGATGCTGCTGGTTTTCGTTGTTATCGTGGTGAACTTCGCCGTCGACATCGCCTATGCAGCAGTCGACCCCCGGCTGAGGACAAAGCGATGAAAGGCCTCACCCTCGGCATCGTCCTCACCGCGCTGTTCCTGTGCATCGCGGTGCTGTCGTTCCTGTGGACGCCCTACGATATCGAGGTTTTCGATATCCCAAACAAACTGCAAACCCCGAGCGGGTCCAACTGGCTGGGCACCGACCAATTCGGGCGCGACATCCTGTCGATGATCATGATGGGGGCGCGGACGTCTATCGCGGTGGCGCTGTTGGCGGTCGGCATTGGCATGGCGATCGGTGTGCCCTTGGGCCTTTGGGCTGCCGCCCGGCGCGGATCGTTCCTTGATGAGTTGATCATGCGCGGCAACGACCTCATCTTCGCCTTCCCGTCACTGGTCATCGCCATCCTGATCACCGCCGTCTTCGGGGCAGGGGCGGTGAACGCGATCATCGCCATCGGCATCTTCAATATCCCCGTCTTCGCACGCCTCACCCGCAGTGCGGCGCTTTCGCTATGGGAGCGGGACTTCATCCTCGCCGCACGCGTCTCCGGCAAATCGGCCTTCCGGATCTCTTGGGAACACATCCTGCCCAACATCACCAACCTGATGATCGTGCAAGGGACCATCCAGTTCTCGCTGGGCATCCTGGCTGAAGCAGCACTTTCCTACATCGGCCTTGGGGCACAGCCGCCGACGGCCAGTTGGGGCCGCATGTTGGCGGATGCGCAGACCCTCACCAGCATTGCGCCGCACACTGCATTGATCCCCGGCGGGGCGATTGTGCTGATGGTGCTTGGCCTCAACCTGATGGGCGACGGGTTGCGCGACATCCTCGACCCCCGCATCCGGGTGGACCGGACATGACGCTGCTTTCTGTGCAAAACCTGTCGCTGCGAATCCACGACACTCACATCCTGCACGACGTCAGTTTCGATATCAAAGCAGGGGAGATCGTTGCGGTGACCGGCGAAAGCGGTTCCGGAAAATCCATGACTGCGCTGTCGATCATGGGCCTGCTCCCACGTGGATCAACGCCAACCGGGTCCATCATTCTCGACGGCAGCGACATCCTACAAACTGACGAAGCGTCTCTTTGCCGAATGCGGGGCAACGACATGGGCATGATTTTTCAAGAGCCGATGACAGCGCTGAACCCGGTCCAAACCATCGGCCGCCAAGTCGCGGAAACCATCCGGGTCCATGAAGACACAACCAAGGCAGAGGCGCTGACCCGGGCCGCCCAAACCCTCGAACGGGTCGGCCTGCCCAACGCCGAGGTCCCGCTTAACCGCTACCCCCACGAGCTTTCTGGCGGGCAACGCCAGCGGGTCGTCATCGCGATGGCCATCGCCCTGCGGCCCAAACTGCTGATCGCGGATGAACCGACAACGGCGCTCGACGT
>CALILP010000066.1 GCA_938016515.1 uncultured Paracoccaceae bacterium
GGGGCCGGGGCTATTAGTCAAATGATACGTGTCTCCAGTGGCCAACGCGGCGTTTTCGGGATGGTCGGACCGTAGCCGACCCGGCCCAGCATTTGAACCGTCTCTCCGGGTTTGGCCAGCAGTTCATGCGCTGTGAGATAATGTGGGGCCATTTGTTCATATTCCTGCAAGGCTTGCGACACCGGGTGCAGGGCAAGACCCATTTGCGTGGTCTTCAGGTTCAACCTGACCCACGCCCGTCCCGCATCCAACTGATCAGCCCGCGTGTTGCCCATGCTTGTCAGGGCCGCATAAGCGGGGGTGGCGTGCAGCATTTCCTCATAAATGCGGACACCTTCTTGAAATCCACGGCTCTTGGGGTCCAGTTGGGCTTCGCGACTGACAACACCCGCCAGCATCAGCGACTCCAAAAACGGCCCGCCGAGGTCGATTCCATCGGGGTTCGCGTTGATCTCTGCCTTGCCAAAGCGCATCAGGTCGACGCTTTCCTTCATGGTCGGGTGATAGTTTGTCTCGGCGAGCCACGCGTCCCACGTCAGAGACTTCAGGTCGGCGACGTCCGTGTCGGATGTGCGGATGATGGCATAGTCTTGCAGGGTCGCGACATCGCTGTCGGACAACGTTTGTTCCGTGAACGGCTCCTTGCAGGAGCGTCGGTCTGGCATTGCGGCGAACAGCGGGTCCTTGGTCCCGCCCGGTGCGAAGTGCGCGATTGCAGCCGGGCCGTCTTCGCCCTGAGGGAAGTAGTCGAATGTGACGTCCATGTCCCGTTCGGCGCCCGCGATGCGCATCTGTTCCAGAAAACACCCCAGACTGATCACCAGTTGCCGGTGGAATGGGTCCGTCTGTGGCAAGTCACGCTCCGTATCTCGCCAGACGGTCACCTGATCCGAGGTGCGCAGATCAACCAACCAAGGCTGCCGGTTGTGGGCGTTGGGGGCCAGAATGGCGTAGGACAGCGCGAATTTGCGGGGGTCTTCGTAGGTGCCTGCTTGGCTCCAAGGGGCGCGGGCGTCGTGGGGTGTGCGGGTGGTCAGAAAGGCTGCGGATGCAGCCCCAGCGGCCAGAACAGTGCCGCCGCCAATCAGGCTGATGAATTTGCGTCTTGAGAGGGTCATGCGAATCTCCATTTAATGCGATATCGAACTATATAGTGCGAAGTCGTACTATATGCAAGTTCCGCTCCCGACTTCCGCTTAACCGCCCTCTTGCTCTTGACTTCACTCTGCCCAAATAGGCTATCAACGCTGGACGCTTATTTGCGCTAAAGGATTCCACCGATGGACAAGATACCTCTGACCCGTGCCGGTTTCGACAAGCTTGATGCTGAGTTGAAGCACCTCAAGACCGTGGAACGCCCAGCCATCATCCGTGCCATCGCCGAAGCCCGTGAGCATGGTGATCTGTCCGAGAATGCAGAGTATCATTCCGCCAAGGAAAAGCAGTCGTTCATCGAAGGCCGTGTGAAAGAGTTGGAAGGCGTGATTTCCCTGGCTGAAATCATCGACCCGACCAAGCTGTCCGGTGCCATTAAGTTCGGTGCCACTGTGACCGTGGCTGATGAGGATACGGACGAAGAGAAAACCTATCAGATTGTTGGCGAGTATGAGGCCGACATCGAGAAGGGGTTGCTGAATATGAAATCCCCCATCGCCCGCGCCCTGATCGGCAAGGAAGAGGGCGATAGCGCTGCCGTTCGCACCCCCGGCGGCGACAAGAGTTATGAGATCGTTTCGATCGTTTACAAGTAAACCGCACCGCCCGAGAAGGTCGATCGATGACGTCCCACAGGCCAGACACTGATCCGATTGCTGGGTCACGTCAGACGGAAAAGATCGCCCTGATCCTGTCCGTCGGCTGGCTGGTTTTTGTCGGCGCGTTCTTTTTGTTTGTCCCGGTCAATCTGTCAGATGACGGGATCGACCCACTGCGAACCGTGATGGTCATGTTGGCGATCTTTTTGCCGGTTGCGATCATCTGGATTGCCAGTCTGACCGCACGCAGTGCCCGGATGATGCACGGCGAGACCGAGCGTTTGCATCAAATCATCGAAGCCCTGCAAGATGAAGTGGCGCAAACCAAGCAACCGATGACATTGTCCCCTGCGGCCTCTGTCGAGCGTAAACTGACCAAAATTGCCCAGTCTGGAAAGCGATCCGGCGCCCAGACCGCCCCTTTTCGGACCCAACGCGGTCAGGATGGCTTTGCCCGCCACACCGAAGATGAGCCGAAATTGGCATTGGGTGTCCCGCCAGAGGATGACGCCGATCCGCTGCCGCGCGTTGACCTGATCCGCGCCCTGAATTTCCCCGACACCGAAGCCGACACCATCGGATTTGCAGCTCTGCGCAAAGCCCTGAAAGACCGCACCGCCCGCCAGTTGGTGCAGGCCAGTCAGGATGTCCTGACCCTGTTGTCCCAAGACGGCATCTATATGGATGACCTGAACCCCGATAGGTCCCGGCCAGAGTTGTGGCGCAGGTTTGCTCAGGGCGAACGCGGCCGGGTGATTGGCGCGCTGGGCGGGGTTCGGGACCGCACGTCGCTGGCCCTGACGGCTGCCCGTATGCGTGAAGATCCGATTTTCCGCGACGCTGCCCACCATTTTCTGCGCAACTTTGACCGGATGCTGACCTCGTTTGAGCTGGTCGCCAGTGATGCCGAGTTGATCGAGCTTGCCGACACCCGCACCGCCCGCGCCTTTATGCTGCTGGGCCGTGTCACCGGTGCGTTCGATTGATCGCTGTCTTTTTCCAGACCTTGCCGTTCTTCGGTCTGATCGCGCTTGGGTATATGGCTGTACGCACAGGATTTTTCTCTGCTGACGCCACAGCGATCATCACCAAGTTCGTCTTCTACTTCGCCTTGCCCGCGATGTTGCTGCTGTTTGCCAGCCAGCTTGATCTGGCCGAGGTTCTGGATTGGAACTTTGTGCTGGCTTATTTTGTGGGCTCGCTCGTGGTTTACCTCTTGGCCACCGTGGTTGCGATTGTCCGGGGCCTGAGCGTCGCCGAAGCTGCGATTGAGGCCCAATGTGCGATCATCGGTAACGTTGGCTTTCTGGGCATCCCGATGCTGGCGTTGCTGCTGGGGGAGGGGGCCATCGGGCCGATCCTGATGGTTCTGGCGGTTGATCTGGTGTTCTTTGGGTCTGTTGTGGTGATCCTGATTACCGGGTCCCGCGACGGCCGTTTGCAGCTTGGCACGTTGAAGACTGTGGGGGCGGGACTGATCAAGAACCCGATGATTGTCTCGATCCTTGGGGGTCTGCTGATGTCCCACTTCCAAGTCACACTGCCCACCCCCGCGATTGATTTCCTCACGATCCTTGGGGCCGCCGCGACGCCGGGGGCTTTGTTCGCCATCGGTGGGTCGCTCGCAGGTAAATCCGCAGAACGGCTCAGCGTGGCTGGCTGGCTAACCACTTGCAAACTAGCGCTGCATCCGATCTCGGTCGGGTGTTTCGCCCTGTTTGTGTTCAACGTCGACCCGGTTGCCGCTGGCATGATGGTTGCCGCCGCAGCCCTGCCCGTCGCGGGCAACGTCTACATTATCGCTCAGCATTATGCGGTTGCACCCGCTCGCGTCTCAGCTGCGATCCTGATTTCGACGGTTCTGAGTATTCTGACGATCCCGCCTGTTATCGGATGGGTGACAAGCCTGTAACGCTGCGGTAGCCCTTGGCAAACAGCTAAGGGTGGGCGTCATGAAAACGATCTCTGAAAATCGCAGCTTTGGTGGGACACAGGGGGTGTATTCCCACCAGTCGTTGGCCACGGGCACCGAGATGACCTTTGGTCTATACCTGCCAGCCGATGCCGCAGACGGTCCGGTGCCGGTTCTTTGGTATCTGTCGGGTCTGACCTGCACCCATGCAAACGCGATGGAAAAAGCTGGCGCGCAGGCTTGGGCGGCGGAACAAGGGATTGCGGTGATTTTCCCCGATACGTCCCCGCGCGGTGAAGGCGTGCCGGATGATGACGCTTATGATCTGGGGCAGGGCGCTGGATTTTATGTTGATGCGATGCAGGCGCCCTGGGACAAACACTTTAAGATGTGGTCGTATATTGCCGAAGATCTGCCTGCCGTGGTCGGCAAGGAGTTTCCGCTTGATATGGACCGCCAAGCGATCACCGGACACTCGATGGGTGGCCACGGCGCGCTGACTTTTGCGATGGCCTTGCCGGGGCGGTTCAGGTCCGTCTCTGCCTTTGCGCCGATCTGTCATCCCACCAAAAGCGACTGGGGCCGCAAGCAGTTCGCGGCCTATTGGGGGGACGAGGCAAAGTGGGGCCCTCATGACGCGACCTTGTTGATGCAGGGCGGTGGGTTCGACGGGCCAATCCTGATTGATACCGGGACGGATGATCAGTTTGGCGATTTGCTGGGGACAGAGCATCTGGCGCAGGCGATGGCTGAGAAGCGTCAGGAGGGGCAGATCCGCCTGCAAAAGGGCTATGACCATTCCTATTACTTCGTCTCGACCTTCATGGAAGAGCATGTCGCGTTCCATGCAGAGGCCCTCTACGCATGATATATGTCGACGCCGACGCCTGCCCGGTGAAGGCCGAAGTTGAACGTGTCGGCACGCGCCATAAGCTGAAGATGTTTGTGGTCTCTAACGGGGGCATTCGTCCGTCACAGAACCCGTTTGTCGAAACGGTCGTGGTCCCAGATGGCCCCGACATCGCGGATATGTGGATCGCGGACCGTGCCACCAAAGGCGACGTTGTGATCACCGGGGACATCCCGCTGGCAGCCAAGTGCATTGAAGGCGGCGCACTGGTGTTGAAACACAACGGCGAGGAGCTGACCCAAGCCAACATCGGCAACGTGCTGGCGACCCGCGACCTGATGACGGATATGCGGGCGGCAGACCCATTTCGGCAGGGCGG
>CALILP010000067.1 GCA_938016515.1 uncultured Paracoccaceae bacterium
GGGTCGTCCACCTTGAACATCATCTTGGTGCCTTCGGCAAAGGCGTCAGGGTTTTCAAGCCAGGCTTCCAATGCTGCGGCATCCCAAACCGCACCCTCTGCGTTCAAAGCAATCAGGGCGTCGGAATAGCGGAACCCATCAACGCCACCGATGGCGCGGCCAGCCAGCCCGACCAAGTGAGGACCGACAGAATTGCGGTCCCGCGCAAGCTGGTGACAAGATGCGCAGGCGCGCGCAGCGGCCTCACCGGTTTTCATCTCATCAGCGGTCAGGGTGGCCATCAAGACCGCATCATCGGCAGGGGCGGCCTCAACGGTGTCATCGGCAGGGGCATCAGCCACAGTATCCTCAACGACAGTATCATCCGCAGGCGCATCGCCGGCTGCAACATCATCAGAGGCGGCCTCTTCAGCCGAGGCCTCGGCTACCTCTTCCTCTGCAGGGACCTCATCCAAAGCAGCTTCTTGTTCGGCTTCCTCTTCGGCAGCCAATTCTTCAGGTTCAACCACCACGTAGGACAAAGGTAACGGGTGCTTTGGGCCGTAAAACCCTTGCACAGTGTCATGCAAAACCAAAAACGACAGCGTTGGCACTGACACAGCCAACGTCACCTTAATCCACGTATCCATCGGGCACCTTTTCCAATTCAAAAGTCTTTAGTGATGTGGGGCGAGTCCACGCTAAGGCAACCAGTATCGGCGGTTTTTGCCTAACAATTCCTCACCATGCGACACAGCGCCGCCGATGACCCCAAGGGGCACGCCTGCAAAAGGTGGCAAACATCAACACAATGGCGCGCAAACCATTGCGTTTTGGTGCGAAAATCGGTGACCATGCGGCATGCTTATTCCTCAGATCGCCGAAGCCACCGCCTTTATTCGCAGTCAAACGGACGTTGTGCCAGACATCGCACTGACCCTTGGGTCCGGGCTTGGGCCCGTTGCCGACGCCTTTGAAGGCATCGCGATCCCCTATGGCGATATCCCCCATTTCCCCGTCGCCCATGCGCCCGGCCATGATGGGCAACTGCTGATCGGAACGCTTTACGGGCGGTCCTGCGTGGCGATGCGGGGCCGTGTCCACATGTACGAAGGCTATACCGCGCAAGAGGTCACCTTTCCCCTGCGTGTCATGCACGGCCTTGGGGCGCATACAGCATGTCTGACCAATGCAGCAGGCGGGATGCGGGACGGCATGACCGTGGGTGACTTTGTGGCGATTGAGGATCACCTGTCGCTGGCCACAGCTGCGGGCGAAGACCCTTTGCGGGGCATGCATGATCCGGGTCTGGGGGAACGCTTTGTGTCTATGAACAAGGCCTATGACCCCGAGCTTATCGCACTTGCGCAATCCATCGATCCGGCGATCACACGGGGGACCTATGCGCACGCCATCGGTCCCAGCTTCGAGCCCCCTGCCCTTGTCCGGCTTTTGCAGCTTATCGGCTGCGACATGGTCGGCATGTCCACCGTGCCAGAGGTGATCGTGGCACGGCACGCAAACATGCGCGTGTTCGCCCTGTCGACCATCACCAACATCAGCGTCAGCACCGTCGCGGACAGCCACGTCACCAACGAGGCCGAGGTGTTTGAATCAGCCAAACTGATCACCCCAAAGCTGTCGGCGTTCATGGAAAAATTCATCCCAGCCCTGCCCGATGCCCCCCAATGAACCACGATACACTGATCACTGGCGGGCACATCCTGACGATGGACGCAGCCTTTACGGAACATCCCACGGGCGACATCGGGATCACCGGGGGCAAGATCAGCGGTATCGGCGACCTCAGCGGGGACAGCGCGACCCAGACCATCGATGCGACCAACACGCTGGTGACCCCCGGCCTGATCAACACACATTGCCACGCAGCCATGACGCTGTTTCGCGGCCTTGCAGACGACAGGCCTCTCGATGCCTTCCTGCAAACCGTCTGGGCAGCAGAGGGTCAGTTCATCACGCCGGAAACGGCACAGATCGGGGCCACTCTTGGGGCGGCTGAAATGGCGCTTGGCGGGGTGACGCATTTTGTGGACATGTACTGGCACTGGGAAAGCACGATCGCTGCGGCAGATCACATCGGGATCGGGCTGACCACGGGGCCTGTGTTTATCGCCTTCGACGGTATCGATAACCAGCCGTGGGATCAGCGGGTGGCCAACGCAGAAGCAGCCATCACCCGCCTGCCCCACCAACACCTGATGCTGATGCCCCACAGCTGCTACACGATGGACGCGGACAAACTGGCGCAGGTGGCAGCCCTGGCAGACAAACACACGCTGCCGATCCACATCCACGCAGCAGAAGCACCCTCTGAGATGTCTCAGGTCCAGGACATCTACGGCAAACGACCCATTGCAGTGATGCAAGACACGGGCATCCTCGACCATGCCACCCTGATCGCCCACGCAGTCCACCTGAACGACGCAGAGATCACAACGCTGGCGCAATCCAAGGCCAGCATCGCGCACAACCCGCTGTCCAACGCCAAACTGGCCTCCGGGACGATGCGGCTGCACGACCTGCACACGGCACACATCCCCCTCAGCCTCGGGACGGATGGGCCCTCGTCCAGCAACGATCTGGACATGTGGCAGACGATGCGCCACGCCAGCCTCATGAACTTCGCCACCACGGGCGACGCGGCCAGCATCCCTGCCCGCGACATCTTTGCGATGGCCACACGCGGTGGAGCGCGCTGCATCGGCTTGGGGGGCAGCAAAGGAACGCTGGAGGTGGGCAAAGACGCGGATATCGCGATCATCGATATGACCGCACCGCACATGATCCCCAGCTACGACCCCTACAGCACACTGGTCTATGCAGCAGGACGCGGCGACGTGGCGCATGTCTTTGCAAGCGGCAAACATGTCGTGGCGGGCAAACGGCTCGTGGCAGACATCACTGACACAACCCGGCAGGTCAAAGCGATTCAGTCCCGAATCGCACCCTCGTTTGACGCATAATTCGGCCCCAAAGGCATCAACATGACCTTAAGTAAGGTGGCTGTGAATCTAATTTTGCGTCCGAACCCCTTATTTTTAGGCATCTCCAAGCATTTTTTGCCCTAGGGGAAAAATAGGCGGAAAAGCACCTATGAAAGTGCGATTAACGCGCGTAAACATATCACATAGCGAGTAAGGCGTCGTTAAAGAGTTGAAGTGTGACACGTAGTCATTGTTTGGACGCCAAAAGAACCGTGTTTTGGTTCGCAAAATTGTTTCTTATGTCCGGTCGTGGCCATCGCGGCCGGGCACAAGAACCTCCCCCACATACCGTACAGCGCCACGACACCTAAAACGTTGGCTTGGCCTGACCCAGCGCAGCCGCGCGCACAACCTCCGCCACGATCTCAAACTGGCGGGCAAGTGGCGACGCCTGACGCCACACCATCCCGATCTGTCGCGCGGGTCCCGGTGGCGGAAAGCTGGCGACCGCAACATCCGCCGACTGCGTCTCAACCTTCACGGCCATCTCAGGGATCAAGGTCACACCAATCCCTGCACTCACCATTTGGACCAATGTCGATAAAGACGACCCATCCATAGAATCGCGCGGCAAAGGTGCGCGCATCCCGCAAAACGACAAAGCCTGATCGCGAAAGCAATGGCCCTCTTCCAACAACAACAAACGCATCCGGGCCAAATCAGCGGCTTCCGGCACCGGTTTACCTGCATCCGCGGCAGGCCGAACCAACACAAAGTTCTCTTCAAATAACGGGATTTCGGCCAAAGCAGGCTCTGACACTGGCAAGGCCAGCAAAGCCATATCCAGCCGCCCCTCTAACAGATCAGCGATCAGTTTCTCGGTCTGGGTTTCACGCACGTTCAGGTCCAGATCAGCATGAGACACCGACAAGGCACCAATGATCCGAGGCAGCAGATAAGGGGCAATCGTCGGGATCACCCCAATCCGCAACCGCCCCGCAAGACCATCTTTCGCAGCGCGGGCCATATCGCCCAGATCATCCACAGACCGCAAAATTTCGCGGGCCCGTCCGGCAAATTCCTCGCCAAAGGCAGTCAACCTGACCTGCCTTGCAGCACGCTCAAACAACTGGGTGCCCAAGGTTTCTTCCAGCTCCTTGATTTGCACAGAGATCGCAGGCTGAGACACCGCAGACACCTCGGCGGCACGGCCAAAATGACCAAACCGGGCGACCGCATCGAAATAGCGTAACTGTTTCAAGGTGATGTTTGTCATAATCGCAGATTATCGGACCCATAGGAAAATCCAACTTAAATCTATTACCTAACCCTGTTAGAACCATTCCAAATTCACAAATCGGGAGATTCCTCATGGACGGAACAGCAGTCGGCAAATGCCCAGTCATGCTCGGGGCAAAGAACGCCACCAACGAAGGGCGGTCAAACCGCGAATGGTGGCCCAACCAGCTGAAACTTAGCGTCCTTGATCAGAATGCGCCCACACTAAACCCCTTCGGTGAGGCGCAGAACTACGCCAAAGACTTTGAAAAACTCGACTATACCGCCCTGAAAAAAGACCTCACCGCGCTGATGACGGACAGCCAGGTTTGGTGGCCTGCGGACTATGGCCACTACGGCCCGTTCTTTGTGCGCATGGCATGGCACGCGGCAGGCACCTACCGGACAGGCGACGGTCGCGGGGGTGGTGCCACTGGTCAGCAACGTTTCGCACCGCTGAACTCCTGGCCCGACAACGGAAACTTGGACAAAGCACGCCGCCTTTTGTGGCCGATCAAACAAAAATACGGCAACCAAATCTCATGGGCGGACCTGTTCCTGCTGACCGGTAACGTCGCGATGGAATCGATGGGCTTCAAGACATTCGGTTTCGGCGGCGGCCGGGCTGACACATGGGCACCCGAAGAAGACATCTACTGGGGCTCCGAGGAAATCTGGCTGGAAGAAGCAGGTGGTCCAAACACCCGCTACACCGGCGACCGGGACCTCGAAAACCCGCTGGCCGCTGTGCAAATGGGCCTGATCTACGTCAACCCCGAAGGGCCAGACGGCAATCCTGATCCGCTGGCATCCGCCCGCGACATCCGCGAAACCTTTGCACGTATGGGCATGGATGACGCTGAAACCGTGGCACTCACCGCAGGTGGCCACACCTTCGGCAAGGCACACGGCAACGGCGACGCAGACGCCCTTGGGCCAGAACCAGAGGGCGCGCCGATCCACCAGATGGGCTTTGGCTGGAACAACCCCGCCGGAAACGATGGCGAAAATGCTGTCACATCTGGCATCGAAGGCGCATGGACGCCAACCCCAACCACATGGGACATGTCCTATTTCGACACCCTGTTTGGCTGGGAATGGGAGCTGACAAAAAGCCCGGCAGGCGCACAGCAATGGACAGCCATCGGCGCGGAAGGCACTGTGCCAGACGCCCACAACCCATCCAAAAGCCACGCGCCGATGATGACAACGGCAGACATGGCGATGCGCATGGACCCAACGTACGAGAAGATCAGCCGCGATTTCCACGCAAACCCTGACAAATTCGCGGACGCATTCGCACGCGCATGGTTCAAACTGCTGCACCGCGATATGGGGCCAAAATCCCGCTATCACGGGCCAGAAGTGCCTGCAGAAGACCTGATCTGGCAAGATCCGCTGCCCGCAAACACGGCCCCTGCCCTGTCAGATGCGGACATCGCGGACCTCAAGAAGAAGATCCTTGCCTCCGGTCTGTCCACGTCCGAACTGGTTGAAACCGCCTGGGCCTCTGCATCCACGTTCCGTGGCTCTGACAACCGCGGTGGCGCCAATGGCGCGCGTATCCGCTTGGCACCGCAGAACAATTGGGAAGTGAACCAGCCTGCGCAATTGTCCAAGGTCCTCAAGACATTGGAAGGGGTCGCGGCAGACTTTGGCAAGGACGTTTCCATCGCCGACATGATCGTTCTGGGCGGGACAGCCGCCATCGAGGCGGCAGCGAAAGCCGGTGGTCACGCCGTCACGGTGCCGTTCACAGGCGGCCGTGTTGATGCCACAGACGAGCAGACAGACAGCGAAAGCTTTGACGTCCTCGAACCTCTCGCAGACGGTTTCCGCAACTACCTGCAGCGCGACTTTTCGGTCTCTGCCGAGGAAATGCTGGTTGATCGGGCACAGCTGCTGGGGCTGACTGCGCCTGAAATGACAGCGCTTGTGGGCGGTCTGCGGGTGCTGGGGGCCAACTATGGCGACAACCCACAGGGCGTCTTCACCGACGCGCTTGGCACCCTGTCCAACGACTTTTTCAAGACGGTCACGGACATGTCCCTGACATGGACACCGGCAGACGACAGCGAAAACAACTTCGTCGGTAAGGTCGGGACTGACGTGAAATACCACGGCAGCCGGGTCGATCTGGTGTTCGGATCAAACTCGCAACTGCGGGCGATCTCAGAGGCCTATGCGCAGGCAGACGGCGAAGCGGCCTTTGTCGCGATGTTCGTGCAGGCCTGGGTCAAGGTGATGAACGCAGATCGGTTCGATCTGGCCTAAATCACCGTTGCACAAAAAAGAACAAAGGCGCGTCAGGGCAACCCTGCGCGCCTTTTGCGTGGCCCCTGCCCTTGTCGTGCAGAGTGCGAAATCGTCCGCTTACAAACCCAGCGTATCGCCCGGTGTCAGGTCAAAGTTTTCGACATCAGAGGGCTGAACGCCTTCTTCAGAACAGGCAGCGGTCCCTTTGATGCGGATCGCATCAAGCACCTGCATTTCGCTGACGCCCAGGGCCTCTGCAAGTTGGGCGATTTCCATCTTTTGACCCGCTTTGGTGGGCCGAACCGGCGGCGCCATTGCAGGGCCGCACTCGAAAATGAAGGCGTCTGCGGCATCGGTCGGAATATGGGCGGCCGAAGGCTCTGAAACAACGGGCTCTGCGGTGTCCAGCGCTAGACTGCTGTCCAGCACAAACACCGGCAATTTTGCGACCGGTTCATCCGCCACATCCGTTTCCGGGGCGACAGGAGCATCCACATTGGCGGGCACCGTGTTTGACCGCACCGGGCCAAGATCCTCGAACGTCCAGGGTGCAGCGGCCTGCAACGCGGCTGGCGTGACGTTGTGGATCACGATAAGTGGCTGAACGACCCCCTGAACCGTGATCGTCAGCAACGTGCCGGCAGCATTGGGAACACACTGCAATGCGGCCTGTGTGTCATGTGCACTAAGGCCCAGCCCTAACGCCACATCACTGAGGTCCAGTTGATCAGTCGCGATTGCGAAATCACGGATATGTTCGACATCCTCAGCAGGTGGCGGAGCAGCTTGCGCCATGCGGCCCTGCCCTGACGCAAAAACAAAATCCCGGTGTTGATCCACGGCTAAAGCCGCTGCATCTTCACGCTGTATTTTCATGGCTGAATTCATATTCACCCTTGCCCTACTCTTTGTCTCCCACGCGGGAGGTACACCCCGATTTGCAGCCAATCGGCCCGCCAGCAATCACGGCAACCGCGATCAACGACAGCAAATCGATGCCTCGAACGTTCCACAGATAAATAAATGACTGGTTAATGTGTCCCGATGCCGTGCTTATGCGAAATGTGGCACAAATGTGGAGACGAGCCACTTAACCAGACGATTTCGGCGATATATTGCCGAGATACCCACATTTTGTAACATTAGTCGGTATCTTGGTCATATATGGGGGCAAAAGCGCCGAAATGAGGGGGATACTCGCCGAAATCTACCGCCCAGAGTGCGTTCAAAAGGCGAAATGATGGCTCATCTATTTTCTTAAATGGAAACAATACAGCCAATTTGATCAATATTGTCGCTATTTTAGAAACAACTGATCCCTAACAACCCCTAAAGATTCCAGCACACCGGCCTGCTTACTTCATCTGATACTTCAAAACGACCTTGGCCAACTCCACCAGCATCGTTTCTAAGTCAGCTTCTTTGACATTCGCCTTACGAATATTCACAGCATAGGCCATCCCGGATTTCTTTGCGGTGATCGGAACACCTTTGACGTCATAGGGCTGGGCTAATTCACCACTCAAGGCAGGGGGCATCTTGTACAAGGACTCGCCCCGCTTAATCTTGGGGATTAGCGTGCGATAGGCCCGCTTGGGAGTCTTGGTGATATCAACGGCATCTTCAATCGCTTTGCGGTACGTCACACACCCCAGACCCAATGAGACATCGCCTTGGGCAATCCCCAGATGCTCGGCGATTTCGGCCTGGGTTTTGTCCTGCATCATCCCGGCCATTGCCCCAATCGACAGCAGCTCTTCGAACCCATTGAGGTTCTTGCGCATGGTGTTTTCGTGAAAGCGTTCTTCCAGATCAGCAAGGTACTGATCGCCCTCTTCGGTCGCGATGATCGCTTTGACCTTAATCCCCAAAGACCGGCAAGCAGCCAGCCTGCGACGACCGGATTGAATGAAGAATGTATCGCTGGTCTCTAGCGGGTTTTCAGGGTCCGGGGCCCATTTATCATCCTGTGGACGGACCCGGATCGGCTGGGTCTGGCCGCGTCTGCTGATGTTGGCGACCAGCTGTCCAAAGTCCTCATCCTGCGCCCATTCGGTCACCCTGTCGCTGCCCACGCTGTCCTGCACCTGATCGGGGTCCAACTCCATCACCACGGTGCCAGCAAGGATACCGGCATGCAGCGACCCAGAGGCGTCCTCTAGGCGCTGTTTCAGCATGTTCATGGCACTGCCGGCCCACATGCCACCCATCGCGGCCTTAGGCGCTGTTTCAGGCTCTACGACTGGGGTTAGAGCCTCATCAGGCAGGTCTGCATTCAGTTTACGTTTCCGGGCCATCAGCTCCAACGCTCCTCAATGAATTGCTTGGCAAAATCTTTCGGTGGCAGGTCCGGCCAGATCCGTTGGACCAGCGCATCGTTTACGGCGTTCGCGTTTTGCATGAACGCCTGCGCCGAGGTCCGGCGCGTCTTGGGCGGCAGGTATTCATAGATGCTTTTGTATTCCTCGGCGGCATTGGCAATTGCGTCAGACCGGGCATACCAAACCTGCATCACCTCGCGCGGGGCCTTGCGGTACAGATCAAGGATCTGGTCGGTGTCCTGGGTGTTCTGTTCCTGCACAATCGTGGGCAAGACCATATGCTCCCCTGCCCCGATCTCGATATCGGCCTCAAAGCCCATGATGAACTCCAGATACTCGCCGATGTTCGAGACATATGTGGCCAGCGTGGCCAAATCGAACCCCTTCATGGTCTGCGGGATCACCACATTATCCGCGGCAATAAGACCGTTCAATTGCATGAGTGTCAGGGATGGTTGTTGATCAATCACGATCACATCGACCGTTTCATTCAGTGCCTGTTCATACTTCGCCGTATTGAATGCGCCGTCAGAATTGCGCAGATCGTTCACAGCGGTCTTGGGCCCGGTTCCGCTGTCCCACGTCGCAATTGCATCGCGCAGGACGCGGTACACCGGCACCTGACTTTGCTGAGACATAAAAAACAGGCTGATATCGCCGTTCTGAATGTTGGCACCGCCGGGGATCAGCTTGATGCCGGGCCAAGGCGTGTTTTGCCAGATCGCGTCCAGCTCTGCTGCGCTGCGATTGTTGACCTCACCTGCCCCGGGCTGATCCACCCCCATGAAATCGGCCAGCGTCGGTGTGTCTGGGGCAAACAGAGGCAGATTGGCATCCGCGAAATACAGACTAACCGTCGCTTGCGGGTCGGCATCAACGACCCCTACCCTCAGGCCGTAATGCAAGTTCACGTATTGGGCGAAATGCGCCGCGGATAACGACTTGCCTGTCCCGCCCTTTTGCGCTCCAAACGTGACGACCTTCACAGGCGTGCCATCCTGACGCCAATGCAAATAGGGGCGTTTGGCAGCCTTGTTCGAGCCGATGATCGCGCGGATCAGCATGATCTCGGACGGTGAAAAGGTGCGGGCGCGTCCCTGCTTTTCGCCTTCTGGAAACGCAGGGTCCTCGCCGGATATCCGCGTCAGGTATGTCGTATCCACGCTCAGAAGTTGCGCAACTTCTACCATCGAGAACCGCCGCGCGACGCGGGTGCGCAAGGTAAGATCACGTTGCAGCTTCGTATTTACAGCACCCATGACGCGGGTCATGTTTCGGATGAACTGCTCAAATTGCCCGTAAGCCATAAATTATATCCACGGATATAGCGGTGCTTTGCCCAACTAGGCGGCGACCTTTTTCGTTGATGTCAAAGAACCGGAATGTGCCGGATTCCGCAAGGTGTTTTGCGCAAGCCGCCAGCGGTTACGATAGGACTTCAGCAAAGACTGCTTCTGATAGGCCGTCGTTACCTTGGCGGATTGCACCAGTTTTGCAAAAGCATCCGGGTTTGGTGGACGCTTCCAATGTGATTGCCATGCGCGCGAGATGCCCTTGCAGATCGCTGCGAACTCCGCAGGGGTAGGGCGTGTCTTGGCGATAACCTCTGCTTGGACAGCTACCGCTTGCGCGGGAATTTCCACAGCCTTCCTTGCCCAAAGGCTGCGAAGTGCTTGCTGTATATCCGCGGTTATTATCGTCTCGGATGATGCGTTATCCAGAACCACATCAGTTCGTAAGACCGTGTCTTGAGCAGGAAAGGTTGCGGCAGCAGGGTAGGGGGCCCCATGAAAGCACCGACCCCACACTTTCAAAAGATCATCCAACACGACATCCGCCAACGGCGGGAATTGGTTTTTATGAATATGATTTTTAGACTCTTCTAGGCGTTCAACAGGCTGCACACTGCGTTCAGTTTTTTGGGTGACAGCGCCCCGCAACGATGCACGCCAATCGGCCCAAAAGGTGACTCGATATTTCAGGCGATAGTTATACCCGTTAGCTGTTTTCTGGGTCTCGGTATCCACCAACGCGGCCTCGCGCAGCTCTTTGATATACCCAGAGATTGCGGACTTTGAGCGACCCATGCGGTCACTCAACTGGTCCAGTGACGGCCAACAATAGCCGTCTATGTTTGCCATGCGGCATAGCTCTGCCAAAAGGCGGAATGCGCCAGGCGTCATGTCGATCTCGAGAACCTCAACGGGAAGAGCGACGAAACCTTTGGCGCGATCAAATGTGATCTGCTCAGACATATTTTCCTCAATCGCGGCAAGCTATTGCTTGCGCGTTTTAGGCCGTGTCGCTATTCTGATCTTAAGACAGACGCATAGCGCACAGGTGTTATCGTTGAACAAAGCCGAGTGGTTGCCGCCACTCGGCTTTTGTTATGGATCATGCTGGTGTTGTGTGTTGCGCCTCCGCGTAGTCTGTCCGATGCGGGCACACCATCAGGGCGCAGCGCTTGCCACGTCGCGATGGATAAGGGCGCAAACTGCGCTGATGGGTATCCGCCTGATTCACGGCCTTGTGCCGCTTATTCTTGGTATTAGGCACTATATAGACAGAAATACCATGACTATGGCAAGATTTTCTTTGTGATACGCTGGCGGTGCGTTTATCCGCTTTATGTGTTGAATATAACCAGATCACGAGCTCATCGTCACTTTGACGCCGGTCAGGCGCAACGTGCTTCAAAGGCGGAATCTGTTGGGGGTCCGATTCGGATCGGCGTAATTTCCGCCCACAAGCGAGACGCAATGATGCAGCATTTCGGAGGGGTCTGAAAGCTGCGCTGTTGCGACCAGAGCTTAGACAAACGACATTGGCAGCCACTCTGCCTAGCAGCTTGGCATTTCATATGCACAGGTCAATAATGGGGGAGGGGGGGCGTGTTCAGTGACCGCAATGACGTTTCTTTCGGCTGAAAGAACACGCGGTTGTTTGAATCGGTAGCACTGTTCAAAATGCGGTTATTGGGATGCCCGCAGCATCTTTGGCGCCCAGCAACAAAACTGGGCTGTATCGCGAAAAGGCCTAGCTCAGCAGTTTTCGATACGCGCCGTTACTGGACGTGTCCGCAGAGGAGATGTGTTGGTCTGAGTTCGCAGCATAGCGACCGCGACGGTCAACACTGCGCCAAAAATCCAAACGAAGGCTGCCCAAGCCAACAAGCTGCCGCCCATCAAAGAATGGCCGAGTGCTGCCATGATGATGCACGGGATATAACCTTCATATAACGTTTTCAGCATGATTGTCCCAATGTCCATGTTTGCCATCTCCCAAGGCTCGCCCCATGACCGTAGTCTGTGTTGGAGCCACAAGTCCAAGCGTTTTTCGATAATGTCTGAATGACAGGCAATTTCGGCATAATGTTGCTGAAATAAGTACTCCTTTGTGTTCGTGAATGCCCCATTTCGACCGCATTCTAAGGTAGCTGGATTCGTAGATTTGAAATTAACTCATTGATAAATAATGAAAAATAATCCAATTGCTCCAAGGGCTGAAGATGCAGCAATGAACGCGCCTCATAAATGCAACATGTTGTCGTTGGCGCTGCGACTCAGGGGGCTTGTCGCGACACTACTATCTATGTGCAGCTGAAGTGACCGCGACGAGGTGAAGTGATTGGCCCGGGATCGCGGTTCGAAGAATCCTAAGATTGATGCCGCAACGGTATCGCACATCTATCTATGTGATGGACCTTTCCCGAGACGTGCGGCGAAGTGGCGATTCTGCCGGGACAATACAAGACGGACGACAAGCTGTTTTATATAAAGATGTGGAAAACAGCCCCAAAGAGGCGCCGTGTGGTCCATTCCGTAAGGGCAGGTGAAGGCAGAATGCTTTTCAAAGGCGCCTGTTTTATTCCATGACTTACGGTCATCGGCAGTTTCCTGCCGGAATTAAAGCAATTCTGAGGCGAATCGCTCGTGAAAGATGTTGAGACTGTGGCGAGAGTCTTTGAAGGCCGAAACTGCAAAGGTCACTGCATGCGACCCAAGCAATTCATTTTCCGATAAGCATAGTTGCCTTTTGTGACAAAAGGCCGGGGCAAATGGGCGTGCCTGTGCGCCATTAAGTTGCCTAATTCATTTGGCTTTGCCATATGAGCGACCCGCCAGTGACATAGTTTCGCGCGGGTTGCGCCATGCTTTCGAATTAT
>CALILP010000068.1 GCA_938016515.1 uncultured Paracoccaceae bacterium
ACACCGCCAGAGCCGCCACCAATGACAAATAGGTCAAAATCAAAAGCCATGGGATGCTCCTTACATGGGATGGGCGTGCGCCCTTCATTGCACTTGCGCACAAGACATAGGGGGACATGCCGGGAACAACAACGCCTGCCGGTGTTTCAACATCTCACGACTGCGTTCACACGGAAGGTCAGACAATTTCTGCTACACAGAAATTGGCACAGACTTTTTGAAAAAGTCTGGTCCGAGCCGCGCTTGACACCCAGTCAAAACCCCCGTCCACTTATCGGTGAGGGAGACATCATCATGCTGCACCCCGCCGCGTCCATCGCAACCTTGCGCGACCAGTTCCGCTGGGACATCCCTACGCGTTACAACATCGGGGTCGACATCTGCGACAGGCCCGCTGCAGCGACACCCAATGCACCGGCCATTGTCGATGTGGCCCCCGACATGACCTATGTCACCTACAGCTTTGCAGATCTACGTGACCTATCGAACCGTTGCGCCAATTTGCTGACCTCAATGATCACACCCGGTGACCGCGTCGGTGTATTACTGCCGCAATGCATCGAGACGGCCGTCGCACACATCGGCACCCTGAAAGCAGGATGTATCTCGATCCCCCTTTTTACGCTGTTTGGGCCGGATGCCTTGCGGCACCGACTACGCGATAGCGGCACGAAAGTCGTTATCACCAACGCCGAAGGTTATGAAAAGATCGCGCAAATACGCCCCGATCTGCCCGACCTAATGCATGTGCTCTGCACGGACGACGGGCAAATTGACCAATCCTTTCATGACCTCATATCGACTCGTTCTGACAGTTTCACAGCCGTAGACACTGCCGCCGATGACCCGGCTCTGATCATCTATACTTCCGGCACAACGGGAAATCCAAAAGGTGCGCTGCATGCCCACAGGGTCCTGCTTGGACATTTGCCCGGGGTCGAGATGAGCCACGATTTCCTGCCCCAACCGGAAGACAAAATCTGGACCCCCGCCGATTGGGCATGGATTGGCGGACTGCTGGATGTGCTCATGCCCGCACTTCACCACGGCATTCCTGTGGTCGCGCACCGGTTTTCAAAGTTCGACCCACAGGCTGCTGCCGAGCTGATCCGCGACCATAACATCCGCAACACGTTTCTCCCACCGACGGCCTTGAAAATGATGCGTGCAGCCGGCGTATCAGACGTGCCAATGCGGTCCGTTGCAAGCGGTGGCGAAACGCTGGGCAGCGCCTTGATCGATTGGGGGAAAGAGACATTCGGCGTGACCATCAATGAATTCTACGGCCAGACCGAATGCAATATGATCATCTCATCCTGCGGTGCCTTAACACCTGCCGAGCCCGGGGTGATGGGATTTCCTGTTCCGGGTCATGAGGTCACTGTTCTTGATGACGGCGGTCTGCCAACACAGGATGAAGGCGCCATCGCCGTCCTGCACCCAGATCCTGTCATGTTTCTGGAGTATTGGAATAATCCGGCCGCAACCGCTGAAAAATTCCAGACCTCTCGCAGCGGCACATGGCTTTTGACAGGTGACCGTGGGCGGAAAATGCCGTCAGGTCGGATCAAGTTTGTTGGGCGAGATGACGATGTGATCAGTTCTGCTGGTTACAGGATCGGTCCCGCAGAAATCGAAGACTGCCTGATCACGCATCCTGCCATCAAATTGGCCGGTGTCGTCGGTAGGCCCGACACGACGCGTGGCCAGATCGTTGTCGCTTTTGTTGTCTTGGATGCGGGAATCGCGGCAAGTGATGAACTGACAACTGAGATCAAAGCCTATGTCGCAACACGCTTGGCGGCCCATGAAGCCCCTCGCGCGATTTTCTACGTTGATGCTCTGCCCATGACGACAACTGGCAAAATCATCCGCGCGCAACTCCGCGATCTGGCGGCAAAACAGAGATCATCCTGACCAGAAATCGCACGTTGCAACCCTGCCGTGCTCCCCAAGATTTCGTGACGGTGAGGGTTCCAGGGTCTGTGGACATTCACGCGGCACTACTGGTCACAGTCCAAAATTGCTCAGTTTCAGGCAAGAGAGCGTAGGACTAGAGGGCGCATTCAAGCTATCTTTGCGACGAAATGGGCAATTTTGGCGAAATCCGCAAAGACGCGGCCTATTTTCCTTCCGACTTCACGAAATTGAGCCTGCGATGAACCGCATCGCGTCGCTCAATTTCGTTTGTCAGCAGGAAAATGGACCTCGCCCAGTGGTGCATCGTGAATGTCCACAGGCCCTAGTCCTCAACGTCTGCGAAAATGTTGTCCTTCTCGACAAAATCAAACCGGCTTTCTTCGACCTCATCGGTGTTCATATCGTGCACTTGCACCTTCCCGTCGCCAAAACCAATCACCACGGTGTCACAAATGTCGATAAATAAGCCGTTTTCCACGATGCCCGGAATCTGGTTCAATACGATGCTAAGCTGTCGTGCGTCGCCGATCCGGTTGAGGTGAAGGTCAAGGATGTGGTTGCCTTCGTCGGTCACGTAAGGCGCATCACCGTTCATGCGCAAACTGGTGGTCCGCCCCAGAACATCCATCCCAATCAGGGCTTCTTCGACCAGTGCTTTAGATGTCTGCCAGCCAAAGGGAATGACCTCAATCGGCAGTGGGAAGGCGCCAAGTGTTTCGACTTTCTTAGAAGCGTCAGCGATCACCACCATCCGCTCTGAGGCGGTCGCCACGATCTTTTCTTGCAAAAGCGCACCGCCCCCACCTTTGATCAGGTTCAGTTCAGCGTCGTATTCATCCGCACCGTCGATGGTCAAATCAAGTGATTTCGCTTCATCAAGTGAAATCACCTCGATGCCCACGTCCTTCGCCAATTGCGCTGTGCGGCTGGATGTCGGCACCCCTTTGATTTGCAAGCCCTCGTCGCGGATCATTTCGCCCAAACACTGGACCAGCCATGCTGCGGTGGACCCAGTCCCAAGCCCAACTTTCATGCCAGACCGCACGTATTGCGCAGCACGTTTGGCTGCGACGAATTTTGCGCGATCAATTGGGGACAAGTCGGTGTTCATTGCATGCTCCACAGGTGCGTTTTGATGCGGGTTATAGGGTCTTGTCGACGGTTGGGAAACGATAAACTTATTTGAATTGGATCGCTTGTCGTAGGGCAGCGATTGACTTAGCGTTTGTGCATGAAATACGGCATCGCTTTTTGGCTCACTTGGGCGACCATGGCCAACGCACAAGACACGACTGAAGTCGCGTTAGCCAAGGCAACGCTGGAAAATCTGCAAGCGCAATCATTTGCCGCAAATCGCGAGTTTTGTGGATATCTGATCCGGGACCCGAGCGGCGCGCTAGTAGCAACCAAAGCAACCAGCGGTGCGGAAAGCTATTGCGAGCCAGAAGCGCCTGCAGACGATGCTGTGATCATTGCCTCTTATCACACGCACGGCGCTTTCGAATATGACACGCCTGCAGAATTCCCCTCCGTAGGGGATATCGAAGCGGATGAAGCAGAAGGGATCGACGGCTACGTCACGACCCCAGGGGGACGATTTTGGTACATTGATACAACAGATATGGAAGTCAGTCAGATTTGCGGGGTGGGCTGCGTCACACAAGATCCCAATTTTGAAGCCGGCCTCGATGGTGAGATCGCCCAAAGCTATACCTACGAGGACCTGCTGCGGCTTGAAGGAAACTGACCGCGCTGTCCGGGTTCGCAAGGCATATTGTCGTTTTCAATCCGGCATCCGATGGATGATCTGCTAATGCATGTGGATGAGTGACCAATTGATCCTGCACTACGCCCCAGACAACGCATCGCTGTGCGTTCGACTGGCGTTGGAAGAGCTGGGAATCGATTACGTGACGGCGCTAGTTGACCGGTCAGTAAAGGCCCAGCGCAGCCCTGCGTATCTTGCCATCAACCCAAACGGTCTCATCCCGACATTACAAACACCACAAGGACCAATCTATGAGACCGGGGCGATTTTGCTATGGTTGGCAGAAAACACCCCCAGTGCTTTGTTTCCTCAGATTAGCGATCCCAAGCGCGCTGCGGCGCTGACCCGACTGTTCTGGTTATCCAACACACTGCATCCTGCTTTGCGGATGCTGTTTTACCCGGATTTTTATGCCCCAAACGCAAGTGGTGAACTGAGGCATCAGACCCGTATCAGACTTTGTGCTTTATACGATCAAATGGCCGCAGATCACGCCCATCTGGTTGCGACCGAACCCAACCTCATTGCCTGCTATCTGGCGCCGTTGCTACGCTGGTCGGCAATCTATGGTGGACAAACAGACTGGTTCACCTTGGGCCGTTGGCCTGCACTGCTGCAGTTCGCTGAAACGTTCGAAACCCGCCCGGCCGCGTTACGCGCAGCACAGGCGGAAGGGCTTGGACCGACCGCATTTTCAAACCCGACTTTTCCCAATCCACCTGAAGGCAGCGCTACCTGATGTTTCTTTCCGTTTTCGATATGTTCAAAGTGGGGCTTGGCCCGTCATCATCCCACACAATCGGCCCAATAGTGGCGGCGGCGCGGTTTCTGGATCATTTGCGCGCCCAGCCGTTTCAGGTGGCTGGGCTGCGGGCCTCGCTGCATGGATCATTGGCCTTTACAGGTGTTGGTCACGCGACAGACCGGGCTGTGATCCTTGGCCTCGCCGGATTTCGTGCTGATGATTATGATGCTGCAAAAGCCGAAGCCGCTTTGGAAGTGGTGAAGGCAGAGGCCCACGTCAGCCCTGACCGGCTGCCTGACTTGCACTTCGATCCTTCTGTGGATCTGTTGTTTGACTACGGCCCACCTTTGCCCGGTCATGCCAATGGGATGAAGCTGCATGGAACCGACAGTCAGGGTGACGTGATTATCTCCGAGACCTACTATTCAATCGGCGGCGGTTTCGTCTTGACCGAAAAGGAATTGGCGGAAGGCGCAGATACTGACACGGGTGCCCCGGTCCCCTACCCGTTTCATACCGCTGCAGAGATGTTGAGCATGGCAGAGCGGTCTGGGAAATCAATCGCCGACATGAAGCGCGCCAACGAGCTGAGCCGAATGCCACATGCCGACTTTGACCGCGGCCTGACCCGGATCTGGGATGTCATGAACGCCTGCATTGACCGAGGACTTGCCACCGATGGCATCTTGCCCGGAGGATTGAACGTCAAACGTCGCGCAAAGGGCATCCACGATGCCCTGCTGGCAGAACGCGGCATGAACTTACAGGCACCGCATACGATCAATGACTGGATGTCTACTTACGCCATGGCCGTGAACGAAGAAAACGCAGCTGGCGGTCAAGTCGTCACAGCACCGACGAATGGTGCCGCTGGCGTCGTTCCTGCCACGATCCGATATTGGCTGGATCATGTTCCGGGTGCCACCGTCACACGCGTACCAGAGTTCTTGCTCACCGCAGCCGCTATTGGCGGGTTGATCAAATTCAACGCCTCGATTTCAGGGGCCGAGTGTGGCTGTCAGGCGGAGGTCGGCTCTGCCGCGGCTATGGCTGCTGCTGGCCTGTGTGCCGTAATGGGTGGATCCCCCGAACAGGTCGAGAATGCCGCTGAAATTGCTTTGGAACATCATCTTGGCATGACCTGTGACCCCGTTAAGGGGCTGGTTCAGGTGCCATGCATTGAACGCAATGGGCTTGGGGCGATCAAAGCGGTCTCTGCGGCATCGCTGGCCATTCGCGGCGACGGCACCCACTTTGTGCCTCTGGACGCCGCAATTGAGACCATGCGGCAAACCGGCATGGATATGAGTGAGAAGTACAAAGAAACGGCGCTTGGCGGTCTGGCAGTAAACGTTCCCAACTGCTGACGGATGATTGTGACTTCTAAGATTGGTCCTTAGGCTTGCCGCATGACCCAAGATCGGCCTTTCCTTGGAATTCTGTTCATGCTGGGATTTTGCGTTCTGGCCCCGTTAGGGGATGCGCTGGCCAAGTACCTTAGCGCAACTGTTGCGCTTTTTGTCCTGATAACGGTGCGGTTTTCAATGCAGGCAATCATGCTGACGCCTTTGGTGTGGCTTAGCGGAACAAGCTTGCGTCTACCGCAGGGCATTTTCCCCAAAGTCTTGCTGCGAACATGCCTGCATATTGCGGGTGTGGCCATGATGTTTGCAAGCCTTGCTTACCTGCCGCTTGCGGATGCACTGGCGATTGCGTTTGTGATGCCTTTCATCATGCTGATCCTTGGGCATTTTGTCCTGCATGAAACAGTCGGGCCTCATCGGATTACGGCCTGCGCAGTTGGGTTCATCGGAACTTTGCTCGTGATCCAACCTAACTTTCTTGCGGTCGGCTGGCCTGCATTGCTACCGCTTGGGGTGGCTGTCATCTTTGCACTGTTCATGCTGGTAACCCGCCAGATCGCCAAGCAGATCGACGCTGTGCATCTACAAGCCGTAAGCGGCCTTCAGGCGATGATCATGCTGATCTCTCTTGTGATCTTGTTTCCAGATGCACCCGGCGTTGCAATGGACTGGCCAGAGGCGCGGACCTTTTGGCTCCTTTGTGCGCTTGGCATTCTGGGGACAGTCGCGCATCTGTTGATGACCTGGAGCCTGCGATTGGCCCCCGCTGCGACCCTTGCACCGATGCAATACCTTGAGATCCCCGTGGGCACGATTTTCGGTTGGCTGATTTTCAAAGACTTGCCGAACGGCCTTGCTGCACTTGGAATTTGCATCACGATCGGCGCGGGGCTCTACATCATACTGCGCGAACAGCGTTTATCGCGGTTTCCAGATGCGCCACCGGCAGCGTGATCAGGGCAGGCCCGGTCACGGTGATCTGCACAGCTTCCCTGACCGTCCGATTCGATGAGCTGACAAACCCCGCAGGATGGAGTGGCAGGCGGTCCATGTCCCAATGCAGCCCCGACGACGTCGCCAGCAAATCACCCATCGGCAAAACCGAGATTGCGGTTCCAACTGGCAATGTGATGCGAAGGCCCTGGTCGGGACACCGAAAGCAGCAATCTATTTCTGACAATAAAAACAGACCCTTATCCGAAAACCGCGCCAGAACATTCAACGATGCAAAACTATGATCCAACCGCCCCCCCAAAAAACCGGCCCCGATAATCGCAGGGGCAGTGATGCGATTTAGAACCTTGTCGAGGTCTGTGGTGTCTTCATCTGCATTATGAACCAATTGTGGCGCGAACTTTTGCCGAGCAGCCGGCGAAATCGAGTCAAAATCACCAATGACTGCGCGCGGTATGATATGATTGGCCAGAAGATGGTCTGCACCACCGTCCGCTGCAACGAAGATATCTGTGAGTGTTTGCAATATCTTAATAACTTCGGGCGCAATCTCGGCACCACCGACCAGCGCGATCGGTTCCGTTGCGTCAACAATCACGTCCGGCATGAAGGTTTTGCCATATTTAGGAAACTTGCCATAATTCAGCCATGAAATAATACCGCAAATACCGCGGTGTTGTGCCGGATTGAGAACCAATTGGTGGTAAACAGACTGTCAAAGCGATTGGCAGAAAGCGAGCAAAATCATGGTCGGATCGAATAAGATTCTCACAGTCTCCTACGGGACTTTCTCTTGTACCCTTGAAGGGTTTGACGACTCCTTCCATTCCATGAAGGCGATTGCGGAATACTTCCGCGATCTCGCTCAGGATGACCGTTACTTTGGCGCAGAGCCGCCAACCCCGGACGCCGAAATGCTGGCCCGGATCGCCGAACGCGAGATTTCTCGCCGTGTTGAGGCAGAGATGGATGACCGCGGCATTCGCCTGCGCGCTGCCCCTCAGGCCGCAACCGCGGCGTTGGAAGCCGCTGCTGATGCAGGTGCGACAAGCGAAGCCGCCCCAGAGACGCCTACTGCTGCTGCCGAAGACAACGCCGCGCCGGCCGCAGACGCACCTGCCGAAGTCGCAATGTCGCCGGGTGTTGATGCGTCGCAGATAGACACAAGCTCTGATACGGCGACTGCCAGCGCATTCATGACAAGCCCATCCGCAGAGGCCCCAACGCCAACGCCGGTCGCGTTTACGCCTGCTGAACCCGGTAGCTTTGCTGCCAAGTTGCAGCGTATCCGGTCAGTCGTCGGCACGCCCGCCCCTGCGACCGAAGAGGCTGAAAGTTTCGACGACGTCTCGGCAATGCCATTTGACGAGGACGCTGATGTAACGTCTTCAGAAGATGTCTTTGCGGCGGACACTGAATTTGCTGCAGAAGATATTTTGTCACAAGGCCCTGATGCTGACATCGTCGAGGACGATCTGGCAGAACCAGATCATGACGTTGATGTCTCGGAAAAGGTTGAAATCGCTGACGCGGTCAAACTTGACGCTGTCGATGATAAGACTGACGCCGATGAAACAGATGATGTCCTTGCCGATGTTTCAACTGACGATGCAGACACACTTGAAGGCTCCGACGAACAGGAAGCGTCTGACGAGGCACCGCAAACAGAAACTTCGGAATCTGATGACGCTGAAGACGTGGATGCTGATGAAGTCGCTGAAGATGACACGCAACTTGATGCGGAAGATGCCGCTTGGGCGATGTCAGCATTGGCTGATGCAACGCCTGAAGACGAAGAGCAAGCGACGACAGATGCGGGTGACACGGATCATGAAGTGTTGTCGTCTGATCTGACTGACACCGACATGGCTGAAGCTTCAGATGATGCGGATGCTGATTTGTCCTCGGACCTGAACGACATTGACGTACCCGAAGCAGCCGAAGCACCTGACGCGCAATCCACATCACAAGCCCGCATTGTGCGGATTGGCAAAGATGGCCCAACCGAGATTATCTCTGGTGACGGTGCCGAAGAAGCAGATGCAAACGTCACAGCAACTTTAAAGACCGACGCGGCCGAAGACGAGCCAGCTGAGGTTGCTGACTTGAACGATCCGCTCGTAAGCGACGATGCTTTTTCTGAGACTGCGGAAGACAACAACGCTGACGTAAGTGTCGATGACATTCCAGAAGCCGCCGAATTTGACGACGCTGACGAAGCGCACGACGGTATTCGCGCCGCAATCGCTGCTGCCATGCCAACCGGCAGCCTGTCGGATGAAGATGAAGACGATCTGCAACGAGAGTTGGCAGCCGTTGCCGAGGACGTGGTTGTTCTGGAAGACGAAACCCCTGAAGTCGAAGAGGTCGTTGTTGAAGACGCCGCTGCGGAAGACGTGGTCTCGGACGAAGCAGATACGTCCGAAGACACCGCTGCAGAAGCGGCATCTGATACGGACGAGGATGACAACGCGACAGAGGTTGCTGACATCCCAGAGGTCGTACAATCCCGGCCAAAGTCCCGCAAGAAGCTGCCAGATGCCGACTACGCCGTGACCCGCATGATCGCACAGACCGACGAGGCTTTGAATGAACCTGCAGGCAGCCGCCGCCGCAACGCCATCGCACAGCTCAAAGCAGCAGTCGCAGCGACCGAGGCTGCACGCCAGTTGGGCGACGAGTCCGGCTCTGCCGCTGAGGCCGAAAATGCCTTCCGGGACGATCTTGATCAGGTTGTGCGCCCAAGTCGCCCGCTTGACCCTAATGATGAAAACGACCGCCCTCGTGCGTCGCCTCTGAAATTGGTTGCGTCGCAGCGCGTGGATAGCGAACCGGTTCCCACACGCTCTACACCCAAGATCGTTGATGCAGCTGACGTTGGTGGATTTGCCCAATTCGCAGATTCGATGGGCGCAACAGAACTGCCCGACCTTTTGGAAGCCGCCGCAGCCTACACGTCCTTCGTGGAAGGTATCGAGGACTTCTCGCGTCCGCAGATCATGAAGAAGGTGCAAATGACAACAACCGAAGAGTTCAGCCGCGAAGACGGGCTCCGGTCTTTCGGCACGTTGCTGCGCCAGGGTCGGATCAGCAAGGTCCGCAACGGTCGGTTCCAAGTGTCAGAGCAGACACGCTTCCGCCCGGACGCGCGTTCGGCCTAAGCCCAAACAACAGTTACTTAGAACGGGCGCACGTCACTGCGCCCGTTTTGCGTTGGAAATCCCTTTTTGGCCACGGCGAAAAATGCGTCGACAGGCCGTTCGGCACACATTAAGCGTCTGGGTCCGCTTGCCCCACACCCTTGAATACAGATTTCAAGGGGATCGCCCACAATACGCCCATTCCGACATAGATCCCAAGCTCTACAAAGATCGACGGTCTATTAAGCGGGTCGGGATACAGCCAGTTCATAAGCGACACACAGGTGACAATGTAGGCCGGGATACCAACCACAAGGATTAACAGCGCCAAGCGTTTGCGTGCTTTGTAGCTTAGCGCCATTTTGTTCTCCTTAGTCGGCAAAGGGGTCGGTCACCAGAATGGTATCGTCCCGCTCCGGCGAGGTGGAAAGTAGGGCGACAGGGCAGCCAATCAACTCTTCCACGCGGCGCACGTATTTAATCGCCTCCGCAGGCAGTTCCGCCCAGGATCGCGCACCCGCCGTTGATTCCGCCCAGCCCGGCATTTCCTCGTAGATCGGAGTGCAGCGGGCCTGCTGGTCTGCGGCCGTCGGCAGATAGTCCAGCGTTGTACCGTCAAGCGCGTAGCCTGTGCAGATTTTCAGTGTCTCAAATCCGTCCAGCACGTCCAGCTTCGTCAGTGCGATGCCAGTCACGCCTGATGTGACGCAGGTTTGGCGCACCAGCGCCGCATCGAACCAGCCGCACCGGCGCTTACGTCCGGTCGTCGTGCCAAACTCATGGCCCTGAACTCCGAGACGTTCGCCGTCGTCGTCTTGCAGTTCGGTAGGAAAAGGCCCTTCACCGACGCGGGTCGTATAGGCTTTCACGATGCCAAGGACGAATTCAATCGCTCCCGGCCCCATGCCAGTGCCCGCTGCCGCCTGACCCGCAATCACGTTAGAGGACGTCACAAAAGGATACGTTCCAAAGTCAATATCCAAAAGCGCGCCTTGCGCCCCCTCGAACAAGATCCGTTTACCTGCTTTGCGCTTTTCATTAAGCACCTTCCAAACCGGGGCCGCATATTCCAGTACCGCAGGGGCGATTTCGCGCAGTTGGGCCAGCAGCGCGTCACGATCAATCGGGTCCAAACCCAGCCCGTTGCGCAGCGCATTGTGATGGACAAGGGCGCGGTCGACCCGCAGTTCCAGCGTCGCGTCATCCGCCAAATCAGCCACCCGGATCACCCGGCGACCGACCTTGTCTTCATAGCAAGGCCCGATGCCCCGACCTGTCGTTCCGATTTTGGCGACAGAATTCTGGCTTTCACGGGCGCGATCCAACTCGCCGTGGAACGGCAGGATCAGCGGGGTATTTTCCGCAATCATCAACGTTTCAGGCGTGATCGTCACGCCTTGGGCACGGATCGTCTCGATCTCTTTCACAAGGTGCCAAGGGTCAAGGACCACACCGTTCCCGATCACCGACAGCTTGCCGCCGCGCACAACACCGGATGGCAAGGCGTGCAGCTTGTAAACCTCTTCACCCACTACCAGCGTATGGCCCGCGTTATGGCCGCCCTGAAAACGGGCCACGACATCGGCCCGTTCCGACAGCCAGTCAACGATCTTGCCTTTGCCTTCATCGCCCCACTGAGCGCCCACAACGACGACATTTGCCATGATATCCGGTCCTTTTGACAATCCCCGGCCCCCTATAGCGGCGCGGATGCATGGGGGGAACCGCAAAGTGTGCCCACCGGCTGGACATCGACGCAACACCCGCCATGATGCTGCGAAAATATGAGAGAGGATCGCGATGGGATTTCTGCTGCGTTGGGTGTTTGCCCTTGTCTTGCTAGCTGCAACCTACAACCCGACCGAGTGGAACTATGTTCGCTGGTCCCTATCCAACTGGGATACCCAATTGCCGCTGGCCGTGTTGGGCGGGCTCGTGCTGCTGATCGGTTACATCATCTATTTGCGGGCAACAGTGCGGTCGATTGGGATTTTCGGGATGATCCTGATCCTCGCCGTGGCGGGAACTCTGATCTGGGTGGCCTTTGACTTTGGGTGGCTGGACCTTAGCGATCCGTCCTTCAACACGTGGCTGGGACTTTTGGTGTTGTCGGTCGTTCTGGCGGTTGGCCTGTCGTGGTCAATTGTCCGCCGCAAATTGTCAGGACAAGCCGACGTCGATGATGTTGACGCTTGATCGTCAGACGAGCCAAACCGCGATGACCAGAACCGCCAATCCCAAAGTTGTCGGCCCCAGAAGCTGCGCCTTAGTACCGCCAGCCAAGAGATATGCACTGTTGAGGCTGATAAACAGGATCATGATGAACCAAAGGAACGCATCATCACTTGACGTCGTTGCCGCATCACCTGCTAGCCCCAAAACCAAGGCCCAAGTCACAAATGGCCACGCAAAATAAAGCGCAAAGAAAAATTTAGATCGCCCAAATTGCGGTGCGTCTGTACCGTATTGCGCCTCAAGCGCCGCGCGCTTTTCCATCTCGCGGTCTGGCCAAATCGCCATGACAGCGCCAAATAGCGCGCCGCTAAATGCCCAGACTGCGACGTGTCGCGCCGGTGCATCCGCATCCCAAAGCGCGATTATCATAATGGCGGCCCAACACGCACCAAGCACATACCCAAACATCCAACGGTGCGGATTGCGCCATGTCCGCGCGCCCATCAAAAGGACCGCGCCGTCAGTCACTTGTTGAAAAACCAGCCCCGCAGCGACCCCAAACATCACCCGGTACACCAAGTCCGAAGTTCCCGGCGATGGGTTCAACCCGTTCGTGATAAGGATGACCAAGGCATAGAGAAACCCAGCAAACAGACCTCTGATCAGCGGTGGCCGGCCCTGCAATGCTAACATTTAACGTACACTCCAAACATTCACTCGCGCAAAAGTTGCAACGACAGCAAGCTGACGTCAATCCACTCTTGCAGCACGGCGGGCAAACGCCTAGATACCCTCAAACCGTCCTTGCTTGCAGGCCATTTGTCTATGGAAAACGTCGTCCTTGTTGTGCATCTTATTTTGGCACTGTCCCTGATTGGGTCCGTCCTGATGCAGCGTTCCGAAGGCGGTATGGGCAGCATGGGCGGCGGTGGCGCTGGCGGTGGTGCTGCGGGAAGCCGGCCGCCTACGACGGTTATGGCGAAATTCACATGGATTTTGGCCGCAGCCTTCATTGCAACGTCAGTGACGCTGACAATCATTGCCGCACAAAACTCTGCCGGTGCCTCTGTGATTGACCGGTTGGGTGATGTGCCTTTGACGGATGACAGTGGCGCTGCGGTGCCTGATCTGGGCGAAAGCCTGTTGCCGCCATCTTCAGACGATGCGCCGCTTGTGCCATCGGGCGACTAACTACTAGATTTAGCGATTTATTGGACTGACCTAAGGTTATCTTGGGTCAGTTCGCATTTGGGCGGTTGCGGGACCGGTCCGAATCCTGATATTCTTAACTCCCGTGATGGTGCGAAATTTGCAGGTCGCACTGACAACAAAAATACTCACGGGGGGCAGCCGGGCATGGCGCGTTATATCTTTATTACTGGTGGTGTGGTGTCGTCCCTTGGAAAGGGTCTGGCCTCTGCTGCGTTGGGTGCGTTGTTGCAAGCCCGTGGCTTTTCAGTCCGTCTGCGCAAGCTTGATCCTTACCTGAACGTTGATCCCGGAACGATGTCTCCGTTTGAGCATGGCGAGGTATTCGTCACCGACGATGGTGCCGAAACCGATCTTGATCTGGGCCATTACGAGCGCTTCACCGGCGTTCATGCCCGCAAAACTGATTCCGTTTCGTCGGGCCGGATTTACTCCAGCGTCTTGGAAAAAGAACGGCGCGGCGACTATCTCGGCAAAACCATTCAGGTCGTCCCCCACGTCACAAATGAGATCAAGGAATTCATCAATATCGGTGACGATGAGGTGGATTTCATGCTTTGCGAAATCGGCGGTACGGTGGGCGACATCGAAGGTCTGCCCTTCTTTGAGGCCATCCGCCAATTCGCCCATGAGAAAAAGCGCGGCCAATGCGTTTTCATGCACCTGACGTTGCTGCCTTATCTTGCGGCCTCGGGAGAGCTAAAGACGAAACCCACCCAGCACTCTGTCAAAGAGCTGCAATCGATTGGTTTGGCCCCCGACATATTGGTCTGTCGGTCAGAACATCCGATCCCAGAGCGCGAGCGTGAAAAGATCGCCCTGTTCTGCAACGTGCGCAAAGACTGCGTTGTGCCCGCCTATGACTTGAAATCGATCTATGAAGCCCCTTTGGCCTACCACGAACAGGGGCTTGATCAGGCTGTCCTGAACGCCTTTGATATCTCGCCGGCCCCTGCCCCCAAACTGGACGTCTGGCACGACGTCTATGACCGTATTCACAACCCCGAAGGTCAGGTCAAAGTGGCCATCGTCGGCAAATACACCCAGCTAGAGGACGCCTATAAATCCATCGCAGAGGCCTTGACCCACGGCGGGATGGCCAACCGTGTGAAGGTCAAGATCGAGTGGGTCGATGCAGAGGTCTTTGACCAAGGCGACGCCGCCCCGCACCTTCAGGGGTATCATGCGATCCTTGTGCCCGGCGGCTTTGGCGAGCGCGGCACCGAAGGTAAGATCAAGGCGGCGCAATTTGCCCGTGAACGCAACATTCCCTACCTCGGCATTTGTCTTGGCATGCAGATGGCGGTGATCGAGGCTGCACGGAACGTCGCGGGCATGGACAAGGCTGGCTCTGAAGAATTCGATCATGAGGCCGGAAAAAAGCGTTTTGAACCCGTTGTCTATCACCTGAAGGAATGGGTGCAGGGCAATCACGCCGTTACGCGCAAGGCGGACGACGACAAAGGCGGCACGATGCGTCTGGGGGCCTATGACGCGACACTGACCGAAGGATCAAAGGTCGCGGAAGTCTACGGGGCCACCACGATCGAAGAACGCCACCGTCACCGCTATGAGGTGGACATCAAATATCGCGAAAAGCTGGAAGCAGTGGGCTTGCAGTTCTCGGGCATGTCACCGGACGGCAAATTGCCGGAAATCGTGGAATGGAAAGACCACCCTTGGTTCATTGGTGTGCAGTTCCATCCCGAACTGAAATCCAAGCCATTCGCCCCACACCCTCTCTTCGAGGGCTTCGTCAAAGCGGCGGTGGAGAATTCCCGCTTGGTTTGATGACATCGCTTTGACCTGTGCGGTGGTCATGCATAGCTTGGATGTGTGACCCTTTCTGGCGAGGCATGCGATGTTCGATCATGTAGAATTTTCTGTCAGCGACATTGCAAAGGCACGCGCCTTCTATGGCGGCATTTGCAAGGTCATCGGCAGCGGCGAGGTCTTTTTCGACGGCGAAGGCAAAGAGCTGGGCATCGGCAAGGGCGATATCGTTCATTTGTTACTGTTCGAAAGCAAACCAACCCAGCCGCGCATGCATATTTGCCTTTCAGCGCACACCAAACAGCAAGTCGACGATGCCTATGCTGTGGCAATCCAGGCGGGCGGCAGCTGCAATGGCAAACCAGGGTATCGCGAAGACTATGGCCCCGGATATTATGCGGCCTTCATGCATGATGCAGATGGCCACAATATCGAGGTCTTGTTTCGGGAAGTGGCCTAAAAGTTAAATTCCAGCGCTCGCGTCACGACAACGCTAACCGACATCTGATCGTCAGAGCCTTGCTGCACGATGGGGCTGTCCGCCGCGTCATCAAGAAACTGCTCGTAAGTGACAGACCCAATGACGCCCCAATCATCATTGAAGTCATAGGACACGCTGGCCTCGACACCGCGCGAGATCAGACCACCAGAGGCCTCAAAGCTGTCAAAGCTGCTGGCCGCCGCCTCATCGTCACTGACACCGAAATAGGTTGCAGCATAATCGTCATCACCGCCAAACAAGCGTGGGCCTGCCCGGAATTCCAGCTGTTGGCTTGGGGCATAAATCAGATCCGCCCCAACCTCTGCCACGAATGATTCATGACCGACGACACCATAACGGACCTCCGCATAGGAATAGTTGCCCCAGGTCTGCGAGGTTCCGTTTGGCAGGTAGCTGTAGTTCACGCCCCCACCCAATTCCAACGCCGCGTCGACATCATCCAGACCTGCCAGCTCAGCGTCCTCGTCTGATGTTCGTTCGCCAATATAGCGAAAACCGCCCTTGAAACCAAATCCGTTAGGGTCTTCAACGCCGCCGATGTCAAAGCCACCAAATGTCAGACGATCCAATCCAAATGATCCTGCGGCACCCGTTTCGGTGGTATCAGACCCGAAAAACGTCGGCGCAGATTGCGCACCGATCCCCACAGTCACGCCAAGTGTCCGGTCCTGCGCTTGTAGCGCAGTCCCAGCCAACATTGCGGCGATGATGATCAGGTTCTTCAAGTCGTCTCGTCCTTCCAGACATTAAAGATGGCCTTGCCTTGGCGACCTAGCGCGAATTGCGTAGACAGCCAACAACCGAGAAAGGGTTTCCCATGCTTTCCTACCAACACAGCTTCCATGCTGGCAATATGGCTGACGTTCACAAACACGCCATGTTGGCTTGGATGCTGAGCTATCTGACCCGCAAGGACAAGCCATTGACTTATATGGAAACCCACGCAGGGCGGGCATTGTATGATTTAGGTGACTCTGCGGCACTCAAAACGGGCGAAGCAGCACAGGGGATCGCCAAAGCACGGCAATGGTTTGCGGCGGATCATCCATATGCCGTGGCCTTGGATGCCGTGGCCGCTTCACATGGCCCCAATGCTTACCCCGGATCACCTTTGATCGCCGCACATCTGCTGCGCGCCTCTGACCCATTGTTTCTGTCAGAGCTGCACCCGCAAGAATTCGCAGCCCTTCAAACCGTTATGAAGCCACACCGTGCCATCTGTCAGCACCGCGACGGCTGGGAGATGGCCTTGTCGCAGTGCCCTCCCGATCCACGCCGGGGTATCCTGCTGATTGACCCCTCGTTCGAGGTGAAGTCCGACTATGAAACCATCCCCAAAACGATTGGCCAAATCCATCGCAAGTGGGGCGTCGGTGTCATTGTCCTTTGGTATCCCATCCTGACGGATGCGCCCCACACCGCAATGATCCATCACATGAAACAAGACCACCCCGAGGCTTTGTCGCACGAGGTCCGCTTTCCCCCAGCCCGTCCGGGCCACCGCATGGTGGGATCAGGTCTGTTTGTAATGAACCCGCCCTACGGTTTGGAAAAAGAAACGGCATGGTTGTCGGCACGCTTCGCCAAACTTTAGGTCAAGGCCTCTTTCAGGCCATTGGGGTAAAGGTCCAGCCCGCCACAATCCAGGTTCGCCAGATCAAACCAGCGGGCACAGCATTCCTGACCGTTGTCTTCGTGATAGATGATCTTGCTCTGCCCCGCGAATGCGCCATCCGGCAAGGCAACAGGGGCCAAAAACACCACCTCATGGCCACTCATTCCATGGTGGATATAGATGTTTTCCAGCACGATAGGCGCGCCGGTGATGGCAATGTCTACGTCCAACTCTTCCTTAAATTCGCGGGTCAGGGTGTTCTTCCAGGTCTCCCCAAACTCCACACGTCCACCCAAAGGACGCACACCTTTGATCTGCCCATCGTCGCGATAGATCTCGCTAGCGAGCAGTTTGCCATCTCGCCAGACGAGGCCCAGCGCCTTGACCTGAATATGCTGTTGCGGACGCCAAACGGTCATGTTGCCATCCGAAGACGCGCAGAAAAGAACATCTGGCCGACATCGTTCAGGGCGTCCAAGACCCAACCGCTTTCACCACAAAGCTCTTCAATCTCGGAAGGCAGCGGATGATACCAACCACCCCATTCCCCGATCATGTCGCGATAGTCCAGCCGCATCCGGATCTCGCCTTTGCGGCGCCCTGCACGCAGGTTGGCCGCGTGGTAGGCCAGATGAGCAGGATCATCCGTACCGGTTACATCCAACCCGGTCAGCAGTAGCCGGGTATCTGGCTGCGCAACACAGCGCAGGTTGCGCAACAGCGCCACAGCCCCCGCGAAAGAGCCACCGATGCCTACGTTGTTCCCAAAGAGCGTCATCGTCTTGAATGTCTTGCCCGTCAAAGGCGACATATCCTGCGTCACATCGCATAGAACAACCGACGCACAGCCCCGCCTTTTGGCACAGGCGACGGCCCCTTTCGAGATATCCACCCCGGTCGCAGCTACCCCATGCGCGTGACACCAAAGCAGATGACGCCCCGCACCTGATCCCACATCCAGCAACGGCCCGGCAGCATCGGCGAGCACTGGCACTTCAAAATCAAACGGCTCTGGCGCAAAATACAAACCTGCGCTGTGTTCATCCACCACATCATCATCCCGCAGGATGCGGATCGGGTGATCACGCTGTCCGCCAAGATAGTCCAACAAGGCTGTTCCAAAGACATCCATTTCTTAACCCTGCACACTCAATGCGTGTATCGCAACGCGGTTTTCAAGCGGTTTGCGGATGCGCGCGCAGGGCCCTCCCTTTCCTATGGTCGCAACTGCCCCTATATCGTCACCATGTTTGCAGATCTTCTTAAGCGCCTGACGGCCCCCGAACCCGCCCTAGTTCCCGATAGCGACGCAAGGCTTGCCCTTGGTGCCCTTCTTGTGCGGCTTGCCCGCGCGGATGGCGACTATAGCACCGCCGAGGCTGATCAGATCGATCTTATCATGGCCAAGCGGTATGGGCTTTCGCCGTTCGAGACAGCCAAACTGCGCAGCGAATGCGAGGCGCTGGAACGCGAGGCTCCTGATACCGTGCGCTTTACCCGCGCAATCAAAGATGCGGTGGCCTACGAGGATCGTATGGCCGTGATTTCTGCCATGTGGGAAATCGTTCTGGCAGATGGCGAGCGTGACGCGCAGGAAAACAGCCTGATGCGGATGGTGGCCCCAATGCTGGGGATCACGGATCAGGAAAGCAACGCCGCGCGCCGCGCTGTCGATCCCAACAGCTGAACGGCCCTGTCCCGCAAAAGTATGCAGCGCGCGTGGTTTGCAGCGATGCCAAATTAAGCGATGCCGATCCGTGACACGTGACCTAGCGTCAGGGTGACAGTATCCATTGCAGAATCTGTTAATTTCCGGCCTAGTGTCGCGCAGTCAACAGAAAGTCCCGCGCGCGTGTCATCTCAGCCGGTTATCGAAATTCGCAATTTGCATAAGTCCTACGGGTCTTTGGATGTCATCAAGGGCGTGGATATTGCAGCCCCTGCAGGCCATGTGGTGTCGCTGATCGGGTCATCCGGATCCGGGAAGTCGACGATTCTGCGCTGCTGTAACCTGCTTGAAGACAGTCAAAGCGGCGATGTAATGTTTTGCGGCGAACCTGTTGCCTGGAAAGGCAGCGGCCACAATCGCAAGCCTGCCAACGCCGACCAGATCGTGCGCATCCGCACCAATCTATCAATGGTGTTCCAGCAGTTTAACCTTTGGGCCCATATGACCATCCTGCAAAACGTGATGGAAGCCCCGCTCACGGTGCTGGGCCGCGACAAAGATGAGGTCGAGGCATCCGCCCGCAAATACCTGACGAAAGTGGGCATCGGCGATAAATGCGACGTTTACCCCGCCCAGCTGTCAGGTGGCCAGCAGCAACGGGCGGCCATCGCCCGCGCCCTTTGCATGGAGCCGAAAGCGCTGTTATTCGACGAGCCAACATCGGCGCTCGACCCCGAATTGGAACAGGAAGTTGTCAAGGTGATCAAGGACTTGGCCGCCGAAGGGCGGACCATGTTGATCGTGACACATGACATGCGTATGGCAGCTGACGTCAGCGACCATGTCGTGTTCCTGCATCAAGGGAAGATTGAAGAACAAGGTCCGCCTGAGACACTCTTCAAACATCCCAAATCCGAACGGTTGCAGGGGTTCCTCTCTGCCACCCAACATTAATCATCAAACGGGAGAAATCTGATGAAAAACCTGATCGTGACGACCGCGGTAGCGGCGCTCGTATCCACAATGGCGATGGCTGATGGCCACGCTGTTGTCCGTCTTGGCACCGAAGGCGCCTACCCTCCATGGAACTTCATCAACGACGCCGGCGAAGTCGACGGGTTCGAGCGTGAAGTGGGCGACGAACTGTGCGCACGCGCTGAACTGACCTGCGAGTGGGTCACAAACGAGTGGGACAGCATTATCCCGAACCTCGTGTCCGGCAACTACGATGTGATCATCGCGGGCATGTCCATCACCGAAGAGCGTGACGAGGTCATCGACTTTTCTGAGAACTACTCGCAGCCTGATCCGTCTTCGTTCCTTGCCGCATCGCAGGACGTCGACCTTGAAGGTGGCGTGATCGCGGCCCAAACCGGTACGATTCAGGCCGCACATGTTGCGTCCACCGGTGCGACACTGTTGGAATTCGCAACGCCCGAAGAAACAGTTGCCGCTGTGAAATCAGGTGAAGCTGACGCCGTCTTGGCTGACGCCTCTTTCCTGGCACCTATCGCAGAATCCGACGCTGAAGTCGAAATCGTTGACGGCGCTGACGTGCTGCTTGGCGGTGGCGTGGCAGCAGGCGTGCGCGAAAGCGATGCAGAACTGCGCGACAAGCTAACTGCAGCAGTGCAGTCCATGAAAGCGGACGGCTCCCTGAACGAGCTGATCGTAAAGTGGGAAATCGGCGTACCGTTCGAGTAAGCTGTTACGCGCGCCCCGGTCTCCGGATCGGGGCGCGACCCCATGCTTCATTTCGCTAAAACAACTCATTCTGACCTGACTTCCGGGTGCTTCCATCTTCCAATATTGCGCTGATCCTGCCTCGCTTGAAGGGCTGACATGGCTGTCTTGCTACCTGACCACGGGCAAGCACATGAACATGTATGACGCCTTTGGCACGGTGCTTTTGCTGCTTGCGATCACCGCACCCCTGGCGATGGTTTTTGGCTTTGGTGGTGCTGTGGCCGCCCGCAGCCGGATCGCCCCGCTGCGCTGGATCGGCAAGACCTATATGGCGATTGTGCGCGGCATTCCCGACATCGTCTTTTTCCTGTTCTTCGTGATCGCGTTGGATCAGGCCTTTGAATACCTGCGGCACAAATGGAAATGCCCCGAATGGACCGAACCCATTCGCCAGGGCAATGACTTCATCGTCTGTCAGGCCGCCAAATTGCCGCTGGGCAATGCCCCCCAATGGATCCACGAGGTTTACGGCTTTTCGCTAGCCATCCTGACCTTCGCCATCGTTTTTGGGGCTTTTGCAGGCAACGTTCTGTTTGGTGCGATGCAAGCCGTCCCCCGTGCCCAGATCGAAACCGCCGAGGCTTATGGCTTTTCACCACGCCAGACCTTTCGCCGCGTGATCGTCCCGCAAATGTGGGTGTTTGCCCTGCCTGGCCTGTCGAACCTCTGGATGGTACTGATCAAGGCCACGCCCCTGTTGTTCCTGCTGGGTGTCGAGGACATTGTCTACTGGGCCCGCGAGCTTGGTGGCTCTAAACAGCCCCAATTCACCGATTATCCGCATCCCGACTGGCGGATGTGGTACTTTGGGGCTCTGCTGATTTTCTATCTGCTGTTCACCCGCGTCTCTGAAATCGTGCTGGACAGGATCATGGGCAAGCTGACGCACGGCCAAGCCACCGCCGCAGGCGAAGCCCAGCGAAAGGCGGCCGCATGAGTTGCGCTGAAACCATCGCCGCCTATGCCTTTCGGTCGCTGGGCTATGGTGAACGCTTGCTGCCCCGCACCGATTTCACGCTTTGCCAGCAATTTACGCTGATCGGGTCCGGCATGATCTGGAACATCTATTTCGGCGTTCTGGCCCTGCTGATCGGGTTCTTCATCGCAACCGCCGTCGCCATCGGCAAAGCCAGCCCGCGCAAAGCGTTCCGTAAACCGGCAGAGTGGTTTATCTTCATCTTTCGGGGCTCGCCCCTCTTCATCCAGTTCTTCTTCGCCTATTTCCTGTTTCTGTCTCTCAAAGGTGTGTCGCCAATTTTCAACCCGCTGACCTCGGCGACTTTCGGGGCATTGATTGTTTTGATCCTGAACACGGCGGCCTATTCCGGCGAAATCTTCTACGGCGCGCTTCAGTCGATCCCAAAGGGCGATATCGAGGCCGCAGACGCCTATGGCATGACCGGATGGGCCCGGTTCAAACGGGTGATGTGGCCCACAATGTTGCGCCTTGCCTGGCCTGCCTACACCAACGAAGCGATCTTTTTGTTTCACGCCACTGCCCTTGTTTTCTTTGCCGGTTTTCCAGCTTCACAGCAAAAGGGCGATGCACTTTATTACGCAAATTACTTTGCCGACAAGACCTTCAATCCCTTCGTTCCGTACCCGATCCTTGCCGGGTATTTCATTATTGTGACCCTGTGTGTGATTGGGCTGTTTGGGTTGGTGAACCGTCGGCTAAATCGCCATCTTCCGGCAACCGGGTACAAAAAGCTCAAGATCCGTCCGCAGCTCTTGCGGTGAGGCCATAAAGTTGCCCCGATTTGGTCAAGCTAACGCTTTGCTAACCAGCTAAACTTTGCACATGTTGTTAATCAATTTGTACCGGCGCCTGCGCGGCGCAATTGCGTTTGCATTTTTTGCAGCGGCTTTGCCCTTGTCGCCTGTGCATGCCGCCACGTTTCAGGGCGAGTTTTGGGCCACGCCCGGCCCGTCGGCCAACATCAATCAAGCCATCGCAGCCATCAGCGGCGCCACCCCAACCGCGACCTTCATTTCGACGGCGATTGACTATCCAAACGGCAACCGGAACACCCAAAGAAGTAACCAAACCCTGACACAGTTCTTGGGTGCTGATGCTGCAAGCATTGTGGGTGATGGCACAGAACAGATCACCACCTCGGTGTTTCGCTTTACCGGCTTTCTGGATCTGGTGCCGGGTCAGCAGAATTTTTCGCTGGCCTCTGACGACGGATATCGACTGACCATTGACGGCAACATCATCTCAGAGCGGAGCGCGCCGCGATCATTCCGTTCTACAGCGCTTGACGCCAACGCCGGATCCGGCACCGTCCCGTTCGAGCTGATCTTCTACGAAAACTTCGGCAACACCGGTGTGGAGTTCTTCATTGATAGCGCCCTTGCCGCCCCCGCTGCTGTCCCTGTGCCTGCCACACTGTCGCTGGGCCTCACCGGTATCGCTGCGTTCGCGATGCTAGGCTGGCGTCGCCGCCAATCGCGAAATTTGCCACTGGCACTGCCCGCCTGAACCGGTCAAACATGGTCCAAATATCATCTGGACCCCTTCCATGACCTGGCTTCTTGATCACCCCGAAATCCACAACATCCGCTGCGGTGCTGCCGATCTGAACGGTCAGGCCCGTGGCAAGCGCCTACCCCGCCGCTTTGCTGAAAAGCTGGAAACCGAAGGCACCCGCTTTCCTTATTCTGCCCTGAACCTCGATATCTGGGGTGAGGATATCGACGAAAGTCCGCTGGTGTTTGAGACGGGCGATCCCGATGGTGTCTTGATGCCAACCGAGCGGGGATATGTCCCGATGCCGTGGCTTTCTTCGCCGTCCGCCCTGTTGCCGGTCTGGATGTACCATGAAGACGGAACCGCTTTTGCAGGCGACCCCCGCCATGCTCTGGCGTCCGTCGTGGCACGCTTTGCAGCGCATGGTCTGACCCCCGTTGTCGCCACAGAAATGGAGTTCTATCTGATTGATGATAGCGGTCGTGAAATTCAGCAGCCCCGCTCGCCACGGTCTGGCAAGCGGCGTCCGGGCTCTGAAATCTTAAGCCTGCGGGCGCTGGATGCCTTTGACGACTTCTTTACAGAGCTTTATGCCGCCTGCGACGCGATGAACATCCCGGCAGAGGCCGCGAGTTCCGAAGCGGGCACCGGACAGTTTGAAGTTGCGATTGAACATGGGCCGGACGCCCTGAAGGCCGCAGACGATGCATGGTTGTTCAAAATGCTGGTCCGTGGCCTTGCCCGCAAACACGGGATGGCGGCCAGCTTTATGGCAAAACCCTACGAGGATTATTCCGGCAACGGGATGCACACCCACTTTTCACTGGCTGATAAGGATGGTGCCAATGTCATGGCAAACGGAACCTTTGAAGGGTCCGACATCCTGCGTCAGGCGATTGCGGGCTGTCTGGCCGGAATCTCTGACCTTGCTTTGATCTTTGCGCCGCATGGTAACTCTTACGAACGATTGGTCCCCAACGCCCATGCCCCTACCGGCATTTGCTGGGCCTATGAAAACCGAACCGCCTCGATCCGGGTGCCCGGCGGCGGCCTGAATGCAAGGCGGGTCGAACATCGGGTCGCCGGCGGCGATGTGAACCCTTACATTTTCATCGCAGCAGTCCTGGGCTCGGCACTGATTGGGGTCGAAGACGGACTTGATCCCGGCAACCCGATCACGGGCAACGCCTATGATCAGAACCTGCCCCAAATTCCGGGCACGTGGTCTGAAGCGATCGAGGCTTTCGACGCAAGCCCATTGGTACGCCGCATCTTTGACCCGCAATTGGTAGACAACTTCGTTCTGACAAAGCGGCAGGAGTTGAAGAACTTCACGGCCCTGACCCCCGAAGAACAGATCGATCTCTATCTCGATACCGTCTGACCCCGGATTTGCGACATTGCCCTGCCCCTTTCGGCTGGATAGGCTTCGCGGCAAGACTCTGACCAAGGCACGCATATGAAAATCGGCATCCTGCAAACCGGCCATTCCCCTCAAGACCTGATCGGGGATCTGGGGAACTATGGGCAATTGTTTGTGCACTTGCTGGACGGCCAGGGGTTCACGTTTGAGATTTTCGATGTGCTGAACATGCAGTTCCCGGCGGGGCCTGCAGACTGCGACGGCTGGCTGATCACAGGATCACGCCACGGTGTCTACGAGGACCTGCCGTTCATCGCGCCACTCGAAGACCTCGTCTGCCAGATTTTTGAAGCTGACAGACCTCTGGTCGGTATCTGTTTTGGCCACCAGATCATTGCACAGGCCTTGGGCGGCACCGTCGAAAAGTTCAGCGGCGGCTGGGCTGTTGGCAGGCAAACTTACGATTGGGGCGACAAGACTGTCGCCTTGAATGCCTGGCATCAGGATCAGGTGATCGCCCTGCCCGAAGGGGCGCAGGTGTACGGCGCAAACGATCACTGCGCGCATGCGGCTTTGATCTATGGCAAACAGGCCTTCACGGTACAGGCCCACCCGGAATTCGGCAGCACATTTGTCGCAGGCCTTGCAACACATCGTGGTCCGGGCGTTGTGCCTGACCCACTGCTGGACCAAGCCCGGGCCGATCTCGACAAACCCAATGACAATGACCTGCTGGCCCGACAGATCGGCAGGTTCTTCAAAGAAAGGGCCATCTCATGACGTGGCTGGATGATATCCCACAAGCGGCCCGGACCTATCTGGAACAAAACCGGCTGGACGAGGTGGAATGCGTGATCGGGGATCTGCCCGGCATTGCGCGCGGCAAGGCCGTGCCTGCGGCCAAGTGGGAGCGGCAGTCATTCTTTCACCTGCCCGAAAGCATCTTCTTTCAGACGATCACCGGCGACTGGGGCGAGGCCGCGGGCCCCGGTGGCTTTACCGAGCCTGACATGATCCTGCGCCCTGACATGGCGACAGCCACGGCTGCCCCTTGGACAGAAGACGGCACCCTGCAGGTGATTCATGACGCCTACAAGACCAACGGCGATCCGATTGGATTTGCCCCCCGCAACGTCCTCAAACACGTCGTAGATCTGTATAAGAAACAAGGCTGGACCCCGGTCGTCGCACCCGAGATGGAATTCTTCCTGGTCGCCCGCAACACCGACCCCGCCAAAGGGATCGAACCAATGATCGGGCGGACTGGCCGCCCCGCTGCAGGCCGTCAGGCCTATTCGATGACGGCTGTGGATGACTATGGCCCAGTGATCGACGACATCTACGAATACGCTGAAATCCAGGGGTTCGAGATTGATGGCATCACTCAGGAAGGCGGCGCAGGCCAGCTAGAGATCAACTTGCTGCACGGTGACCCGGTAGAACTGGCCGATCAGGTCTTCTACTTCAAACGCCTGATCCGCGAGGCGGCGTTGAAGCACGACTGCTTTGCCACCTTTATGGCCAAACCCATCGAAGGCGAGCCGGGCAGTGCCATGCATATCCACCATTCTGTGTTGGATCAGAATGGAAACAACATCTTTACGGCTCAAGACGACGCCGAGACGCCTGCCTTCATGCACTTCATCGGCGGCCTGCAACAGCGCCTGCCCAACGCCATCGCCGTGATGGCGCCTTACGTGAACAGCTATCGCCGCTATGTGCGCGACCATGCCGCCCCGATCAATCTGGAATGGGGCAGGGATAATCGGACAACGGGCATCCGCGTGCCTCTGTCCTCGCCCGGTGCGCGGCGGGTCGAGAACCGTTTGGCCGGGATGGATTGCAATCCCTACCTGTGCATCGCGGCCTCACTGGCCTGTGGCTATGTTGGTATGATGAACCAGATGCAGCCTGACCAGATCTACAAAGGCGACGCTTACGAGGGCGAGGATGATATCCCCCGGGGCCTTTTCACAGCACTGGATTTGTTTGATGAAGCAACCGACCTGCATGAGGTGATGGGGGCAGATTTCGCCCGGGTCTATTCCATCGTCAAACGGGCAGAATACAATGAATTCCTGCAGGTGATCAGCCCATGGGAGCGTGAACACCTTTTGCTAAACGTCTGATATGTCGACGCTCTACCGAAACGACAAGGTGGCAGCCTTTCCCAACAGTTGGTATGCCGCCACTGTCACGCATCCTCCGCTGCGCCCTGACCTGCGCGGCACCCAGACCGCAGATGTCTGCGTCATCGGGGCCGGGTATACGGGACTGACCGCTGCACGCACCCTCGCGGCCAAAGGGCTATCCGTGATCGTTTTGGAAGCCCACCGCGCCGGATTTGGCGCATCAGGGCGCAATGGCGGACAGGTAGCGACAGGTCTTGGTCTGGCGCAACGCGACCTGATCCGAAAGTATGGCGAGGCACCGGCCCGCGCACTTTGGGACTTTAGCTTGGAGGCCACAGCGGACGTCGCGGCAAACTGCACCGCCTTCGGCCCCGAGACATGTCACCGGTGGGGGATTGCCCATGGGTGCTATACGGATACCGAATATGCAAAGCACGCACAGGAAGCCCGGTTTCTGGCTGATCACTATGGCTATGCAAAGATCGAACCCCAAGACAAATCCACCTTCGCTGAGACGGTCAAAACAACCAGCTATGCAGGTGGTGTCATCGACCGGGGTGGTGCGCATATCCACCCTCTGCGCTATGCCCTTGCGCTGGCACGGGCCACAGAGGATGCAGGCGCCGTCATCTATGAAAACAGCCCGGCCCATCACATCGCCAAAGGGGATACGGCCTCGGTCCGGACCAGCAAAGGCCGGGTGAACGCGAAACATGTGGTCATCGCAACCAACGGCTACATCGCTGGATTGGACCGACAGGTAGCTGCAAAGGTTGTGCCGTTGAACAGTTTCATCATCGCAACCGAACCATTGGAGGATCGGGCAAAGGACATCATCGCAGAGGATATCGCGGTCGAGGACAGCAAGCATTTTGTAAATTACTATCGCATGAGCGAAGACAAAAGACTGCTGTTCGGTGGCCGGGCCTCGGCCAAGGTCGCCTTCCCGACAGATATTGCAGGCCTGCTGCGACCAAGGATGACCGATCTGTTCCCGCGGCTGGGTGATGTCAGAATTGACTTTGCCTGGGGCGGCGCACTTGGTGTGACCGCAACAGGCATGCCGGCGGCCTTGCGGGTTGCGCCCAACATCCTGTCAGCCGGTGGCTTCAATGGCCATGGGGTCGCGCTATCGGGCCTGTGCGGCAAGATCATGGGCGAGGCGATTGCAGGACAGGCCGGGCGCTTTGACACACTTGCGACATTGCCCACGGTCACCTTTCCAGGCGGGCCGCTGTTCGGACGTAGTGTGCTGGGCCTGTATCTAGCCTGGCAGGGTTTGCGCGAAAAACTTGGCGTCTAGGGGGGCACAATTTCTTTCTTAAGAAATTGGGGACAGACTTTGTCCCAAAGCCTGCTAGGCCCGCCCGTAAGCCTCTGCCATGGCAATCTGAACCGCATCGGCCGGGTCACGCTCGGCCCAGGTCACAAGCTGCACAGCAGGATAGAAACGTTCGCAACTGGCGACAGCGGCCCCGATCATCGTATCCACCTGTTCGGCCGTTGGCACCTGATCGCCCGCAAGAACCAAACCATAGCGATACACCATCATCCGCTGCTCTTCCCACCAGGTAAATGACCCGGCCCAACACATATCGTTGATGGTATTCAACGCCTCATACAGCGCGGGCATTCGGCCTTCTGGTGGCTCCATTTCATACGTGCAGATCAGGCGCAGGGTTTCGTCGATGGCCGACCAGGCAAGAGTGATGGAATATGTCCGCCATTGGCCTTCGACGGCCATAGCAATCTGGTCGTCATGGATGCGGTCAAACTCCCACGCGTGATGCGTGGCAATGTGTTCGACCAGATCAATCGGATGCTGATCGTCTACGTCGAGATAGGATTCGGAAAGTGCCATGGCTGCGCCCCTCGCCTGTCTTGCGGCATGGCATGGCAGCGCCAGCACCGCTATGTGACTGCTCTAGGGTCAGTGGTTTTTGTTCTCTGGCCCTACGATATATGGTGCGCGAGGGGCGCGCGCCTGTAAAGCCATTTCTTGGGGACAACGGTGCACAAACCGCAGTATCTTGTGGACAAATCAAGATTTGTGCGACTTTGGGAAGCTGACCGCGCAAATCTTATGAAAGACGTCATTCTTGGGCGACGCCTGACAGACTTATTGTTGCGGCCTCTCCATTGTAGAGTGCCGTGCTGTCCACCCCCGAAAAGCTGACGGCCGCTGTCGGGTTACCGCGAAGGACGCCTGCAAATGCACCCCCTGCATCAATCTCTATGTCATCGCCCAGCAACTTGCCTCGGAACGTTCCGGTGACATCACTGGACGCTTCGGTTCCGGCACCGATCCGCGCATCATCGACCCGCAGTTCACCATCAAGACGAACAGTACTCCCGGACATGTCTGCCCCTGCAAAGTCGTCCATCCGAGCTGCAAAAAATGGCCCCGCAAAATCCGCGTTGATCACTGCGTCCCCAGTCAAGGTCATGGCCTGCGCGGTCGCCTGCGGCGTGACAACGATTTGCGCCATCCCGGTAAAAGTGGCGGCACCAACGGTCGGGACCACGCCTTCAGGCGACGCAGAAATGCCCAAGACCTGACCCGACAAGCTATCAAATTGTGCCGCTACCAGCTCTGCCTCATCTGAAGAGATTGGACCGAACGGGGTGCGACCTTCGAATGAGAATGGGTTTGACCCGGCACCACCACAGGCTGCCAAAACAAGCAGAGCACCGAGAATCAGGCTGATACGAAGTGGTTGCGGCATAGGACGTCCTTTGGGTTGTATATCGAACGCCCCACTATCTTCGACATCCGAGCAGCATTGCGACAGGAATTTGGCAAACTTTTGTTTCAGCGGAAATACACCCATGTGTCTTGTCTTCACCAATCGCCAGCCCCAAACTACACCAATCCACCCCAGACGGAGCACCGCCATGAACCTCTCCCTTCTCAAAGCCTTATGCGAAACCCCCGGTGTTCCCGGCAACGAGCATCGGGTTCGTGATCTGATCACATCCGAGATCAAGGACCTGTTTGATGAGGTCAAGACCGACGCCATGGGGTCTTTGATGTGCAAGCGCACCGGAACAGAAGATGCCCCCACCAAAGTCATGTTGCTGTGTCACATGGACGAGATCGGGTTTCTTGTCAGCCACATCAGCAAGGATGGCTTTTTGTACCTGCAACCGGTCGGCGGCTTCGATGCACGCAATCTGTTTTCGCGCAGGGTTCGGGTTTGTACAGATGACGGCGACTATCTTGGGGTGATGAACCCCGGTGGCAAACCGGTCCACATCGCCTCGCCGGAGGATCGCAAGAAGGTGCCTGAGCTGGGTGAGTTTTTTGTTGATCTCGGCATGGGCAAGAAGGCCCATGATGTCATCAAGGTGGGTGATTTCGTTGTGATGGAAGAGCCCTTCATCGAGATCGGCGACAAGATCGTCTCCAAAGCGCTGGACAACCGGATTGCCTGCTGGCTGGGGATTGAGGCGATGCGGGCCCTTGGCGACAAGGGCAAAGGGGCCGAGATCCACGTCGTCTTTACCTGCCAGGAAGAGGTAGGGTTGCGTGGGGCGCGAACATCATCCTTTGCCGTAAAGCCGGATATTGGCATTGGGATCGACACGACCTTGGCATGTGACACCCCCGGTGTGCCTGAAAAAGACGCGACGACAACGCAAGGCAAAGGGTTTGGTCTGCATGTGCGCGACAGCTCTTTCATCGCAGACCGCGATCTGGTCCGCGAGATTGAAGCTCTCGCGATCAAACACGACATTCCGTACCAGCGCACGATGTTGGGGGCTGGCGGTCAGGATGGTGCTGCGGCCCAACAGGCTGCCGCAGGAGCACGCGCCATTGGGATTGTGGTGGGCACCCGCTACATTCACACGGTGACTGAGATGATCGAGAAAGATGATCTGCAGGCTGCCCTTGATATCCTCGTGGCATATCTGTCAGAGTTTTAGGGGTGCACCAGCGTCCAATGGGGTCATGCAAATTTTCTAGAAAATTTGGGGGATTTCGCTCTATCACATCGTGACGTCTGGCGCTGCAGGGGCGCTGCCCCCGCCCTACGGGCTCCCCCGGGATATAGAATGAAACAAAGAAGCGCTTAGGCCTGCTTTTCCTCAAGTGCGGCGACCCGTGCAGCAAGCGCTTCATTTTCTTCTCGCGCTTTTTGCGCCATGGCCCGCACCGCGTCGAATTCTTCACGGGTGACGAAATCTCTGTCAGCCAACCAACGGTCCATCATCGATTTCATCGCATTGTTGGCTTCGTCCTTAGCCCCCTGGGCCACGCCCATCGCGTTGGTCATGAGTTGCGACAGATCGTCAAAGACTTTGTTCTTGGATTGCATCCGCGTGCTCCCTTTTCGGCTTGGGGTTTATATGGGCCCTGTACGGCCTCAGTGCAAGGAATGGTGCGACCCGGTTGACTTTGCCGCAGGCACTGGACATGTCGGAAACATGAGCACCCCGATCCCGTTTCCCGCTATTTCGCCCGAGATTTTCGCGATCAATCTGTTTGGGTTTGAATTGGCCCTGCGGTGGTATGCCATGGGCTATATCGTGGGGATTGCCATTGGTTGGCAGATCATCGCCTTTGCCTTACGCCGCCCACACCTTTGGCGTGGGAACGTGGCTCCGATGGATCCCAAACAGTTGGAAGACTTGCTGACTTATATTGTCATCGGCGTGATCGGTGGTGGCAGACTGGGGTATGTCCTTTTCTACAACCCTGCTCAATTTATCGCCAATCCGTGGGAAATCCCGATGATTTGGACGGGTGGCCTGTCCTTTCACGGTGGTTTTCTGGGGGTGATTGCGGCCGTGTTTCTGTTTAGCAAGCGTCACGCTGTCTCTTTGCCCGCGCTGTCTGACATCATTGCCGTTGCTGCAACGCCAGCCATCTTGCTGGTCCGCATCGCTAACTTCATCAATGCAGAGCTGTGGGGCCGGCCCACTGACCTTCCATGGGCCGTGGCCTTTCCCGGCGAGGCCGCGCAGGCCTGTGCGACTGCTACCACCTTGTGTGGCCGGCATCCCTCGCAATTGTATGAAGCTGGTCTGGAAGGTCTTTTGCTGGGGGCCGTTCTGTTGGTGCTTGCCTTTGGACGCGGCGCGCTCAAGCGGTCCTGGCTTCTGACGGGCACGTTTTTTGCAGGGTACGGCATTGCCCGCTTTGTGGTGGAGTTTGTCCGTCAGCCGGATGCCCAATTCGTCTCTGTCGGCAATCCGTTGGGGCTGGCCTTTCACCTAGACGGCTGGGGCGTGACGATGGGGCAGACCCTGTCTTTGCCGATGATCCTGATTGGCTTGGCCACCGTCCTTGTGGCCCGCAAACGCGCATGACCCCCTTGGCAAAGGTCATCGCCGCCCGGATTGCGCGGACCGGCCCTATGTCGATGGCAGAGTATATGGCCGAGTGCCTGCTGAACCCAGAGCATGGCTACTACGCAACCCGTGACCCTTTGGGCCGTGCGGGCGATTTCATCACGGCCCCCGAAATCAGCCAGATGTTTGGTGAGGTGTTGGGCCTTGCACTGGCGCAGACCTGGATGGACCAAGGGTGCCCGGCGTCATTCACGCTGGCAGAGCTGGGTCCCGGTCGCGGTACTTTGATGGCCGATATCTTGCGGGCCACCACGTCGGTACCTGGATTCCGCGCCGCCGCGCAGGTCCATCTTGTAGAAGCCTCGCCGGTCTTGCGCGCAAAGCAAGCCAAAGTGGTGCCTGATGCGACTTGGCACGATGATATCAGTGCCCTGCCAGACCAGCCCACATTTTTGGTGGCCAATGAGTTTTTCGACGCCCTGCCCATTCGCCAGTTCACCCGTGATGCGGCAGGCTGGCGCGAACATATAGTGGGGCTGACCGACGGGGCTTTGACCAAGGGCCTGTCCGATGCGGCCCCGATTGCAGCGCTAGACCATCGCTTGGGCGATACCCAACCGGGCCAAGTGGTCGAGCTTTGTCCGGCTTTGCCCGGTGTCGTTGGTGCGCTTGGCGCCGTGATCGGTGCACACGGTGGCGCTGCTTTGATCATCGACTACGGGGACTGGCGGTCGCTGGGTGATACGCTTCAGGCCATTGCAGACCACAAACCGGTTGATCCGCTCGCGCAACCCGGCGAGGCCGATCTTACCGCCCATGTGGATTTTGAGACAATTGCGCAGGCCTGTCATCCTGCCGCCATGTCTCGCGTCAGTACCCAAGGCGTCTTTCTCGAGCGCCTTGGGATAACCCAAAGGGCGCAAATGCTGGCCCAACGCTTAAGCGGCCCTGCCCTTGACCAGCATATCGCCGCCCATCGCCGCTTGACCCACCCCGACGAGATGGGCGACATATTCAAGGTGATCGGAATCTACCCTCCGACAGCAACACCGCCACCTGGACTTGCACAATAAAGGATCGGGCATTCGTGACACTTGATATCATCACAGATGATCTGCTTGCTGGCACAACACACGGATTTTTCACCCGCAAGGGCGGGGCTTCGTCAGGCGTCTATGCTGGGCTCAACTGCGGATTTGGCAGCTCTGACCAACACGAGATCGTGGCGATCAATCGCGACCGGGTCGCACAGGCCATGGGCGTCGACTGCGATAGCCTGATTGGTGTGCATCAAGTCCACTCCCCTGATGTGATCACCGTCACTGCCGCAACGTCAGACAAACCCAAGGCAGATGCCATGGTCACAAATGTGCCCGGCGTCGCTTTGTCGATCCTGACCGCTGACTGCCAACCGGTTCTGTTTTTGGACGCTCAGGCAAAAGTCGTTGGTGCCGCACATGCAGGGTGGAAAGGCGCGCTGGATGGGGTTTTGGAGAACACGCTGAATGCGATGGAGGCCTTGGGGGCCAAACGAGCGAACATCACGGCCGTGATAGGGCCATCAATCTCGCAAAGCGCATATGAAGTCGGGCCAGAATTCATGGACGCATTCTTGGCTGAAGACCCGTTGTTTGCCCGCTTCTTTGCACAAGGAAACGGGGACAGGTTGCAGTTTGATTTGCCGGCCTTTGGTTTGATGCGCCTGCGGGGCGCAGGTATCGGCGAAGCAGGCTGGACCCGGCATTGCACGTACAGTGATCCGAAACGGTTCTACAGCTACCGCAGGTCGGTTCACCACAAAGAAGCAGACTATGGCCGCCTGATCGCAGCCATCGTGTGCCCGACTTAGGCAGGACTAAGGCAAGAACCCGCCACCCGATTGCCTCATTTTGCGAAACAATCCACCCTATCGGGATCATATTAGATTGCCACTCTGAGACAAATCTCTTGTTTTCAGTAAGTTACGCTAGGGCACCCCGGTCCTACAATCTATGACGTGAAAATCTGTTTTTTCACCGCATTTTTTGTTGTGACGGTCTAATTGCTGCCCGACTCATCGCCCAGATTGTTCTCAGAAGCGCAACAACATGCGCCAGTGGAAACCAACAGATAGCTGCCAAAGGACGACCCGATGACAAATGGAAACTGGATCAAGGAACCCAAGACAGTGGCCAATGACTGCGAAGTCAACATGCCTTGGACACGCGGCCTGCGTCGCCAAGCAATGATCGCCCGCCGCCTTGAAACAGAAACACGCACCGCGAAGATTACACTTCCGCCGATGCCTGCATTTATGTCCTCAGACATTACTGTCTAGGTAGACTTCCCCGACCTCCCTCCCCCGGCTTCCCAAGAGCCACCCGAGCAACCGCGCTGCATCCGCAGCGCGGTTGATTCTTGTTTGGACATGCGAAACACGCGCCTCAAAAGTTATCCACATCCAAATGTGGCGCGACCGTTCGCGCTGCGCGAACAATCCGATATCCCATCATGGATTGACCGGGCAAGCGGCGATTTTTTCATATTCTTTTGACCATAAGCACTCTAATCAGCCACATTCGTGAGACTACAATGTACTCCTCAGATGTTGTCGGTGGGGCCGACAGATGTGTGAACCAGTTCTTAGTTTAATAGGTGCTCGCATGAATAAGTCCCACACTACCGTCGCTGGCCTCGCGACGGAACGCTCACATCAGCTGCCAGCCACTCAGGTTGAACGGCTCACTAGTCAAGATGGGCGGCAACCCCGCGCAAAACCACTTATGCGCAAATACGAAGTCGCCCATCTGACATCCACCTTCGAGATCGAAGAGTTTACGCGGATTGCACCTGCAACAACGCCATTCGAGGACGCATTTGCAGCGATTGGTCGCGGTGCAATCCTGCAAACCGAAATGGGCCCAGTTGCAGTCGAAGATTTGCTGCCGGGCGACAAAGTCAAAACAGAGTCGAATGGCTTTCAGACACTGCTCTGGCGCGGAACAATGACCATCGTTCCGGGTGCACAAAACAAGCGCCCCGAAATGGGAACGATGACCCGGATCACATCAGATGCGATGGGTTACGGCCGCCCAGGACCAGACCTTATCTTAGGGCCATCAGCGCGCATCTTGCACAAAGCCCCCGGCATGAAGACATTGACGGGCAGTGACGTGGCATTTGTTCCGGTTCGCGACTTTATCGATGGCTCTAGCATTATTGAACTCAAGCCGATTGCGCCTGTCCATTGTTATCAACTTGGGTTCGAAAACCATGAACGGATCAGCGTGAACGGGATCGAGGTCGAAACGCTTCACCCCGGCCTGCCACACATGATGCAAATGCGTCAGGACATGCAGCTGCTGTTCATGTCCCTGTTTCCGCACAAACAACGCTTGTCAGATTTCGAAGCGCTGTTGCATCCACGGATCAACCTTCGCGATCTGGATCTATTTGCCGTTGCCTAAGCAATCCTAAGGCGCTGAAAGAAGGTCAAGAGACCTGATCGGCCCTCGTTTGCTGTTGCACATGCGCCCGCCACTTATTGCGAAGCCAAATCAGGCAAGCAAGGCTGGCGCATGCTGCGATCACAATCCCAAAGAAGTTGCTTAGGATCGTGGCCACCTGGCTAATCTGCGTGGCAAACACAAAACCCAATCCAACGTACGCGACAGCCCAAATTGCAGCGCCTACAGTTGCGACGGACGTAAACGCTGCCCACTTCATTCCTCCAGCACCGCAGAGATAGCTGATGTAAGGACACGTCGGACTGAGGATAGTGTGGCTGAGCAAGACAGCCGTCTGCCCTTTCTCAGTCAACAGCGTCTCGCTTTTGTCCAGAACCGGTACCAAACGCGGCTTGCCCCTGATCCAATCCAACAGCTTTGGCCCGACTTTGGCCGCCAATCGAAAGGCTATCTGGTCCCCGACCACGAAAGCGACGAAGGCCACAAGAACGACCTGCCACAGCGTCAAATCGCCAGCCGCAGCAAAGGCCCCAGATGCGAGAACCAGCATGGATGATGGAAGCGGGATAGCAAGGCAGGCAAGCGATACCACTGCAAACAGCAAGAACAGGCCATAGTCAGGTATCAAACCGAGGATCAGATCGGTCATTGTGAATTCGCCCGATGATCAGCTGCAGCGGCGCGCACAATCTCGGTCAATTCTTCAAGCGTCACACCCATCTCAGCCGCGATATCCCGCATTGGCATTCCGCGTTGATCCATCGATGTCAGTCCAAGAATATCAGCCACCAAAGGGCGTGGAAGATCATAGGTCAGGACAACATACCGCGGTGTCATCCACCCCTTTAACTGGGCGTCTTGGTTTCGGGGGTCGTTGAAGTAAAGAAAGTCGCTGATGAAGACAAAAGCAAACCAAAGGGCCGCCAGACTAAACAGAACAAAACATCCGACCGCCAGCCAGTGCTTGCGCACAAATGAACGAAAGTGAGCAGAAAAGATCATTGCCACCCCGGAACGCCTTTACGCTTCCTGCGCCAGCCGCTGTTCCAACACATCAAAGGGGACACCTGGTTCATCCTTTGCGCCACGGATCACCAGCGACGTTTTGACGGATGCCACGTTCGGCGCGCTCGTCAGCTCTTCGGTGAGGAAACGCTGGAAAGAGCGTAAGTCAGGCGCCACGCACTTCAGGACAAAATCAACTTCCCCATTCAGCATGTGGCACTCGCGGACCAGCGGCCAGCTCTGGCACATGTCCTCAAAGGCGCTCAGATCGACTTCGGCTTGGCTGACCAAGCCAACCATTGCAAACACCTGCACTTCGAACCCCAGCTCGCGCGGGTCGACATCTGCATGATAGCCGCGAATAAAGCCCGATTCTTCCAAAGTGCGGACGCGGCGCAGACAAGGCGGGGCAGATATCCCAACGCGTTTGGCCAATTCGACATTGGTCATGCGACCGTCGGCTTGTAACTCGGACAAGATCATCCGATCAATTTCGTCAAGCTTTTGCCCAGGCATCCCGTTCCCCCTTGGAGATTTCCAAATATATCCGCAGGTGGCGATGCCTGCGCAACAATATTACATATATGCGCAATTTTGGAACACGCAAGGGTTTCCGGCGGAACGCGGTCCCGAAAGCGTGATGACGCCTTTTATCCGGACGAACCCGCAGTTATATCTTTGGCCGCACTGGATCGAAAGGCTGCCACCCATGTCCACGACACGTCATACCAAAGTCCTGATCATCGGCTCCGGCCCTGCTGGCTACACTGCCGGCGTCTATGCCGCGCGTGCGATGCTTGAACCTGTATTGGTGCAAGGCATCGAACCCGGCGGTCAGCTGACCACGACGACAGAAGTTGAAAACTGGCCCGGCGACACGCAAGTCCAAGGCCCCGACCTGATGATCCGGATGGAGGCCCACGCCCGCGAGATGGGCTGCGACATCGTGGGCGACATCATCACGTCGCTTGACCTTTCCAAACGGCCGTTCACCGCCCAATCAGACAGTGGAACCGTTTACACGGCTGATGCCGTCATCCTGTGCACGGGCGCGCGCGCCAAGTGGCTGGGCTTGCCGTCTGAAGAGAAATTCAAAGGCTTCGGCGTCTCAGCCTGTGCCACCTGCGACGGATTCTTTTATCGCGGACAAGAGATCGTCGTGGTAGGCGGCGGCAATACGGCTGTGGAAGAGGCGCTGTTCCTTACCAACTTCGCCTCCAAGGTCACGTTGGTGCACCGTCGCGATGAACTGCGGTCCGAGAAGATCCTGCAAGACCGCCTGTTCAAGAACCCCAAAATCGAACCCCTGTGGTTCCACGAGGTCGAAGAAGTCGTCGGCGGCGACACCCCCCTTGGCGTTGAGGGCGTGCGCGTGAAGCACACCAAAACCGGCGAGATCACAGAGATCCCCGCCAAAGGCATCTTCATCGCGATTGGTCACGCCCCTGCTTCCGAACTGGTGAAAGACCAGTTGGAGACGCACAATGGCGGCTACGTGAAAGTCGAGCCGGGGACGACACGGACAGCGGTGCCGGGTGTGTTCGCGGCAGGTGATCTGACGGATCACGTCTACCGTCAGGCTGTGACGTCAGCAGGCATGGGCTGCATGGCAGCGCTGGACGCAGAGAAATTCCTGGCCGAGCAAGAAGACGCAAGCGAGGCCGTTGCTGCGGAGTAACGGATGTAGGGTGTGCATTCATTGCGCACCCCTTGGCCTTTGATCTGATCGCAAACGAGGCAGATACCGTAGGGTGCGCATTCATTGCGCACCTTCACGCCGGGCGACCCACAAGACACGGCCCCTTCGACTGCTTCAGGCGTCGGTTTGTTTCTGGATAAAACACACCCTCTGCCGCGAAGGGACATTTGCCACCATAAAGCAACATTCGGCCCCCGCAGAATGTTTGTTCTTGCATGAACGCACTTTTCGGCCAATACGTTCACTCGTGAACAAAGTTTGAGTCGTCCCTAGTTTCTGTCCGAGTATTGCCCGTGTCTGCACCCGTCACCAAAGCCAGCCTTGAAGAGCAGGATCACCTGTTTCGCTTGCTCCGCCAGCTTGATCTGGCACCGGTTGCCAGTCAACGGGGCTTGGCGGAAAGCATCGGCGTGTCGCTCGGTCGCCTCAACACACTTCTGCGCACCGCCACCGAGGCGGGCTTTGTCGAAATAACCGATCACAACGGCCCCGACCGGCGGCAGCGTGTTGCATACGCGCTCACCTCCAAAGGGGCCTCTGAAAAGATCCACCTCACCGATTCATTTCTGGCCAGAAAGCTTGCGGAATACGACGCCCTGCATGCGGAACTGACCGGCACCACCTCTGGCCTCAGCCCTTTAACCAATAGGACCAATTTGATGACAACCAACAACCTTGCCCCCATCCCAGAGCTTTATGTCTCTTACGACAGCGCCCAGAAAATGAAGATGGAAGCGGCTGACCTGGCCTCTCACGATCTGACACCGCGCCAGATCTGCGATCTGGAGCTCTTGATGAACGGCGGTTTTAACCCGCTCAAAGGGTTCTTGTCCCAAGAAGACTACAACGGTGTTGTGGAAAACATGCGTTTGGCTGACGGCTCGCTGTGGCCAATGCCGATCACGCTGGACGTGTCCGAAAAAGAGGCAGACACCATCGAAGTCGGTCAAGACATCGCCCTGCGCGACCAAGAAGGTGTGATCCTCGCGACCATGACCGTCACCGACAAGTGGACACCAAACAAAGCACGCGAGGCTGAAAAAGTCTTCGGTGCCGACGACAGCGCCCACCCTGCCGTGAACTACCTGCACAACCAAGCGGGCAACGTGTACCTCGGCGGCCCAATAACCGGCATCCAGCAGCCCGTTCACTACGATTTCCGCGCACGCCGCGACACACCAAACGAGCTGCGCGCCTATTTCCGCAAAATGGGCTGGCGCAAGGTCGTGGCGTTCCAAACCCGCAACCCCCTGCACCGCGCCCACCAGGAACTGACATTCCGTGCGGCCAAAGAGGCACAGGCCAACCTGCTGATCCACCCCATCGTTGGCCTGACAAAGCCGGGTGATATCGACCACTTCACCCGTGTACGCTGCTACGAAGCAGTCCTTGACCAGTACCCGGCGTCCACGACAGCGATGTCCCTGCTGAATCTCGCCATGCGTATGGCTGGCCCACGCGAGGCGGTTTGGCACGGTCTGATCCGCAAAAACCACGGCTGCACCCACTTCATCGTCGGTCGCGACCATGCCGGTCCCGGTGCCAACTCTGCGGGTGAGGATTTCTACGGCCCATACGATGCACAGGAACTCTTCCGCGAGCATCAGGAAGAAATGGGCATCGAAATGGTCGACTTTAAGCACATGGTTTATGTGCAAGACCGCGCCCAATACGAACCGGCAGACGAGATCGCGGACAAGGACGAGGTCACCGTCCTCAACATCTCGGGCACCGAACTGCGCCGCCGCTTGGCGGAAGGTCTGGAAATCCCCGAGTGGTTCTCTTTCCCGGCTGTCGTCGAAGAGCTGCGCAAGTCGCGTCCACCACGGGCAAGCCAAGGCTTTACCGTGTTCTTCACCGGCTTCTCTGGCTCCGGCAAGTCCACCATCGCCAATGCGCTTATGGTGAAACTGATGGAAATGGGCGGTCGCCCAGTGACATTGCTTGACGGTGATATCGTGCGCAAGAACCTGTCTTCCGAACTTGGCTTCTCGAAAGAGCACCGCGATCTGAACATCCGCCGCATCGGATACGTGGCCTCTGAGATCACCAAAAACGGTGGCATCGCCATCTGCGCGCCGATTGCACCTTACGCGACAACCCGTCGGGCCGTGCGTGAAGACATCGAAGCTTTCGGTGCTTTCATCGAGGTCCACGTTGCCACAAGCATCGAGGAATGCGAACGCCGTGACCGCAAGGGCCTGTACAAGCTTGCGCGCGAAGGCAAGATCAAGGAATTCACAGGCATTTCAGATCCTTACGACACCCCTGAAAACCCAGAGCTGTCGCTGGAGACCGAAAGCATCGAGGTGGACAACTGCGCACATCAGGTGATCCTGAAACTGGAAAGCATGGGTCTGATCAAAGCCTGATCAGTGTCCGATGACAGTCGAAAGGCCCCGCCAAATTGGTGGGGCCTTTTGCATTTTTGAACCGCCATGCATGAAGTTAACGTTTCTTTCAGCACTCAGTGAAATTCTGCGCACCTGCTGGCATCACAACAGCCTGATTTGCATGTGATGCAAGAACGCCGTATAAGCGGCTAACAATAAAGAAAAAAAGAATTGAGCGCATCATCATGAACAAGATTTTGAATACGGTTTGGGAAGACGTCGTGCATCCGTTTTTGCAACGCCCCAAACGGCTTCAGGTCGCCGCGCTTTGCCATCGTGGCAAAGGCGATGACAAAGAGGTTTTGATGATCACCAGTCGCGGTACAGGTCGCTGGATCATTCCCAAGGGATGGCCGATGCGTGGTCTCGACGATCACGAAGCTGCCCTTCAGGAAGCATGGGAAGAAGCAGGCGTGCGCAAAAGCGCCGCAAAACCAGACCCGATTGGCACCTATACCTACGACAAGGTTCAAGAGTCTGGCTGGTCCTATCCCGTTGAAACACTTGTCTATTCTGTGAAAGTGAACGATCTGGCCGAGACCTTTCCGGAAATGGACGAGCGTGACCGCAAATGGATGGCACCCCAAGAGGCCGCAAATCTGGTTCACGAAGAAGAGTTGAAAGCGATCCTGAAGCAGCTCTAGCCGCTTGTGACCTATCCAGAATAGTATTTGCTTTCTCACATTGAAGACCTCATAGCGTATCCCGCAATCCGGGGGACATTCGCATGACAAACACGCAGGGCGATCCGCGCCATCTCGAAACGCTAGATCGCGATCTGGCCCGTTTTTCCAACCTCGAGATGGCGACGCAATATGTCTCACGCCCTCTTGTCGGACCGGGTATTTCGCTTGTCTTTGTGGTGCTAGCAGGCATCGTCGCTGCCCTGTTTTTCGGACAGACCAATAATGCAATGATTGTGGTAATTGCGGCGTGTTTTGGGGCGTATATGGCCCTCAACATTGGCGCAAACGATGTGGCGAACAACATGGGGCCTGCGGTTGGGGCAAATGCCTTGTCCATGGGCGGCGCCATCGCAATTGCAGTCATCTTTGAAAGCGCAGGCGCGCTGCTTGCCGGCGGGGATGTTGTCTCTACCATTGCGAAAGGCATCATCGCGCCCGAAAGTATGGGCACGGCGAGCACGTTCATTTGGGCGATGATGGCGGCTCTTTTGTCAGCAGCGCTGTGGGTCAACCTTGCCACTTGGGTGGGTGCGCCGGTCTCGACGACCCATTCGGTCGTTGGTGGGGTCATGGGTGCAGGCATTGCGGCGGCCGGTTTCGCTGCGGTGTCTTGGCCGACAATGGGGGCTATTGCCGCAAGCTGGGTGATCTCGCCAGTGCTAGGCGGCGCAATTGCTGCATTCTTTTTGTTCATCATCAAGTCCCGGATCATCTATCAAGACGACAAGATCGCGGCCGCGCGACGTTGGGTGCCCGTGCTGGTAGGGATTATGGCCGGGACGTTTGGGGCCTATCTTGCATTGAAGGGCCTGAAAAAGATCATCAAGATCGATATGCCAACAGCCTTGCTGATTGGGGCCGCGATCGGCGTCGTGGTTTGGTTGGTGATGATCCCACTGATCCGAAAACAGTCAGAGGGTCTCGAAAACCGGAACAAGTCACTCAAAGTATTGTTTGGCATCCCGCTTGTTGTCTCTGCCGCACTTCTCAGCTTTGCACACGGGGCCAATGATGTGGCCAATGCGGTCGGCCCGCTTGCGGCCATTGTGCAAGTGTCGCAATCCGGGGATTTTACCCATTCCTTCGGGATTCCCTTTTGGGTCATGATCATCGGGGCCTTCGGGATTTCCTTTGGTTTGTTCCTGTTCGGGCCAAAGCTGATCCGCATGGTCGGTGGGCAAATCACCAAGCTGAACCCGATGCGCGCTTACTGCGTCGCGCTGTCAGCCGCCATCACAGTAATTGTTGCAAGCTGGCTTGGGCTGCCTGTGTCTTCGACCCATATCGCGGTTGGCGGAGTCTTTGGTGTCGGCTTTTTCCGGGAATGGGACGCGGAACGTCGGATCCGCAAAGCACGGGCCACAATGCCGGACCGGGTCAGCTATGGCCCGGAAGAGCGGCGGCGGCGCAAACTGGTGCGCCGGTCACACTTCATGACAATCCTTGCAGCATGGGTGATCACAGTTCCGGCGGCAGCGCTTTTGTCCGGGCTTATCTTTGTCGCGATCAATGCCTTCACCGGCTAGGCCCATCTAGCCCTAAAGGCACCCATTTCGGCGTGCCTTCTTGACACCAACGTCTAGTGAACAGTGACCGGCACCATGCTGTTCTCGCGCGCGAGGTGGAAGGCCAAGGTTCGGTTCGCAACAAGCGCGAGCTGTTCACCATCTGCGTTGTGGACTGAAAACAATGTCTCCAGATCGCCAGCTTCGGCCCGCAGGTCATCAGGCAGTTCAGAGGTTTCAACCTCTTTCACGTAGACGATATTCCGACCCATCTCTGCAAATTTCTGCTTCATATTCATACCACTTACCCCTTGCGTATCTTGATCGTTTGAATGACGCGATCCGGTTCTGACCGGGTCAGGTCAACATGCAGCAGACCGTTTTCCATTACGGCCTCGCCCACATCAACACCGTCGGCCAGCACAAAATTGCGTTGGAATTGGCGGGCAGCAATGCCCCGGTGCAAGAACACACGACCATCGGCATCTTCACTTTGACGACCACGAATGACCAAAGCGTTATCTTCAACGGTAATCGACAAATCCCGCTCTGCAAATCCAGCGACGGCCAGTGTGATCCGATACGACCATTCTGACGTTTGTTCGATGTTATAGGGGGGATAGCCGTCATTGCCGCTTTTTGCGGTGCGTTCGACCAATTGTTCCAGCTGTTCAAAGCCCAGCAGAAAGGGGTGGGTCCCCAAAGCTAATTTTGTCATGCGACACGTCCTTACATCAAAGCGACAGTCCAGCGGGCGTCCTGATTACAGCAACACCGCTAGAGAAAATATGGGGTCTGCGGTCTGATGTTGCAAGTGCTTCAAAGGCGAATGAATCACTAGGCGGATCCACCAAAACAACGCTATAACAAGACGTCACCGGTCGTTGTTGAAGGAACCTGCATGAACACCTCTGCCAAAATGGAACAGGAAGAGGTGCTGCGCGTGGAACTGGCCGTCCTGCGACAGGAACATCGGGATCTGGATGATGCGATCCATGCGCTGCACGAACGCGGTGTGCCGGACATGTTGACCCTGCAACGGCTCAAACGGCAAAAGCTGGCCCTGAAAGACAAGATCGCCATACTGGAAGATCGCGTCACACCTGACATTATCGCCTGACCGGATCACCCATTGCACCCGCAACCGGGCTGGCTATAGTGCCGCTTCCGCAACGGGTTAGGGCCTAGACGACATGGCAGACATCGCAATCGGGATCATCATGGGCAGCCAGTCTGACTGGCCTACCATGAAAGAAGCAGCCGACATGCTGGACGCCCTGCAGGTGCCATACGAGACTAAGATCGTCTCGGCCCACCGCACCCCGGATCGGCTGTGGGACTATGGCAAAACGGCTGTGGATCGGGGCCTGCAGGTGATTATCGCCGGTGCAGGTGGGGCCGCGCATTTGCCCGGCATGATGGCGTCGAAAACGCGGGTACCGGTGATCGGCGTGCCTGTGCAAACCAAGGCCTTGTCCGGCGTCGATAGTCTTTATTCCATCCTCCAAATGCCGCGTGGCTTTCCGGTGGCGACAATGGCGATTGGGGCGGCTGGTGCGGCGAACGCAGGCCTGATGGCTGCGGGTATTCTGGCCCTCCAAGACCCGGCGCTGGCACAACGCCTTGATCAATGGCGGACGGATTTGTCCGCCTCAATCCCGGATGCACCACAATGACCGCCCTACCCGTTGGATCAACCATCGGCATCCTTGGTGGCGGACAGCTGGGGCGGATGTTGTCGGTGGCTGCATCACGTCTTGGACTGAAAACCCATATCTTTGAGCCGGGAGCCACCCCACCAGCAGGCGACGTGGCCCACACGGTGACCACAGCCGACTACACCGACACCGCCGCCCTGAAAGCTTTCGCGGCATCGGTCGATGTCATCACCTACGAGTTTGAGAACATCCCGACCTCAGCGCTCGACGTGCTGGAGGCTCTCAAACCGATCCATCCAAACCGCACGGCCCTGGCCACCAGTCAGGACCGCCTTGTCGAGAAAGCCTTCCTGCAAGACCTCGGCCTGCAAACGGCCCCCTTTGCGAACGTGGAAACGGCGGCTGACCTCGATACAGCGCTGTCAGGCATCGGCACACCTGCCATCCTCAAGACCCGCACGATGGGCTACGACGGCAAGGGTCAAGCACGGATCATGACGCCGGACGACGCCCCCAAAGCCCTTGCGGACATGGCCGGGGCAGCTGCAATTCTGGAAGGTTTCGTTGATTTCAGCCACGAGGTCTCGGTCATCGCCGCACGTAACCCCGACGGGGCGGTGGCCTGTTATGACCCTGGCGAGAACGTGCACGAGGCAGGTATCCTGCGGACCACCACGGTGCCCGCCAAACTGACCCCGTCGCAACGAACAGACGCTGTATTGCTGGCCGCGCGGATCCTGAATGCGTTGGATTATGTGGGGGTCATGGGGGTCGAATTATTCGTCACCTCACAGGGGCTTATCGTGAACGAAATCGCACCGCGCGTGCACAACTCGGGGCACTGGACACAGAACGGCTGTACGATTGATCAGTTCGAACAGCACATCCGGGCGGTGGCCGGCTGGCCGCTGGGAGACGGATCGCGACACAGCAACGTCAGGATGGAAAACCTGATTGGCGACGACATGAATCAGGTCCCAGAAGCAGCCCAAACCGAAGCAGCAATCCACCTTTACGGGAAGGCTGTAGCCAAGCCGGGACGTAAGATGGGGCATATCAACCGGATCACCGGACCTGCATAAAGGGCCCAAACGACGCAGGCATCCCCCGATTTTTATAGAAAAATCACACCCGGCGTTCGACGGCGCGCCCTAGTCAGTCAACCCAAAGACAACGCCACCAAAACTCAGGTCGCGGTCAAACTGTCCGGCGGTCAGAAACGCCTGAACTTGGGCGATCACCAGCGGGTTGTTCATCATGAAGGTGTGGGTGACGGGCAGAACGATATGATCATTCATCCCGTCAAGTTTGGTTTCCTCGACAGAAACCTTCCCGTCATCCGGCCCTGCAATCAATGAGGAATAGACGGGGTTTAAAGATCTGTCGCCCGCAATAATCCCTACCTCATATGATGCCCCATCAATCTGATTTGGAACCGATCCGGCCTCTGTCCCCAATTGCAGACCAGCAGGTCCGTTGATCCACTCAAACGGCTCCCAATCGCCAAAGATATCAACCAATTCAGACCCCTGATTGGGTGGCCCCAACATTACGACACGCCCCATCTGGGCGGGGCGGTTTTCGGTCAGCCACAGACGGATCAGGATATTTCCCATTGAATGGGCCACGAAGTTCACACGCCGATCACCGCAAGCGGCCACATCTGCACCCACCTGCTCATCCACCAACGCCTGAATGGTCTTTTCGGTCGAGGGATAGCCGGTGTTCACAACCGTATAGCCTGCCGCCTCTAACACAGCCTGCATTGGGGCCAGCGATATTTCAGATCGCGCAAGACCATGCAGCAGCACAACACATTCTTCCGCTGTTTGCGGTTTGGCATGCACAAAGCCCTGCGCAATTGGGGCGCAGCCAAACATCAACAGAAAAAGAAACAAAAAACGAGCTTTCATGGGGTGATAGATAACACTGGTGATGACGTTTCGGAATCCCTGCGCGACAAAACCTTGCGTCGCGAACGTCAGAACGCCATCTTGGGTGCTATGTCTAAACCTCCTCGTCTTGCTGTGCGCGCCGTTCTTTTGCAGGATAATCGTTTGCTTTTGGTCAATGCATGGCGCGGACGTGACCATTTGTGGTGCGCGCCCGGCGGCGGGGTCGATGCACACGCAAGCCTGCCTGACAATCTGCGCCGTGAAATGCACGAGGAAACAGGCCTGCAGGTTGATGTTGGCAACGTCTGTTTGGTCAACGAATTCAACGACGAAGCGCATGACTTTCATCAAGTCGATATCTATTTTCGCTGTACCTTGGCCGCTGGCATCCTTGATCCCGCATGGCAGGACCCCGAGGGCATTGTGTCACACCGCCGCTGGGTGACGCGCGATGAGTTGTCAAAACTGACCGTCAAGCCAGACAGCCTTGCACACGTTGCATGGGATGCGCCCGCCCAGACCTTCTACGATCTGTTAGAGCCTATCGTCCGTTAACGCCCTGGCTTCAGCGACAAGCCGATCCCACCCAACACCAACACACCCGCAACAATCAACCGCCATGTCAGCGGCTCTCCCAGCAAGGCCACCCCCGCGGCTACCGCAATGACAGGCACGGACAATTGCGCGACCGAGGCCGTAACCGTCTCTAGTTGCGGCAAGCATCGGTACCACAAGGCGTACCCCAAACCGGATGTAACCGCGCCCGCGATGATCGCTATGATGGTTCCCCCAAGGGTGATTGTCTCAGCACTTACGCCCAGCAAGAGAGCGGCAACCAGTGGCAAACATAAGATGAAATTCCCGGCTGTCGCAGCTAATGCATCCGGCTCTCCTCGTCCAAGCAAGGTATAGGCCGCCCAAGCGACACCTGCCGCCAGCATCGCCAATGACCCGGCAAACGGCACTGCTGTCTCACCGCCGGGCCACAAAAGTACCACCAAGCCCGCCATGGCGATGCTGCACCCAATCCACTTCAAAACAGAGATTTTCTGCCCCTCGACCACGGCCCAACCGAACATGACGATCTGGAGAACCCCAAACAAGATCAACGCCCCAAGACCTGCACCCAGTGTTAGGTAAGACCATGAAAACCCGATCATATAAATGGCCAATGCCAATGCCCCGGCCATGCGTTTGCGTGACATCAACTGTATCCCGCCCTGCCGACGCCGCGCGACCAGAACCGCCAGCATCGTAGCCCCCGCAGCTGTCCGGATCACCGCAAAGATCATCGGGTCCATACCATAGCTTGCCACCCCGACCCGGTTCAGGATCGAGTTCGACGCAAAGGCGATCATGGTCAAAGTGACGAGAAGTAAAAGGTGCATGACCACTGCTTGGCGGAGCAAAGCGAAACTGGCAAGCACGAAACCAATTGTCCTCGCAGAGACTAAAGCAAGTTGCATTTACCCGGTTCGGCCAAAGCATGATAACGCGGTCGGGGTGCATCTTCAGCAACGCGCACACCACGTGTCTCCATGATGCAAACGACGTCTTCGATACTGTCAACAATTAGCCGATTATCCGTCTGAAAGATTTTCTGCAGTCCGGAAAACCGCGCCACAATCTCGATGGCTACACCGGTCCCGCTCGAAATATCTTCGATCGAAACAACCTTTGCTGAGAAGTAAGTTCGGGACAATGGATCTTGCGGGCCACTCACATAAATAAGCCATGCAAAAATTCCAAGCAGCACCATTCCCGGCAAAACGATAATAATCATCAGATGTCGCAGACGCTGTTTGCGGACAAGCTGATCAAGTTGCTTTTGCGTTCGTTTCGACATCGGACATCTATGACGCAGTTTTTAGACAAGAAAAGGGCGCCCCGAAGGACGCCCTCTCAATTTAAGTAAGGCCGCAGCAGCTTACATCATGCCGCCCATGCCGCCCATGTCGGGCATGCCGCCGCCGGCGCCTGCGCCTTCTTTGGCTGGCTTGTCTGCAACCATGGCTTCGGTTGTGATCAACAGACCAGCAACAGAGGCCGCGTCTTGCAGCGCTGTGCGCACAACTTTGGCGGGGTCAATCACGCCGAACTTGAACATGTCGCCATATTCTTCGGTCTGCGCGTTGAAACCAAACGCCTTGTCGTCGCTTTCGCGGATTTTGCCAGCAACAACAGAGCCGTCGACGCCAGAGTTCTCAGCGATCTGACGCAGTGGCGCTTCCAGTGCCTTGCGGATGATGTTCACACCGACGTCTTGGTCAGAGTTTGCACCCTTCACGTTATCCAGCGCCTTGCCACCTTGGACCAGTGCAACACCGCCACCAACGACGATACCTTCCTGAACGGCAGCGCGTGTCGCGTTCAACGCGTCATCAACACGGTCTTTACGCTCTTTGACTTCCACTTCGGACATGCCGCCGACGCGGATCACAGCAACACCGCCTGCCAGTTTGGCGACGCGCTCTTGCAGCTTCTCACGATCGTAGTCGCTGTCTGTTGTTTCGATCTGTGCGCGCACCTGTGTAACGCGGGCTTCGATCTCAGCCTTGTCGCCGCCACCGTCAACGATGGTTGTCTCGTCTTTGGTGATGTTCACGCGCTTGGCAGAACCCAGCATGTCGATCGTGACGTTTTCCAGCTTCATGCCAAGGTCTTCAGAGATCACCTGACCACCTGTCAGGATCGCGATGTCCTGCAGCATGGCTTTACGACGATCACCGAAACCAGGCGCCTTCACAGCAGCTACTTTCAGGCCGCCACGCAGACGGTTCACAACCAGCGTTGCCAGTGCTTCACCTTCGACGTCTTCTGCAATGATCAGCAGTGGCTTGCTGGACTGAATGACAGACTCAAGCAGTGGAACCATTGGCTGCAAAGAAGACAGTTTCTTTTCGTGCAACAAGATGACAGCGTCTTCCAGTTCAACGGTCATCTTCTCTTGATTGGTTGTGAAGTATGGAGACAGGTAGCCGCGGTCGAACTGCATGCCTTCAACAACGTCTGTTTCTGTTTCCAGACCTTTGTTTTCTTCAACAGTGATGACACCTTCGTTGCCAACTTTCTGCATCGCGTCTGCGATCTGACGACCGATTTCAGCTTCACCGTTGGCAGAGATCGTGCCAACCTGAGCAACTTCGTCGCTGTCGGACACAGGGCGGGATGCGCCTTTGATGGCTTCCACAACAGCAGTCGTCGCAAGGTCGATGCCGCGCTTGAGGTCCATTGGGTTCATGCCAGCAGCAACAGACTTCATGCCTTCTTTGACGATGGCTTGGGCCAGAACAGTCGCAGTTGTTGTACCGTCGCCAGCTTCATCGTTGGTGCGGGACGCAACTTCCTTGACCATCTGGGCGCCCATGTTCTCGAACTTGTCTTCCAGTTCGATCTCTTTGGCGACAGATACACCGTCTTTTGTGATGCGCGGTGCGCCGAAGGATTTGTCCAGAACCACGTTGCGGCCCTTTGGACCCAGCGTGACTTTGACAGCGTTTGCCAGTGTGTTGACACCTGTGAGCATCCGGTTCCGGGCGTCGGTATCAAATTTGACGTCTTTAGCAGCCATTGATTAGCTCCTTGAATTAAGTTGTTGTCTTGAAAACGTAGGGTGCGTGCTTGCCACGCACCGACCCCATCAGGCGATGATGCCCAGGATGTCGCTTTCTTTCATGATCAGCAGGTCTTCACCGTCGATCTTGACTTCGGTGCCGGACCACTTGCCAAACAGGATCTTGTCGCCTGCTTTGACGTCCATCGCGATCAGCTCACCGCTGTCCTTGCGTGCGCCTGCGCCGCAAGATACGACTTCGCCTTCAGCAGGCTTTTCCTTGGCGCTGTCAGGAATGATCAGCCCGCCAGCTGTTTTCTCGTCGCTTTCAACACGACGAACCAACACACGGTCATGCAGTGGTGTAAATGCCATCTCCGAACTCTCCTTGTTCGCGTTAATCTTGATGTTATCACTCACACAGCGCGAGTGCTAACGACGTGTAGTTAAGTAAGGACAGCGGACGAGTCAACAGCTTCCAATGGAAGAAATCGGGCAAAGGAAAAAGACAGATAAAAAGCCATCAAAAGGCCGCGCTTCGCCAGACATCTTTTAGCATCTTTCCCGATAGATAGCATAAGCTTACAGGGCATTCATGAGGTTTATCATTGTTGCGTCTTACCCCAGCCGAACCCGGATAACTTTGCCCGCGAACCCGCACCATTCCATGCCGCCTACATCTGACCAGACGGCACAATTGCGCAACATTGGCTGCACTTCAAAATTCACTGTTGCCCCAAAGGCAACGCTCCGGCTACACAACTGCAAGACGATAACGAATCGAGGAGACGACAATGCACCAAGGATACCCACTTAGCACCCGCTGGTGACCTTGCGCATTGCTGCGCCGTCACTGGCGCAGACCCCGTCTACGACCCCTCTATTTGATATTTTCGAAAGCATCCTCAAATGCATCCCCCGTTTTATATCCCCGACACCCGTGTGTCGCAGGACATCACGCATCATTACGACAGCAAACCCGTCATCCGGCGGGGTGCTGCTAAAACAATTCTGCGGTTCATTCCTGCCCCGGGATGGCCACCGATTTGCCCTCATCTGGTTGATTTGGTTGAAGATGATCGGCCAAATCTGCCCAGCGGCAAATCCGTGCACGCGCGCCCTTTCCTGCAGGTGGTGCCCGCCCCACGAAACCATGTCCGCGACGCTGTGGGCCGGTTCCTGATCCGAATGGGTCAGCGGTTGATCTTAGAAAACCGGCCGGGCTGATCCGTTCAGCCCGGCCTCTGCGAAAAGGAATGCTCTATGCTGCGCGCCACTTTGACGGCACTTATGACCTGTTTGGCCCTTCCTGCGGCAGCGCTTTGTTCAGGCGATAGCTTTCTTACGCAACTCAACAAAGAAGATCGTACCGCCCTCACTGCGGCGTCCGAAAGCGTGCCGTATTCCGACGGACTTTTGTGGGAGTTGCGACGTGATAACAAGACCCTGACACTCGTCGGAACGATGCATGTCTACGATGCCAGGTTAGAGCCTATTCGCGACCGGGCGCTGCCCGCCTTGCAGACGGCTGACCTGTTGATGGTGGAAACCACTGCAGATGAAGAACGCGCGATGCAAGAAGCCTTTGTCGCTGCTCCGGATCTTTACTTGATCACCGACGGCCCCACATTGCCCGATCTCCTCGAGCCCTCAGTTTGGTCCAAAGTACAAGACGCAGCAGCCGACCGTGGCCTGCCCAGCTTTATGATCGCGCAGATGCAGCCTTGGTATCTTTCACTGACGCTGGGAATTCCAGCATGTGCAATGGCAGACCTTGCAGCGGGCCAACGCGGGTTGGATCACATGTTGATCAATGATGCCGAGGCCGCAGACATTCCGATACAATCGCTCGAAAGTTGGGAAGTCCTGATTGGCACGTTGTCAGACAGCACCATGGAAGAGCAGTTGGCAGCGCTTGCACTCAGCCTGCTCTCCAAAGCAGATCAACAGGCCATGTTCGTCGCACTCCTTGACCTATACTTCACAGAACAAACAGCAGCGGTTTGGACCCTAAGCGAAATTGCGGCCCGAGAATTGACCGATCTGGCAGAAGAAGAAGCGGCTGCGCAAATGGCGGAGACGCAGGATGTCTTGCTGAACCAGCGCAACTTGAACTGGGTTCCAGTGATCGAGGCTGCGGCAGCACAACATGATGAAATTGTCATCGCGTTCGGAGCCGCGCATTTGCCCGGTGAGCTGGGTATGCTTACGCTGCTCGAAGCCGAAGGCTGGTCCATCACCCGCCTGCCCTAGCGGCGGCTCCCAATTTCTGTCCCAGAAATTGTAGCCAAATTCTCTCAGAGAATTTGCCACCAGACTTTGGGACAAAGTCTGTTCAGCCCTCTACATCACCGTAGTCGGCTAGGCCTTTCTGACCAGCCTTGGTCAACCCATAGACCCCCCGTTCAACCCGCGTAAACCACCCATAGTGATCGTCGCGCATGATCCGGGTGGCCTCGGGAACTTCTGCCCACTCCTTGACCTTTTTGCCCGGCGACGGACCATGAACCGCTAAAAACCGGGCACAGCGCAGCGCGTCCTGACGATACCCTGTGATCAAACCATGACGGGTCGCCCCACCATCATTTGGGTCGCCTTTCAGCCGATCAAAGGCCCGCAACATCTTGGCCTTCTTCTTTTTTGACTTCCGGGGGGCATAAGGCACCGGATCGGCATGAACCTCGACATGACCATCCCGGCCCCGCACGGTCATCACGCCCAGCCCGACACGCCGCGCCAACGCGACGTTGTCTTTCAGGGCGCGCGCAAAAGGTTTGCCTGACTTCCAAGGGACCGCAACATACACCTGATCACTCACAGCTAAGCGGGCGATGCCTTGGTGAAACAACGACAGGGAAAAACCGGTTTTCAACTCGACAATCACAGGGTCTTCTGGCCCACGCATCGCAACAACATCGGCAGCCCCAACCTCACCCTTCACAGTATAGCCTTGCCGCGTAAGATAGGCCTTAATTGGCGCATAGAGGTCTGTTTCGCGGCCCTTTTGTGCCATACAACTCACTATCTCTTCGGGGATTGCAGACCAAACTCAAGTCCTGCAACCACATCAATCTGCATAAGAATAAACCATGCTTCGTTTCTGACGAACACTCTTTTCGGCTTCACATCCGGCTGTCTGTGACCGCAGCAATGGCTCCGAACGACCAATCCTGATCGAAGGCGCCTATCTGTGAGCGAATAACAGATAGGCGCCTCATAGCAACTTGAACAAAACTGGCAGACGGACCCTACCCCGCGAAAAACTTCAACGCAGCGTCTTGGCCCAACAGGCATTTTGGTTTTGTCACCTTCGCCAAGGCTCTTTGAAAAACGCATATCAGCCTTGTTCATTGGCCCCGTGACAACGTGGGCTTTGCTGCTATAAGGCCCGCAAAACGTACCCCATTTCATAGGTAGCTCTGATGACAACGCTGATTTTTGGCCACAAATCCCCTGACACTGATTCCACGGGATCCCCCCTGATCTGGGAATGGTTCCTCAACCACACTGGCACCGACGCAAAAGCAGTGCTGCTGGGCCAGCCCAACACAGAAGCAGCCTTTGTGGCAGAACGCTGGGGCTTTGATCAGCCACAGATCATCGACACCCTTGCAGATGGCCAGGACTGTGTTGTCGTCGATACCAACAACCCCGCTGAATTGCCTGACAATATCAACGCAGCCAATATCACCGCCATCATCGATCACCATAAGCTGGTCGGTGGTCTCGAAACAGCAGGCCCGATCGACATCACGATCCGCCCCCTCGCCTGCACGGCGACCATCATGCACGACCTGATGGGCGAACATGCAGCCCACATGCCGGACGCTGTCAAAGGCCTGATGTTGTCTTGCATTCTGTCTGACACGCTTGAGTTCCGATCACCGACGACAACGCAAACCGACAAAGAGCTGGCCGAAACACTCGCCGCAGAATTAGGCATCGAAATCGGCATGTACGCCGCCGAAATGTTTGCCGCGAAGTCTGATGTCTCGGCGTTTTCCGATGCCGAGCTTTTGCGCATGGACAGCAAGGAATATGCAGTTGGTGATACTAAATTCCGGGTCTCTGTCTTGGAAACCACAGCGCCCCAAATCGTGCTGGACCGCAAAGACAGCATCATGGCGTCGATGTCTGATGTGGCCTCCGAAGACGGCGTCGATCAGGTCCTGCTTTTCGTCGTGGACATCCTGAACGAAGAAGCCACCATGCTAATTCCCAATGAGCTGACCAAAGGCGTCGCAAAGGCATCCTTCGGAGCAACTGTTTCCGGAGACACCGTGGTACTGCCTGGCGTCATGAGCCGCAAAAAGCAAATCATCCCGAATTTAAAGACGGCGTAGGCAACGTAACAGCCTAAACGTTAGGGCTGCACTCTCAGGTGCGGCCCTTTTTTCGGCGGCTTGAGGTGACGGCTTTGCGGGACTTATTGTGAATTCGCAGCGCCAGCGCAAAAAGCCGCTTTCAACGATATCATCGCCAAGACCAAAAGGAATGGGTTAGTCGGTCGGTGGTTGGATGCCGCCAAAAATGTGATTTTCTAGATTGTTTCTTGCTATTTGGTTGGTGGTTAACTCTCTGAACGGTAACCACGCCTTCTTCGCCAAAAGTTCATGCTCTTCGCGAATAAATTTGGATATGTCGATGATATGACGAACGCTGTCATAGCCAAAGCCAAGGTTGTCAAAGCTATACATAGCAAAAACAATTCGAAGCAGCCGAACTCTTTGAGTCTCTGCTGCTTTTGGAAAGGAGTGCTGAAAAAGAGACGATGCTGTCCCAAACAATCCAAGCCGAACTTTGCTATCAATGGACGCGCGCAGTTGGTCAGCGCTGCCTGGGTCAAGCTTCGCATAAAGATTTGCAAATTCGATCAGTTGCTCTTCAGCACTCGAATACCCTTGTTTTGCAAACTTGAACGTCTCTACCAATAACTGGAGACCGTTTATCGTGCACATTTTGAAACCCTCGGCCTTACAGCGCACTGAATCGCAAAGCAGCTGTCGGTGCAATACGCAGCATTCAGTACTTTTCGGCTCTAACCGGTCATCCGACGCTTTTGGTAGGGTTCAATGCTGAAAACAACGGCCGAGGTCGGCAACGCGGACTTTGTTACCATTGGATTTTGTCGCAGATGCAGTATTTGAGAACTTCGACCATACCTATCCGGAGTACCTTTTTCTGTGACTAACGAGATCGCATGGCCAGAGAGCTATATACAGCGGATCAATCAAACGACTGAGATTTGCCTAGCTGACGGCATTGAAGCCTCTATAAAAGAGCTAAGGTCGATCCAGTTGGAATATGCTGAACATCCCAATTTTATCGACCATCATCAACTCCTTGAGCAATCAATCGTTCGAAACACTATCCTGATGCTAACTCTTTCAAATGAGCAGTTGTCCAAAGATTTGCTTGAGCGCCTGTTAAACTCAGAAAGTTCGTTGAACATCTTTGATTACGACGAGAAAGACGAGTTGCAACGTGCCATCGAAGGAAAGTTGAGAGATTTTGCCTTGCGTCAAAATGGTATCTAAGGGCTCCAAGCAGACCTTGCCACCTTGGCCCCCTAAACCACCACCAAACCCAACACACTACGCGACACCCTCTCCCCCCCGTTTTCTGTCAACAACACAGACTGCCCCCAGCACATGGCCAAGCCCACATCGGACTTCATCAAGACCATGTGCAAAAAGAACACCTTTCCGGCCTGCATGACCGTCGGGTCACCCTCATAGCACATCTGGAAGTCCGCCCAGATCGGGCTGTAGACGGCCCATCCCATATCCGCAGGCCTGCAAGCGGGCGTGCGGGTCACCATCCGCGTCGCACACATTGCCCATCTGGCCGCCCACCCGGATTGCTGCTTCACATCGGTCGTTAACTAAAGCCTAACCTTTCACCCGGCCATCCCAATTTCAGAAAATCGGTGTACGCGCGGTGTACGCCCGGTGTACAGCTGGTGCACACTCGCAACGCCCGCAAAACAGGTAGCCCATGTCCCAGATCATCACCTCCTTTTCCGAGATTTCAGAGCGGTATGACGCGGCATTCGTCGACCTTTGGGGCTGTATGCACAACGGCATCCATGCCCATCCCGAAGCCGTCAAAGCGATGCAAGACTTCCGCACCAAAGGCGGAACGGTCGTGCTGGTCACCAACTCTCCGAGACCATGGGATTCCGTGGCCCATCAGATAAGCGATTTTGGCATTCCGGACGATGCTTGGGACGCCATCGCGACATCCGGTGATAGTGCGCGGGCCGCGATGTTTCGCGGCATCGTGGGTCGTAAGATTTGGTTTATGGGCGAAAGCCCTCGGGATGACGATTTCTTCAAGACATTGAAAATAATTGATAATCCTGTCGACATTCAGAAAGTCCCGCTTCGCGAAGCCGAAGGCATCGTCTGCTGCGGTCCTTTCGACCCGTTAGCAGATCTGGATGTGAACCGGCCGGATTTTCTGATTGCAAAAGAAAAGGGCCTGAAGCTGCTTTGCGCCAACCCCGACATCGTCGTCGACCGGGGCGACGTGCGCGAATGGTGCGCGGGTGCACTCGCACAACTCTACACAGATATGGGCGGCGAAAGCCTTTATTTCGGCAAACCCCACCCCCCGATTTACGATCTGGCGCGCCGCCGGATCACCGCATTAGGTAAGTCGATACCAGATGCGAATATCATCGCAATCGGCGACGGGATTCGAACTGACATTCTTGGTGGCCTGCAAGAAGACCTTGATACCCTGTTTATATCTGGCGGCTTGGCGGCAGCTGAAACAAAGACTGATGACCAACCTGACCCGGAAGCGTTAAGTACCTATTTACAAAAAGAAAACATGTCAGCGACCTTCAGCATGGGACAGTTGCGCTGACGAACTTAAGGCTTGATTTTTCTGCGCTCGCAAAGTAATAAAGTTTCAAGCCGGTCGTGTTATCCGGTTTTTTGTTACCCGAAGGACGCATCATGTTGGACAACGCACCCCGCGGCACGATCTGTATCGAAGACATCGAAATCGGCATGATCCGGTCTTTGCAAAAGGTCGTCACCGACCGCGACATCGAAATGTTTGCAGAAGTCTCGACAGACAGAAATCCCGTCCACCTTGACGACGACTATGCCCACGACACGATCTTCGGGGGTCGCATTGCGCATGGCATGCTGACGGCGGGCCTGATCTCGGCTGTGATCGGGGAACAACTGCCGGGCCACGGCACAGTCTATCTGGGCCAATCCCTAAAGTTCCTGGCCCCTGTCCGCCCAGACGATATGGTCCTGGCCGAGGTCGAGGTCATGGAAATCGACCATTCCAAGCGCCGCGTGAAGATGGAAACACGTTGCATCGTAGACGGCAAAAAGGTCCTTGTCGGGGAAGCCACGGTTCTAGCGCCATCCCGTAAATTCGACTGACCTTGCACCAACTTACAGGCCGGGGTACGCAGCCATATGCGTATCATCCGCGACACTCTTTTCATTGATCCTGCCGACCGTGGTGCCGCCGCGGCCATTGGCAATTTTGACGGTGTGCATCTGGGCCACCAATCTGTGATCGACGTCACCCGCGAGGCCGCCGCATCCATCGGCGCGCCCCTTGGCATCATGACGTTCGAACCCCACCCCCGCAGCTATTTTGCCCGCGACACCAACGCCTTCCGCCTGATGAACGCAGAGGCGAAGGCGAACCGCCTTGCCCGCCTCGGCATCGAAAAGCTTTACGAAGTCACATTTAATCAAACGCTTGCAGAGCTCAGCGCCGCAGACTTCGCGCAAGAGATCATCGCGACCCGGCTTGGCCTGAAACACATCGTTGTGGGGGCCGATTTCTGTTTTGGCAAAGGCCGCTCTGGCACGACCGCCGACCTGCAAGACTTTGGTGCAAATATGGGTTTTGGGGTCACCGTGGCCCCGATGAAGGAAATTGCGAACCTCGAAGTATCCTCCACGGCGATCCGCACCGCCTTGACCGATGGACGCCCCCGCGACGCCGCCAAAATGCTTGGGCACTGGCACCGTCTGGAAGGCGAAGTGATCAGCGGTCATCAACGCGGACGCGAGTTGGGCTATCCCACCGCCAATATCTCTATCGACGGGCTGCATCTGCCGAAATTTGGTGTCTATGCAGTCAAGATCGACGTCCTTGATGGCACGCATGCGGGCAGCTACAACGGCGCATCCTCTATCGGTATCCGGCCGATGTTCGATGGGGACGTTCCAAATTGCGAGACCTTCATCTTTGATTTCAAAGGCGATCTCTACGGCTCAACCGTGTCAGTCGCCCTCGTGGATTTCCTGCGCCCCGAACTCAAATTCGACGGCCTGCCCGCGCTGATCACGCAAATGGACGCTGATTGCACGACATGCCGAAAGATCCTCGCCGATGTCTGAGATCCCCCGCGATGGCGTCCGCCCCCGGTTCTGGGAAACTCAGACCCTCGACGAGATGACCAAAGTCGAATGGGAGGCGCTTTGCGATGGCTGTGGCAAATGCTGCCTGAACAAGTTGGAAGACGAAGATGGCACCGTTGATCTGACCCGTATCGCCTGCAAGCTGCTGGACGGGACGACCTGCATGTGCACCCAATATCCAATCCGCCACCAGTTTGTGCCAGAATGCATCGTCATGACGCCCAAGACTTTGGAAGATAACATGTATTGGCTGCCACAAACCTGCGCTTACCGGTTGAAATATGAAAACAAACCCCTCTTCGACTGGCACCCGCTGATTGCTGGCGACAGCCACAAGATGCACGCCGCAGGTGTGACGATGCGCGGCCGCACCATCCCGGAATTCGAAGTCGACGAAGACGATTGGGATGACCACATCATCGAGGAACCAACCTAGATGTTTTTCGCCTCTGACAACGCGGGCCCCGCCCATCCCAAAGTGATGGATGCGCTGATCAGGGCCAACGACGGCTACCGCTCCGGATATGGCGCAGACGCCGAGATGGCAGAGGTGACGGCCCTAATCCGCGACGCCTTTGAGGCACCCGAGGCCGCGGTCTTCCTTGTCGCCACCGGCACCGCCGCCAACAGCATCCTGCTGGCAACTATGTCGAACCCTTGGGACACGATCTTTTGCGCCGACGTCGCCCATATCCACGAAGATGAATGCAACGCGCCAGAGTTCTACAGTGGAGCGAAACTGACGCTGGTGCCCACCCAAATCGCCAAGATGTCACCAGACGCATTGCAGGCAGCCATAGCCGCCGAGGAAGAGCGTGGCGTGCATGGGCCACAGCGCGGCCCGGTCTCGGTCACGCAAGTGACTGAAAAGGGAACGCTTTACTCAGTTGCTGAATTGCAGGCGTTGACCTCGATCGCCCATGAATTCGGCTGCAAAGTCCACCTGGACGGCGCGCGCTTCACCAACGCGCTTGTGGCCCTTGGCTGCACTCCGGCCGAAATGAGCTGGAAAGCCGGTATCGACGCCGTCAGCTTCGGCGGCACCAAGAACGGCCTTCTGGGCGTCGAGGCCTGCGTGATCTTTGACCCCAAACTGGCGTGGGAATTCGCGTTGCGGCGCAAACGCGGCGGGCATCTGTTTTCGAAGCACAGGTTCCTATCAGCTCAAATGCTGGCCTATCTCACAGACGATCTTTGGCTTGACCTTGCACGCACTGCAAACGCACGCATGACGCAATTGGCGGCAGGTTTACAGGACAACGACCGCGCAGAACTCCTTTACCCAGCGCAGGCCAATATGACCTTCACCCGCTTTCCCCGCAGGGACCACAAACGGCTGCTAGACGCCGGGGCGCACTACTACATTTGGGACGGCGATGTTGAGACGGGTGATCCTGACGCCCTTCTTACGGCGCGCTTGGTCACCGATTGGTCAACCACGCCAGAGGCTGTCGACGCGTTCCTTACCCATCTTCGCCAGACGTAGCCACCACCTCAGGGCTTCTTTGTTTCTCTTTATATCCCGGGGGGTCTGGGGGGCTGGCCCCCAGACGGTCGGGTCAGATTAAATCTGACCCGAAAGAGATGCCTCAAGGTCGGCCAAACGATCCTCTCCCCAGAACCGCTCATCACTGTCGGTGATAAAGAACGGCGCCCCAAAGACACCTGCCAGAACACCACTCTCAAGGTTTTGCGCATAGACATCTGCTGCCGTAAACATCCCCTTGTCCGCCAAATCAGCGTCAAAGCCTGCAGCGACCAGACAATCGCGGATTACATCATCCTCGGCGATGTTCTTTTCCTCAGCCCAGCAGGCCCGCGTGATACCGGCGACCAATCCGGCAACATCGCCACCCGCTTCTTGTGCTGCGATAATCGCATAAGACGCAGGCGCCGGGTTTGTGGGCCAGAACGCGGGCTTCAGGTTTAACGGCATGTTCAACAATGCTGCCCGACGACGCATGTCCTGCAAGCGGTACTCTTGCCTGTTCGGGTGACGATCCTTCGGAGGAATACCACCGGTCCGCCCAAACAGCTGCATGATATCCAGTGGCTTGTATGTGATTGTCGCCCCCTTTGCTTTGGCAATCTCTTCGGGTCGGGTTCCGCATAGGTAGGTGAACGGGGAAATCGTCGCGAAATAATAGTCGATATGGGCCATTTGATCCTCCGGGGGGCGTGACATGTTTGCGGGACGGTAACGGCGTGCTAAGCGGTGTCAACGACACGAATCTGTTACACTGACAGACCCATCGACAAAGGACCGCCCAATCATGTCGAGCCAAGAGCCCAAGCTGATTTCCGGAAATGCAAACACGCCCCTCGCCCAACGGGTCGCGCGGCGTATGTCTATGCACCGGGGCCGCAAGGTCAGTCTGGTGGATGCGCGGGTTGAACGGTTCAACGACGGCGAGATTTTCGTCGAAGTGTTCGAGAATGTCCGCGGCGAAGATATGTTCATCATCCAGCCCACCTCGAACCCGGCCAATGACAACCTTATGGAATTGCTGATTATTTCAGACGCCCTGCGCCGATCCTCTGCTGCCCGCATCACTGCCGTGATCCCTTACTTTGGCTATGCTCGCCAAGATCGCCGCTCTAAAGCCCGTACACCGATCACCGCCAAGCTGGTGTCTAACATGATCGTAGAGGCTGGGATCGAACGTGTTTTGACCCTTGATCTACACGCCACACAGATTCAGGGCTTCTTCGATATTCCCGTCGATAACCTATATGCCTCGCCGGTCTTTGCCTTGGACGTGAAGCACAATTTCAAGGACAAAATGGACGATATCATGATCGTCTCGCCCGATGTTGGTGGCGTGGGCCGGGCCCGCGATCTGGCCCAGCGGATCAAGGCCCCCCTGTCGATTGTGGATAAACGCCGCGGAAAACCCGGCGAAGTCGCAGAGATGACAGTGATCGGCGACGTCAAAGACCGGACTTGTCTGATTGTGGACGACATTGTTGATACCGCCGGCACCCTTTGCAAAGCCGCCGAGGTTCTGATGGAACATGGCGCCAAGGAGGTGCACGCCTATATCACCCACGGTGTCCTGTCCGGCCCCGCGATTGAGCGGGTAACAAATTCAGTGATGAAGCACCTTGTCATCACGGACACCATCAACCCAACCGATGCCGTCCGGGGCTGTGACAAGATCCGCATTGTCCCAACGGCTCCGATGTTTGCGCAGGCGATCCTGAACACGTCAAACGGCACATCGGTTTCTTCGTTGTTCGACCACGAAACGCTGGGTCCAATCTATGAAGGGATGTACACCGGCTAAAACTCTGCCGCCGGAACGTCATCCCAAGCATCCTCTGCCACCACCGGCCCGATGGCCTGCCAGGCAGCCCGCATGCGGGCGATGCGCGTATTGCCCCATGTCCGAAACACGATATCGAACCCAAGCTGCGTGATGTTTTCGGCTGTGATGTCAGCGCGCAGGTTCGCCTCGTTCGACATGTCGATCATCGACATTTGCACTGACACTGTTGGGGCGTCCGCAAAGGGGGCCGTAAACTTGACAGAGGTTCGCGCCTCGCGCTGGCCTTCGCCTTTCCACATCGGACCATCACTTTCGAAATCCGAAAAAAGGGTTTCTTCCCCGGACGAGATACCGATCTGATTGTGAGAGAAGACTTTCATCGGCGGACCTTCAAGATGGTGGGCGATCATCATCGCTTGTTCTGCAAATTGGCCTGCGGTGCAAGCCCCCCAGCGCCACCCTAAGGCCCGTAGACAATCACGCTGCGCCACAGTGGTGCATCGTGATTGTCTACAGGCCTTAGCCCTTTCGCGGATACCGCACATAGGCGAATTGCCTGCTGTCTGGTGCCCAAGAATTCACGTTGATACTGCCCTGCCCCCCATTGAACTGGTCAATATCGCAAATCGCTGTCCCATCCGGCCCCATCACCCGCAGGATCACATCCTTGTCCGCTGGGTGTCCTTGTGTCCCTGCTGGAAATGAGATGTAGCTGAAGATTGTCCCATCCGGGGCCGCGTGCGGAAACCAATTGACCCGCGCGTCGTCGGTCAATCGCTCAACCCCAGTGCCATCGGGGCGCATCCGAAATATCTGCGCATGTCCCGGCACGGTCGCAGCAGCTTCTGAGTTGAAATAGATCCATGCCCCGTCAGCTGTAAATTCCGGCCCATCTACGGGACAGCGGCCATCAGTCAGGATCGTGTCGACCCCGCCTGTTGCCGGGATCGTGCAAATGCGCGTCACTGTTTGCCCGGCCTGCATTTCTAAACCTACGTAGGTCAGTGTCAGACCGTCAGGCGACACGCCGTGCAGGTAGTACCGAAACCCGCGCGCCGGGTCATGATCGTTCGAGATACGGCGCGGCGCCCCTCCGGACAGGGCACACACATAGAGGTGCCCGTCGTTGGCGCTAAGATAGATGTGTTTCCCGTCGGGGGCCAAAACATGGTCGTTGTTTAGGTCTTCGACAGTGCCCGTGTTGATCCGGTGCGGCCCGTCTTGTCCGTCAGGCGAAATCCGAAAAATCCGCCCATCCGCGTTGTAGATCAGCCATTTGCCGTCAAGTGTCCAATTCGGAGCCTCAATCAGCTCGCCAGTTTCATAAATGACTGTGACCTTAGCCCCATCACGGCTGGCCACCACCAGTTCGCTGACCTGATCCGGGGTAAGCCTGCGAAACCGTCGTGGCCTCACCGTTGGTTATCTTTCGACCGCCAGGTGTTCAGCCAGCGTCGGATGCGACCGCGCTGTTCGGCGACACCTGCCTGTGCTTCGTCGATGCGATGCTCTGCACTGTCGATCAGGGGATCAACCGTGCGTTCGCGCAATTGCATCCACATTGCGCGGACAAAGAAGAAGGCGACGCCAAGGAAGATAAAGAAGAAAATGTTGAACCATGGGATGATGCGTACATCCGGCCCTTCCACAGGTTCGATGGCGACAGCATTGGGAAAAATCGAGGCCCAGCGTATCCGCCAGCCATAGTGGGTGATCACAGCCCATTCGTCGCCGCGTGCAAGGCTTGCGGCCTCAGCTTGCAGGTCGGAGCTGTCGAACTTGAAGTATGGCGGCCAAATCCAACCAGTGTCTTCGTTGCGGTAAACCATGACACCCGTGCTGTCGCGGGGCACAAACCCCAGCAGGAATGTTTGCTGCTTTTCGGTGTTGATTAGGCGCAGGTCACGGGTTGCCAACTCTGTGTTGCCGCTGTCGGCCTGTGCGTAGAACATCCTGTTGAACGCGGAAAAGTCGGTCCGAATGATCTCGGTTGAGGTAACACGGACGATGTCATGTTGCGGCAGCACGTAGTGAAAGAACGCGCCGAACAGCAAAAACAGACATACACGGAAGATGATACGGATACGGCGCATGAGAATTCCTCAATTCGCGTTAGTTATTGATGATATAGACAATCGCTGCCACGACAATCGGTGGCACGACAAAGACCAGCCCAATCAGCTTGGGCCGAAAGCTCTTGTTGTAGGCCGCAACCCCTTGTTCGACGTAAGCCTCGCGCGTGATGCCTTCAACCGGGTTTTCGTCATAGGCCTTTTCCAGCTTTTCGCGCCGAACCGACCGCGAATAAAGTGAGATCGACAAATAGATGACCCCCAAGGCCACAAAGCCAAATACTACAAGACGCAAGAATGCCATCGTTTAATCCCAGTCCACACGGCCCCAAGGGCCAACTTTATTGATCACGTCCGACCTTATACGGTATCCGCGCCCGTCTGACCAAGGCCCCTTTAGCCGGGTCCGGGTTTGCGGCTCTTCCATTGGGTCCTCATGGCCGAAAAGCGCCTCGCGGGTGCCTGCCTTATCGACCTGATATTCCCGGTCAAGGAAATCGGCGACATAATCCCGTTTTTCGTCCGGCCAAGTCGCGTACAGCGCGTAGAACACTTCCTTATGGCATATGAACAACTGGCGAATATCCAGTGGCGACAACTCTGACAGCAGCATGTTCACAAGATCTGCATCCGCGTGATTGCTGGCCCGCAAGGTATAGAAATACGCAGGATGGTCGGCATCAATGCGGGGCCAAGGCCCGTCTTCTTCCGCCCAGCGCACAAGGGCCGCAAGCCCCTGCCACGCATCCGGCAGCAGCTTGGCATAGCGTCGCCCAAGCAATCGCAGGTCCCGGCGGGTGGCCCCCGTCAGGCTTTCGCCCATAGTCGCGGCCACCTCGGCGACCATGAAGTCCATCTTCTGATGCAAGATCGCGGCGGCATCCGCCCCCCGTGCCTGCACAATCGGTTCGGCCAGTTTGTTCAGTTCAAGGAATTTGGCGACCCGGCGGCGTTGCGTGAAATCAAACACAAATTCTGTTGGCAAATTCTTCAGTGCGGGGCTTGGATCGGCCACGATGGTGGCCGGATGATCGACACCGCGAAACAGGTACATGCCGCCGAAATGAGCCGTCCAGAAATTATCCTGCGAAAACTCCATCGTCTTAAGCGTGACGGGGTTGCGCGTCACATCCCCGGTTTCTTTGGACAAGCTGATCATTTCGGCGATCAGCACGTCATCGAACCATGCGTCCTTTTCGGTTTTGAACCGATCGATCATAAATCCCAACTTTGTCGCGGTGGCGACAGTACCCTTGGTCGTATCCGCCTCAACCGTCACTTTGCGAATGTCGAACAAGCGCGGCGGGGTCGAGACGTCGTAGACCGTATTCACCAATTCACCGGCGACCGCATCCTGTGCGGTCAGGGCAAAAAGCTGGGCTTCGTTGTCGGTAATGAACTGCTTGAGGATCCCCCGCGAGGTCGAAAACTTTGCGTTCAGCAGCGGGGCCGTCTTTTGTTCGGTGGTCAACAGAATGAACTGTCGATTGACCCCTGCATGGTTCAGGTATTGGTCATCATCCAGCAGATCACCAATCTCTGGGCTGTAGCCAGAGATGTCGATGTGAAAGTCCGGCAGTTCGAAGGTTTTGCCAGTCAGGTGCTTCAACGCGCGCTGATACCGCTCTACCAAGATCGGGCTATCGACCCGGATCAGGTTGCCAAACATCAGGCCACGTTCGATTAATCTATGCATTACGGTTTACCACGTCTGCTCTACCCATGACTTTGGCAGGCCAATAATCGAAAGTATCATGAATGGCGCCCAAAGCAGCGCGCCCATGCCCCCTAGTGCTAGGAAATACCCGACACCCAAGGTAGCCAGATCCGTCACTTTGGCCCCTTGCACCAGATACAATCCCGCAAACAGCGCGCCCCCCAGTAGAAACAGCACAAATGTGGCCACGACGGCGACGGCAACCAGCTGGCTGACCCCTTCGGCAAACTTTGTCCCAAGCCATTTGGGCACGAACCAGCCCATCAAACTGAGGATCACCGCAGGGACAATCAGACCAAGGCCGAAGTCGCTGAACATGCGTTACCCTTTCCCTTCCAGATAGCGCTTCTTGGCCTCTTCCTGACGGCCAAGGTCGCGGACCATCGCGTCAATGGCGACCTCGTCGGACTTGTCGGCATAGCGGAATTCGCTGTCCGCGTAGCGGTTGATCTCCTGAATCACCATGTCGGTGGTGATCGGCTGGCGAAGGTCGGCAATCATGTCGCGCTTGGCGTCGTAGTCCTTGAACAAGAACAGTTCTGGGTTTTCCATCCATTCATCGGGCAGCTCAAAATCCATCGCCCGGACTTTCACAGCATCGGTGATGTTCTTGATCGCGCGACCTGTAAACCGTTCATCCGCCTCTTGAATACCCTTCAGATAGGTCCCCATCTTCGCGATGGTATCCAGATCGCCGATCTCGGATTGGACCCGGTCAAAGACACGCATCAGGCCTTCTTCATGCGGCTTGGCGTGGCTTTCAAAGGACGCGGCAACGGCCTTTTTGATCTCTTGGGCGCTGAAGACCTCGTGCTGACCGACAGGGATGTCATGGTTCTTGCCCATCAACAAATAAAGGATATCGATGTAGTCGTCGCGCGTCTGCGGACCATCGACAAGGAACCGGGCACCGGCGCGTTGGCGAAGCGCATCGTCCACATTTTCGGGGTAGTTAGAGAACATCCCAAAGGTGCAATTACCCCGGACAACTGTATTGGCGCCCGCAAAGCTTTCCATCAGGACGGCTGTGATTTCCAGCTGTCCGGCAGAGGACTGGCGATCGCCCCGTTTGCCCGCCAATTGGTCGATATCGTCGATCGTACCAAAGCCGATCACACCGGGGTCCAAGACATTGTTGATAAACGCTTTGGCGTTCTGACCCGACTTGCCCTGATAGCTGTCGATGTTGTCGGTGCTCAGGTTCTGATAGCGGAACGGATAACCCGCGACCTGACAATAATCATTGATCAACCCTGCCATCATCTGAATCAGTGTTGTCTTGCCCGTCCCCGGTTTGCCGTCGCCCATGAAGGTAAAGATGAACCCGCCCAGCTCTGCAAAGGGGTTCAGCCGGCGGTCAAAGTCATAGGCCATCACCATCTTGGCCAGTTTCATAGCCTGATACTTGGCGATGTGATTACCGACAACCTCGTTCGGCTTTTTGAACGTCATCGTCAGGGTTGATCCCTTGGACTTTGACGCTGGGCTAAACCCATCCACGACAAAGTCATCGGCCTCAACGCGCCAAGAGGCGCTGACGAACGGTTCCAGACGTCCAGCGGTGCTGGCCCGGCCAGCGACCTTTTCCATCAGGTTTTCCGCAAAGGCCAGAACGGTTTCAATCAGCTTTGCTTCAGAAGATGCATGGGTCGCAATGTCCTGATCCAGCTCCCAAAGGGCGCCGTGCAGGGCAAGCTGGCCGTTGTCTGTCAGCACCTCTTCGATGTCGCCGACTTCGACAGTTTCCTCAGTGGCGTGTGCGGCCAGAAGGTAGGCGGTAGCGGACCCGAAGACATAAAGCGTCACCAGCGCCTCGGCTGTCAGAAGTTCCGAAAATGCGGCCTTCTGCCCATCAGGCAAACTGCCCTCCAGATTGGCGCGCTTAAGATCTTTCAAGGCCGTGCGCTCTGCATATTGATCAGCCACAGCCAAGGCGATGGCCACTGCGCGGCGCAAAGTGTGCAGGACTGTGGCTTGTAGAGGTGACGTCAAACCATCGCCGCCTTCCACCGCCTCAACCCGCGTGGTCAGCTGCACCCCCTCGGTGCGCTTGACACGGCGCGTCGCCAATCCGGGCGTGGTTGATCGGAACGCGCGGCGGGTACCGACGCCAGAAGACCGTTCCGCTGGGGCCGCAGACGCGCTGGCTGTGGCAATCCGGGGGGAATGGTCGAACCCATCGATCAGATCGAGGGCGGGCGCATAGTGCGCACGGACATCTTCTTCGCGCAATTCCATCTGATCATGTGTCTGGCTCATCGTCTGTCTTTCATCTTCTTTGGTTTGTCCAAAAGGCCGCTGGCGGTATCCGAATTTTCTAGCAGTTTCGCCCTACCGATAACTCAGCACCCGCCCGCGATCGCTGACCACAAACTTACGCACGTCCCGAAATCCCGGAGGATTCCGCTCTGCCAGGGCTTGATACGGACGCTCTGGCATGATCAAGGACCGTTCCATACGGGTGGCCCCCGTTTCGGCCCCCTTTCCAGCAAAGGGATCCAGCGCAAAGATCTGGCGTTCCACGGTCCCAAACCACCCGGATTTGACCCGCTCTGCGCGTTCAGCGACCAGCTCTTCCTCTGTCCAGACAAGCGCCCAATCCTCACCAACCGGGCTGTTGGCAGCCTGCAGGACCTCACGCAAAGGCCCCGTTTGGCGAGTGAAGGCGTGGCTGTACATCGGTCCGATATGAAACCGCCGCAGTCGTGTTGGATGCAGATCGTCAAAGTCTTCATCAAAGCCCTTGGCAATCGTCAGCAGCTTGAGCCCACCCACCGATTGCGCCATCAGATGGGCCTGCGCCTCTGGCCAACGCCGTTCGTCCTTCGGCAGACCTGTTCGCCCGGTATCTTCCACATCCATCAGATAGATCGTCGGTAAGTTAACCTGACTGTCATAGACAGCCCAGTGAATTTGAAAGGTCCGTCGGTCATCTTGGTTGCCCAGCCAAACCGCCTGAGGGTCGTTGCGCGCCCAGAACTGATGACCCTTCAGCAGTTCTTCGTAGTACAGCCGCTGAGACAAAGCATATTGCAGCTTTGTCGGGATCGCTTGATCACCCACAATAGTGCGCACCATCTGGTCTTTAAGGTCCTCGTCTGAGGGCATCGACGCAAGGTGGCGCTCGGCCTGCAGCGCGTCATTGGCCATCTCTAACAGCTCTTGGTACACCGGAAAGCCGCTTTCCACCCGGTCAAAGGTGAGCTGGCCGGCGTGGCTGAACCGCCCCGAGAAATGGTATTTATGGGCCAGCGACCGGAAGGTGATGTTCAGACCATACAGATATCGCGCAACTGCTTCGATATCACGCCGCGACAACCGCCGTTCAGCCTCCATCGTGGCCGCAACTTTGTTGAGGTACTGCGTGATCCGCTCAAACTTACCGAAGTACCGCCGCGTGACGCGCGTGTCTTCAAGTTTGAAGTGGTCGTCTGAGAGGTCAGTTTTGGGCATCAAGGTCCCTTCCCTCTTGGTCGACATGCAACCACCAGCGCCAAAACGCTCCAAAGAGAGGTGCATCGATCATGATCCGAAATGTAGCTTGGCCAAGGTCGCTCTTTTCCTTCGCAAAATATTGAAGCCAGTTCCAGCGATGAAGAGAGCGCACCACATAGCCAAAGATCAAGAAGACGCCCGCAACAGCCAGTAAAAGGTTGAAAACTGCGGTTTCACCGGCGGTAAGGAATACGGTTATTCCCAGCGCAAGAAATGACATTCCAACGTAAAGCGCAGCCCTCTTTTGAGCGGCAAATGACTTGTCAAATCTGGGGTTCAACACGGAATGCGGCTCGCTATTGAACGTAGGGTGGGTGAAACCCACGTTTGCGCCACGTGGGTTTCACCCACCCTACGCATGATCAAGCCCCGTACTGATTGCTATCGTGCTTCTCGACGATCTTCTGGAACCGGCGCACAAATCGCTCGTCCGCTTTCGCCTTCTGCTCCAAAACCTCACGCGCAAAGACCATGTGGTCTTCATGGGCTTCCAGCATCGATGCCATTCGGTTGTTGGTCGCAGCACCAATCGCGGCCATCGCGGTCTGGGCTTCTTGGTCCGTTTTCACACCGATCTCGTTGATCTGGTGGGCGACGTC
>CALILP010000069.1 GCA_938016515.1 uncultured Paracoccaceae bacterium
TTCGCGATTACAGCCTTGTTCGCCCCACCCGGTTTCCCGTTGGGTTTCAAGATAGCCTCGCCTGCGAAGAACGGCAGGTCATCGCGGTAGGAACTGTCGTCGAGGATGTTGTAGGTCATCGGCAGACTATGTTTCACACCAATGGCATAGTCGTCGTCACCGTGGCTGGGTGCTGTATGCACAAAACCCGTACCGGCTTCTGCCGTGACGTGATCGCCGGGCAGCAATGGGACATCAAAGTCCCACTCGCCGTTCGCGCCCTCGGCACCGTTCAGAGGGTGGGCACAAACGATCCCGGCAAGTTCATCCGCAGATAAATCGGCGACCCGCTTAACCATCTCTGGCTCCAGCCGCGCAGAGGCAAAGATCGCTGCAGACAAATCATCTGAAACGACGAAGCGTTCGCCCACGCTGGCCCAGCATTCCTCCGGCGTCGCAACAACCTCGTAGACCCCATAAGAGATCCCCGGCCCGAAACAGATCGCGCGGTTCTGCGGGATGGTCCACGGGGTTGTCGTCCAGATCACGACGGACGAGTTTTCCCCAATCAGGTGAAAAGGCGGCATGTCAATTGCTTTAGCGCCACTATCGGCCCGTTTGCTACCAACACCGACTTTACCGGCACTCACCACAGGGAACTTCACCCAGATCGCGTCTGTCTGCCTGTCGTGGTACTCCACCTCGGCCTCGGCGAGCGCTGTCTTCTCGACGGGCGACCACATTACAGGCTTGGAGCCTTGGTACAGAGTGCCGTTCATCAGGAACTTTTGGAACTCTTCCGCGATCACGCGTTCGGCGTGGAAGTCCATGGTAAGATAGGGGTTTTCCCACTTACCGGTCACACCCAACCGCTTGAATTCCTCGCGCTGTACACCGACCCAATGATCCGCAAAATCGCGGCATTCCTGCCGGAACTCGACCACGGGCACATCGTCCTTGTCGCGCCCTTTTTGGCGGTATTTCTCTTCGATCTTCCACTCAATCGGCAGACCGTGGCAATCCCAACCGGGGATATAGCGCGCGTCTTTGCCCATCATCTGCTGGGATCGCACCACAAAGTCCTTCAGGATCTTGTTGAGCGCATGCCCGATGTGCAGGTTCCCGTTCGCGTAAGGCGGGCCGTCATGCAGGGTAAAGGGTTGGCGTTCCTCGGTTTTTGCCTTTTCACGCAGGCGGTCGTAGACCCCGATTTGTGCCCAGCGGTCCAACCAGCCGGGTTCGCGTTTGGGCAGGCCTGCACGCATCGGAAAGTCCGTTTTCGGCAGGTTCAACGTGGTCTTATATTCAGGTGTATCGGCGCACATGTGTGGCGTCCTTCGTCATTCAGCATGCAATAAAATGAAGTGCGGTGCGCGGTCGCGGACACCTTAAGCCCGGCTGGTCTGGTCGTCAGACAGCCGGGTGAGTAATTCGTATCTGGATCAGGTTCAGGTGTTCCATAGCCGCGCTTATAGGCCGGTGCCGGGACGGGGTAAACACCCCTGATTTTTGCCGAAAATCTGTATGCACCGCGCGTACACCGATCGTACACCACCGGTACACCAAATTTGCACCGTTCTTGTTTTGCGACACCCTCCACATGCGGCATTTGCATGACTGGCAGGAACATCGATTGACCGGTAGGACACCACAAAGCGAAAGGGACGACATGAACGCCAGATCACAGATTGCCATCGTCGGAGCCGGGATTGGCGGATTGGCCGTGGCGTCGATGCTGGCCGATCACGGTCATCGTATCACCGTCTTTGATCAGTTTGCGACACCGCAGCCTGTTGGGTCAGGCTTGGTCATCCAGCCCATTGGCCAAGCCGTGCTGGATTGCGTCGGTGCAGGCGAAATGGCCCGCACCGCAGGCCAGATGATCCACCGGATGCTGGGCCATGTTGAGCCGTCAGGCCGCCGGGTTCTGGATGTGCATTATGATCGCAAACAGGGCGTTCAAAAGGGCCTCGCTATTCATCGCGCCAGTTTGTTTGATGCGCTGTATCAGGCTGCCCAGTCTCGCGATATTGCATTCGTGCAGGACGCCCGTGTGACCCAAAGCGATGCAGGCAGGCTGACCACCACAGATGGTCAGACCCACGGCCCTTTCGATCTTGTCGTTGATGCTGCAGGAAGCCGGTCGCCGCTATCACAGATCAAAACCCGGCCTCTGCCTTACGGGGCTGTTTGGGGCACGGTGGATTGGCCGGATACCGATTTACCCAAGGACGAGCTGCGCCAGCGGTATCACAAAGCCGACCACATGGTCGGCGTTCTGCCCATCGGCACGCTGCCCGGTCAGAGGATGCCGAAAGCTGCCATTTTCTGGTCGCTTCCGCGCGACAACCACGATGTCTGGCTTGATGCCGGTCTGGACGCCTGGCGCGCGCAGGCCGAAGACCTTTGGCCCGCCTTTGCCCCTTTTGCCGCACAAATTACTGACCCGGACCAGATGACGATGGCCCGGTATGCGCATGGCACCCTGCGTCGCCCTTACGGTGACAAGATCGTCCACATCGGGGACGCCGCCCATTGCGCCAGTCCGCAGTTGGGCCAAGGGGCGAATATGGCGTTGCTGGATGCGCTGGTGCTGGCGCGCGCGATTTCCGTGGCCGGAGTTGCTGATGGCCCTGCCCTGTATGCCAAGGCACGTCGGGGGCATGTCAGGTTTTACCAGATGATGAGTGCGCTGTTCACGCCGCAGTATCAGTCGGACAGTACTTTCCTGCCCGTGCTGCGCGATCAGCTGTTGTTCCCCGTCTCGCAGATATGGCCCGCCCCGCATGTGCTGACCCGCATTGTCCGGGGGACGATGTTGCCTGCCTGTGGGCGGCTGACCCATGTGGGACATCCGCAAAGCACGCATGTCTGAGGTTAGAAGCTGAAGATGTCGCCGATGTTTTCGATGATCGCGACAAGGACCAAGCCGCCAACAATCAGCAGTGCAACCCACCAGAAAAAGTGGAAGACAATCGCGCTGACCGCGAGGCCGGTGCCGTAAGTCGCGAAACGCCGGTTTTCGCCGCGCACCCCGGAAATGACTGACAGGACGATGGCGATGGCCCCAATGACAGGACCTGCGAGGGGGAGCCAATCCTTGTAGGTCAAGGCGACCACCTCTGGTTCAGGCTGTGCGATGCCGAAGAAAGACCGCCATGCAGAGCGTTTGATCTCGCCTGCGATCTCGCCAATTTGGGTGGCAGCAGATGGCGTCGGTTCCAGTGTCGGCCCAATAATTTGCGCGCACACCAAGACGAACGCAAGTGCGCCGCTGCAAACGGCCCAAAGGCCCCATGTGCGCAATAGATTTGCGGGAGGCGGCGGGGATGTATCCATTTGACTACTCATCCGCGCAGTATCGAAAAGCAAATCGGCAAAAGTGTGGCAGGGTTTGTCCGGCCGTTTCTAGCCTTTGAGCGATGCGAGAAAGGTGTCGATTTTCTCGGTCGGAACGTTGACCTGTGTTTCGAACCCGTCCCGCAGTTTCTGGATCAGCGGGTCACCCAACTGGTCCCGCGCGATGGTGGGCAGGTTTGTTTCCTTGCCGATATCACGCGCCCGGTTGTCGATCACCACGATCAGGCTGCGCCGCCCATGCAGCATGCCCCGGATACCGCCATGCAGACGGGTGCCGACCACGTCGATGTCCGTGTTGGCGAGCAAGGCATCATAAGCTTCGAGGTTGGCGGGCCGTATTTCGATATCGCTGGCGTCGGTGATCTGCTGCAGATAACCGAGGTCGCGCATTTGCTGGGGCCAGAAGTATAGTTTTTGATAGCAGGCCCGCAGGCTGTTGATCATGGTCAGATCGTGCTCGCTGCCCTTGTGTTTGGTGAGGGTGAAACAGACTGCGGGGGCCGCTTTGACGGGAATCGCGGGCATCTCGGACCGGTAGCGCCAGAGCGTTACGCAGCTGGTGTTGACCGCTTTGAGCCCTGCGTTGTCCAGCAAGGTGCGCGCGGTTTCGTCTCGTACCGAATGCGCGTGGTGTGGTGACAGCAGCCGGTTGAGCAGTTTCGCCTGACGCGGTCGCATCTCTGTGCTGCTGGTGCTGGCCCCAACGCCGACCAGCACGACTTTGCCTTCCAGCGGCTTGATATCGCGGTAGCCGACCGACCATATGAAGTTGCCACGGCGTTGGTATTTGCCCGTTAGCGCATTGGTTCCCAACAACAAAACCATGTCCGCGTCCGCCACCAAGGCCCGCCCATAGTGGCCCAGACCATCGTGGCTGGAGGAGGTCGAGATGTAGGCGTCACCGAAGACTTCACTGACGTATTGGCGCGCTTCCGAGACGATAATCTCGTCGCCCACATTGTCTGACGCGACGGAGGTATCAAGCAGATGGACGTGGCGCATGAACGGCGGACCTTTGGCAATGCCCGGCTGGCCGGGGAGGTGTTCACATTCGGGTACTATATTTGTGCTGCCTCGGCTACACCAAGCGCAACGAAATGGGATGGGAACGTGCCATGCTGGCCATCGCCGCCAACGGATTTAACAAACCGTCAGAGACATTCATTCGCGCCCACGCCCGCCACATCGCGCCGGGCGACACGATGCTGATCGCGGAACGGCGTGAGTTGAAGATGCCGATTGCGGCACCCCTGATCCTGTTTTCCAAGCGGTTCCCGATCTTTGTACCGGAAGGTGCGGGCGCTGGTGCTGTGATGTTGTCAGCCTTGTCGCCTGCCCGCTGGGGCAAGTCGCGGGACAGCTATCTGGCGGGGCTTTTGCGCCAGAACGGCGTCACCGCGCTGATGGCGGAATATGGCTCTACGGCGGTGCATGTGATGGAGGCAGCCCAGCTTGCGGGTTGCAAATTATTCGTGCACTTTCATGGTGTTGACGCCTCTAGCATGCTGCGCGATCCTGCGGTTGTGACCCGTTATCAGCGCCTTTTCGCATTGGCAGATGGCGTGATCGCCCCTTCTGCTTTTCTAGCGCGCAACCTGGCTAAAATCGGTTGCCCTGATGCAAAGCTGCATGTCGTCCCCTGCGGGGTTGATGTGGGGGTTTTTGAACCCGGCACCCCTGATCCGAACCGGTTTTTGTCGGTTGGACGCTTCACCGAGAAGAAGTCGCCGCTTTCTACCATTCAGGCCTTTGCGACGGTCCTGAACAGCGCGCCAAATGCCACGCTTGAAATGATGGGTGATGGCCCATTGCTTGGTAATGCCGAGGCAGAAATTGAGCGACTTGGCATCGCCGCAAACGTGATCTTGCACGGGATGGTCACCCCTGGCGAGGTCAAAGCGGCTATGGGTCGGTGTGGCGTGTTCGTCCAACATTCCGTGACTGCAGCAAACGGGGATATTGAGGGACTGCCGGTCGCGATCCTTGAGGCGATGGCCGCAGGTTTACCCGTCGTCGCAACCCGGCACAGCGGGATACCGGAGGCCGTCGAGGACAATGTCACCGGGCTGCTGGTCGACGAGTTCGATGTGGCCGGGATGGCTGTCTGCATGGCCCGGCTTTGTGCCGATCCCGCATTGGCAAAGACCTACGGCACTGCGGGGCGCGCGCGCGTGATGTCAACCTTTTCGCAAGAGAAAACGATCGGGCAACTGCAAGATATCATGGGTCTTTCCCGTGCTTAGCGGCAGTAGGACCCAGACCGATAGCGTGCCGTGTCAAAGTGAAAATGATCTCGGTGAAAGCGGTTCGATTCCGGCCCCAACACCGTCCCGAAGGGTCCGCACGCCGCTTGCCACATCCGGCGCAACGCCGCACTGTCCCGTTGACTGTTCCAGCCTGACAGTAGCGTGATTTCGCGGCCATCTTTCAAACGAATGGCCGCAATATCGATGGCCCGCCCGAAGGAATGTTCGGACAATCTGCCAGACGCTGCTGAATTGCGGAACCTGCAGGCGTAATCAGACACATTGCGCAGTGCCGCCGCTTGCCCGTTTGTGGCCGGAAGCACGCCGTTGTCGACCCATGTTTTCAAGGCTGACGCAGTCGTGCAATCAAGGCGCGCGGGCGGCTGTATTGCAACGCCTGATACCGATCTGACTTGGACCGCATTATCGATTCCACAACTTCCGCGTCCTTCGACACGACCAATCGCATCGCCTTGAATAGCCGGATCGCCGCAGACTTGCCCACGTTGAATTGCGGCCTGTCGATCTGCCATGACCTGAATGAAACCCGCCGACCGCCCCGATGGCCGCGCGGAAAACGCAGGTGCTGTTGGGCTGAACGCAAAGAGATTTTCTTCGGCACGTCGCTGCGGCTTTGTGGCGGCGGTACGGTCTAGATCGGGGCGCAGGAACGGACGCGCGCTTGGGCGGACCGCTGCAATTGACTGGACGGCAGGCGCAAAGCCGCTTCGCGACACTAACGGCTTGCGCGCTTGCAGCGTATTTTGCACCGCCTCGTCAAGCGCGGTCAGCTCACCACGCGCTACCGGACGAATGCTGGTGTCGACCGCAAAACTTGGGGTCGCTGCAAACAACGCAAGCGCAAAGGCAAATCGACCAATCATGATTTTGGCGCAGACGCACGACCGAAATTTGGCGCGTCGGTATCTTGTCCTGCTTCGATAATGCCTCGCCGGATAGCCCGTGTCCGCGTAAAGTAATCGTGCAGATGATCGCCATCGCCTTGCCGGATTGCCCTTTGCAGGGCGAACAGCTCTTCGGTGAAGCGCCCGAGGATTTCCAGCGTCGCATCTTTGTTGGACAAAAAGACGTCCCGCCACATCGTCGGGTCCGAGGCCGCGATGCGGGTGAAATCCCGGAAACCCGCGGCAGAAAAATTCACGACCTCGCTTTCGGTGACCCGCGCAAGATCATCCGCGACACCAACCATCGTGTAGGCAATGAGGTGCGGCGTGTGTGAGACGACCGCACACACCAGATCATGATGATCCATCTCCATTTGGGCGCACTTTGACCCAAGCCCGCCCCAAAAATCCGTGAGCCGCTGCACGGCGTCTGCGTCTGCCCCTTCGGACGGCACGATCAGGCACCAGCGGTCATCGAAAAGCTCTGCGAAGCCGGACCGTGGCCCGGAATGCTCGGTGCCGGCCATCGGGTGCCCGCCGATAAATGTAACATTCTCTGGCAGTTGCGGCATCACAGCTTCGAAGACCGCCCGCTTGACCGAACCGACGTCGCTGACCACAGCGCCCGGTTTCAGATGCGGCGCAATGTCTTTCATCACGGCTTCCATCGCACCGATGGGAACACATAATACAACCAGATCGGCGTCTTTCACAGCTTCGGCAGCGGTTTCTGTGATCTGGTCGCAAAGGTTGATATCTTTGGCGATTTGGCGTGTTTCAGCCGACCGTGCGGTGCCCACGATTTGGGTCGCAAGACCTGCCCGCCGCGTTGCATGCGCCATCGAGCCCGCGATCAGACCAAGGCCGATCAGCGCGATCTTGTTGTAGATGACCGTCATTCCCGCTGCCCTTTGAACTGGCCGATCGCATGCACAACCCGGCGGCATGCGCTTTCGTCACCCACAGTGATACGCAGACAGTGAGGCAGCTTGTAACCTGCAACCTTGCGCACAAGGATGCCCGCGTTGCGCAGGTGTTCGTCGCAGGCGTCGGCCTCTTCGGGCGAGGCAAAGCGCGCGAGAACGAAGTTTGCCGAAGACGTATCGCAGGTCACACCGATCTCGGCCAAGGCATGGGCCAGCCAATCGCGCCACTTGGCGTTCTCGGTCCTGCATTTGTCGAGATAGGCGGTGTCACGCACTGTCGCCTCTGCCGCGGCAAGCGCCACAGTGGACAGATTGAACGGCCCGCGAATACGGTTGAGGACGTCGATGATCGCTTGCGGGCCATAGCCCCAACCAACCCGAAGCCCACCCAGACCGTAGATTTTCGAGAACGTCCGGGTCATCACGACGTTTTCGCGGTCCTCGATCAAGGCGACACCTGCGTCGTAGTCCTCGACGAATTCTGCATAGGCCCCGTCCAGCACTAGGATCGCTTGTGGCGGCAGGCCATCAGCCAGGCGCGCCAACTCTCCGTCACCGATCATGGTGCTGGTCGGGTTGTTGGGGTTCGCGATGAACACAAGCTTGGTTTTGTCGGTGCACGCATCAAGGATCGCGTCGACATCTGTGACGCGGTCGTTCTCTGGCACTTCGACCGGGGTCGCACCAGCGGCCAACGTTGAAATCCGGTACATCGCGAAGCCATGTTCGGTGTGGATCACCTCATCGCCTGGCCCCGCGTAGCACTGGCACAGGAAGTGAATGATTTCGTCTGACCCGACGCCGCAAATCACCCGGTCCGGGTCGACGCCCCAGACATCGCCGATGGCGGTGCGCAGGCTGGCGTGATCCGTAGACGGGTAGCGGTGCATGTCGTGGGCCGCGCGGCGGATTGCCTCTTTGGCGCTATCGGACGGGCCGTGAGGGTTTTCGTTCGACGACAGTTTGAGGATATTTGTCTGGCCATCGACATGGGACGCGCCGCTTTGATACAGCGCGATATCCATGATGCCCGGTTGTGGCGCAATCTGCGTGGCCATGTGTTGTCGTCTCCCCCTACGGCTTGGGCCGTTTTAGCGGCTGCTTGGCTGTGTGACCAGCCGTGGTGTGATGCGCAGAGTTTTTGTCCGGGAACTTTGTTGGAATAACGACTTTTTTGTCGAAAAACTTGGGCTTAGCTACGCTTGCGCATGCGTGCAAGAAACGCATTCCAACCGCCCGGCACAAATACAGTTGCTGCTGCAAACCCAAAGGCGAATCCCGCAAGTTCAGCGATCCATGCATAGCCGCCGCCAAAAAGCGCCCCGAACACGAGTTGTAGCGCCAGCAAAAAGCCGATCAGCTGGAACGCTCTGAGCTGGCTTTCACCAGTTTCACCTAACCGTAACCAGATTTGATAGGTGTAGGCCCCGATCAGCGAAAAGACAGGCGGATAGACCCCGAAAAGTGGGTTATTGGACGGGGCCAACATGCAGAAAATGACGGCGCCAAAGATCGCCCCCCCGAAGAAGAACACTAAGGTCGCGATGCTGCCAAACGCCTCGCCCACGAATTTGCCCAGCGCCACAAGCAACACTGCGCCAAACAGCGCTTGGGTGAAGCTGGCATGTACAAAAGCGTAGGTGACAAAGCGTTTCGCCAGATCGACCTCTCCGAGCCCGCGCACCAACAGCGCATCCCACACCAGAGGGTTCAACCCATAGTCATTGAGCGCCGCCACCCGCCAGCCGATCCCGCTTGGTCCACCAACGATCCCGGCTTCTGCCAGTGAAAAGGCCGCTTCGACCAACACAATCGCCAGCGCCAACATGACGATGACTGGTGGAATCGGGTTCACTGGCGGCACAAAGCCTTCTGGCTCTTGCGGATTATGCATGTCGTCAGCCCCGGCTGTTGATGTTCCAAAGTGTCTCTGGCATGGGTATGCGACCTTTTTCACGATGGCCAGAGCGGACCCATATCATGACCAACCAGACCTTCACGCCGCGTGTCTTTTCGGGGATCAAACCCTCGGGCGGGCTGACATTGGGCAATTACCTTGGGGCGATCAAACGCTTCGTTGGAATGCAGGGTGAGATGGAGACGATCTATTGCGTCGTCGACATGCATGCGATCACCGTCTGGCAAGACCCGGCAGAGTTGAAGATGATGACCCGCGAGGTGGCTGCTGGCTATTTGGCGGCGGGCCTTGATCCAACTCAATCGACCCTGTTCAACCAATCGGCTGTGGCCGCGCATGCCGAATTAGGCTGGATTTTCAACTGTGTCGCCCGTGTTGGCTGGATGAACCGCATGACGCAGTTCAAGGACAAGGCCGGATCAAATGCAGAGAAGGTATCGCTAGGGCTATACGCCTATCCGTCTTTGATGGCGGCGGACATCTTGCTTTACCACGCGACGCATGTGCCTGTCGGCGACGACCAGAAACAGCATGTTGAATTGACGCGCGATATTGCGACGAAGTTCAATCACGATTTCAAAACGGATTTCTTTCCTTTGACCGAACCGGTGATCGAAGGTGACGCCACGCGGATCATGAACCTGCGCGACGGCACCAAAAAGATGTCCAAATCCGGCGAAAGCGACATGGAACGCATCAACATGACCGATGGTGCCGATCTGATTGCCAAGAAGTTCAAGAAGGCCAAGACCGATCCCGAAGCCTTGCCGGAAACGCTGGACGGTCTGAAGGATCGCCCGGAGGCGCGCAATCTGGTGGATATCTATGCGGCCTTGGATGATCGCACGTCTGAGGACGTGATCGGGGAATATGCGGGTGCAGGCTGGGGTAAGTTCAAGCCTGCCTTGGCTGATCTGGCCGTTGCGAAACTTGCCCCCATCAGCACTGAAATGGCCCGGCTTATGGATGATCCCGCTGAGATTGACCGGATTCTGGCGGACGGTGCGGAGAAGGCCCGCGCCATTGCGGAACCTGTATTGGCGCAAACCTACGACATTGTTGGTCTGCTGCGTCCCGGCCGTTAAGCAAACCCTTTTGGACGACAAAAAAGGGCCGCTTCGTGTGAAGCGGCCCTTTCGTTGTGAGTGGTGACGAATTTAGCGAATTGCGTCGAATTCCTGTGTGTCAACAACCTGGCCGCCTACAGTCAGAACAGCCACAACATCGTTGATTGGACGCTGGCCGAGGTTCACGCGGACGTCGTAGTTGGCGCCAGCAGCAACTTCTTCAGTGCCGAGCAGTGCGCCCTGAACGCCGCCGTGGAAGTCGTACAAGGAAACAACGCCGTTACCTGCTGCACGCACCTGGCCCAGCTCAACAGTGGAGCCTGATACAGCACCTTCGTTGAAGGAGAATGCGTTGTCTGCGGAAGCAGCGGAAGCCAGTGCGAGGGAAGCGGCGGCGGCGATTGCGAATGTCTTGATCATGGTACTTACTTTCTTTGTGTGTGCGCCCCGTAGGGCCGTTTGTGTGTTGCCCGGGAGGTGGGCGGTTTGGTTGTGGCCTGGGAGGTGGCCGGTTGTCGGTGACGCTGTGTTGCGCCGTTTCGATGAGATGAAGATGGGGCATGTTTCGCCACGTTTCCAGACACGAACCGATCACGAAAATGCGCAGTGGTTGTGAGTAGTTTGAGGGCTTGACAGATCATGAAATTCAACAGGTTAGCGGTTTTGCGCATTTGTGCAGGGCAGGCTTTGCATCGATGCACGTGAGCGGGCTTTTGAGGCCGAAATTGCCCCTGCGGAAAGCCGGTTTTGTTGCAAGTGATCACGCAAAAACCCACTACCCAAAACTGTGAGCGGCGGCTGTTTCAAATGTCTCTCAGGGGCGTGATGGGATCAGGCAGGTTTGTTACGTCTTTGAGATGCCGTTTGTGCGAATCCACGGGCGTCAGCGCGTTGCTGCAGGTCATCGCAAACAGGTTGTGCCGTGGGGATTCGCAGGCCGCTGAAACGGTTGCACAGATGGTGCAGTCTCCGGCGGGGAGTTGGAGCCGTCTTGAAATTGATCTGGGAGATCAATTTAGGCGAGAACGGGCGGAGCCCCGATAGACAAAAACAAAGAAATCGAAATGGTGAGGGTGCCGCGCGCGTGGCGCGGGACGTGGGCTGGATCTTGAACCGATGGCCAGCGGGGTCGTTGGACGGCGACCGCCCCACAAAAGCAAATGAGGCCACCCCCCTTTCGGGGGATGACCTCCACACACACCTGGTGTGCTAGGGGATGTTTGCGGGCCGCGCCTGGGGGCGAGCGCCGCAGGGGCCGCAGCCATCCCCGGCATGGGGACGCACCAAAGCGGCTGGCTGGATCAATGGATCATCATGGGAGGGGGGAACCCTGATGAAAGGATGATCCAGCC
>CALILP010000070.1 GCA_938016515.1 uncultured Paracoccaceae bacterium
GACCGGGACCGGTCGATGCCAAACCGCGCCTCGGCGTCGTCAAGGACCGCTTCGAAATAGCTGTATTCAGCCTCGCCGGTCAGGGTTGGGTTGCGCGGTGTGCCGGGCAGTTGCCAATTGCCGTCAACACCCTGAACTGCGATCAACGCCATGTCGTTCTCAAACGCCAGATTGCGCAGGTTTTCGCCCCGCATCGCCCCATTCGCCGTTCCGCGATACCCATGCGCAAAGACCAGAACACCGGGGTTCGTGACCCCCTCTGGGACAGCAATCCGATATATTCGGTCACCGACGGTGCAATCCGTCTGGACCCCACAGGCCATCGCTTGGACTGGCACAAGTGCGATAAGCAAAGCCAGCCACCGCATCAGTTCAGCACCAGATTGCCGATGGCAGCACTGATCATGCTGTCCGTATCATCGCTGTCGCCCGACACCGCCAGTCCAACCAACGCGCCCGGCTCACCGCCAAAGGCGCGGGCATAGTCTGCCGCCAAATCAACGTTTTCCAAAAACGATCCTGTCCCGGCGGGCCGTAATGCCACGTTCATGCCAAGACCATTGAGGTAGGGCGACAAGAACTGTTCCCCCCGGCTATGGTTGCCGCCCCATGTATACAGCAAAACCCGCACGTCATCATTGCCCAGCAAAGACCGGATCCCAGCCCCTTCAGAGGCCGCAGCGACGTTGTCCGGCAAGAACACAAAGTAGAGCGACAGGTTGCGGTCGTCTCCGCCCTTTTGTTTGAGGTTTGTGGCAGGCACCGATTGCGCGACAGTCCATGCCCAGCTGGCCCGCGTCGCCTGCCAATCCACCTGCGGAATTCGGGTGTAGGCGATGGATACGCCACCGTCAGAGGTCATGTTCAGCTGATTGCCAAAACTGTAGCTGTTGTTCGAAAACAGCGACAGCTTTTGTTCTGACCAGCCAGATGAGAAGCTGACAGGGCCAGCACTGGCAGTACCGGCTGCAAAGACAAGGCCAAGGATAAGCGGGCGAAGGGCGTTCATGTAAGATCTCCTGCAAAGCACGTCTGGTACTCACGTAGCAGAGCCACGCGCAGTTTCACGTCACAATCCCGTTGGGTGTCAGTTAGGTTCCTGACCCTAAGGCGCCTGAATGCTCTCGAGAAAGTCAGCTAAAGCAATCAACCCCACAGGTGTAGGCGTCCCAAGGCCGTCCGGCGTCTCTACGATCACCGCTTCGCCAAGGTCACCTGCGCCAAACTCTGGCATGGCGTTTGCAAAGTGGGGTGGGCGGTCGAGGCCGTCGATGGTGGCCATCACCGCATCACGCGGGAAAACCCCACCATTGCGGACAGCCAGTTGTGTCAGATCCGGGGCCAACACACCCATGGATTGCGCTACAGGTCCGGCACCCATCGCATCTGTGCCGTGGCACCCTGCGCAGTCTTGCGCAAACTTTGCTTTGCCGTTTGGAACTTCCAGTTCGGGTGTGCAGCCTGCGGCGAAAAAGAGCATGATCAACAGTCGTTTTTGCATCGGATCCTCCTGTTTTTCAGCATGCTAGCGTGGGCATTCCAATGCAACGTTGATTTGGATCATCTAAGGAGTACCGCAAGCAGATTTTTGCCAAAGAAATTGACCCCGCCTGCCAGAGCCGTCACCCTTTGCCCAAAGGGAGACACCATGACCATCCACAGCGCCATCATGCTCGCCGCCGGGATCGGCATACCCATTCTTGCAGCCCTGAACGCCGCCCTTGGCCGCACGATTGGATCGCCTGCTGTGGCCGCAAGCGTTTTGTTTGTTGTGGCCTTTCTGACTGCATTGATCGTGGCGCTTGCGACCAATCCACAAGCCATTGGCAAAGTTGCCGCAGCCCCCAAACATCTATTTCTGGGCGGCGTCTTGATCGCCTTTTATGTCCTGACCATCACATGGATCGCCCCTATCATCGGGGTCGGCAATGCGGTGTTCTTCGTCTTGATCGGTCAAATGATTGCGGCCGCAGCAATCGATCATTTCGGTCTGTTTGGGGCCAACGTCACGCCATTGTCAGCGACCCGCGCCAGTGGCATCGCGGTGATGGCCATAGGGGTATTCCTGACCCAAAAGGTCTAAGGCCCTAACCCTTGGCTGGGCCCAAAGTGCCCGCGTTCATCCGCACCATGCGATCCATCCGGGCCGCCAGTTCAAGGTTGTGCGTTGCAATCACTGCGGCCAGTCCAGTGTCGCGGACCAAAGACATCAGGGCATCAAAAACCCGTTCCGAGGTGTCAGGATCAAGGTTGCCCGTCGGCTCGTCCGCCAGCAACAGCGACGGTTTGTTGGCCAGCGCCCGGCAAAACGCCACACGCTGCTGTTCTCCGCCTGATAACGCGGCTGGCCTGTGATCCGCCCGTGCCTCGACGCCGACACGACCAAGCAAGTCCATCCCACGATCCGTTGCTTCTTTTTGGCCAATCCCGTTCGCAAGCTGTGGCAGCACAATATTTTCCAGCGCTGTAAACTCGGGCAACAAGTGGTGGAACTGATAGATAAACCCAACCTCGGCGCGTCGCACGCCAGTGCGCTTACGGTCCGACAGCTTCGTCATATCAGTTCCGTTGATACTGACAGTCCCGGTGTCCGGACTATCTAGAAGCCCCGCGATATGCAGCAACGTCGATTTTCCAGCACCGGAAGGGGCCACCAAGGCCACGACCTCACCGGGTTGCACCGCCAGATCAGCGCCCTGCAGCACGGTGACAGCGTTCGGCTTTCCCACGTTATAGGCCTTGGTGATCCCCGAAATCTGCAACACATCATTCATAGCGCAGCGCCTCAACCGGGTTCATCCGGGCCGCACGGCGTGCCGGGAAAATCGTGATGATCCAAGACAGCCCAAGCGACAGGCTGACGGCTGAAATCACGTCTTTCAGCTGCAATTCAGCAGGTAGTCGGTAAATTCCCCGGATCGACGGGTCCCAGACCCCGCCGTTGCCGATGGAATTCACGAAGCCAAAGATCTGGTCGATATACAGCGCAAAAAGACACCCAAGGATTACGCCAAACAATGTGCCCAAGGTTCCAATCCCCGCCCCACAAATGAAGAAGATCCGCAAGATTGACCCTTCCGAGACCCCCATCGTCCGCAAGATACCGATGTCCCTGCCCTTGTTTTTCACCAGCATGATCAAGCCCGAGATAATGTTCATCGAGGCGATCAGCACAAGGATCGACAGGATCACGAACATCACATTGTCCTCGACCTCCAAGGCGCGCAGGAAGGCACCTGCACTGTCGCGCCACGTCCAGACATAGCCGCCCTCGCCGATCACAGGCATGATGGACGGCAGGTAAGTCTCGATCTCATCAGGCTCTTCGACCATGACCTCGATCTCGGTCGCAACCCCGTCGCGGTTAAAGAACAGCTGAGCCTCGCTGATGGGCAAGTAGGCACGGATTTTGTCGATGTCGTAGCGTCCGGCAGTAAAAATATAGACGACATCATAGACGCTGACGCGTGGCGTGGTGCCGATCGCGGTTCGCGCGCCGTTGGGCGAGATCAGTTTGATACGATCCCCAACAGAGACACGCAGGTCCTTGGCCAACGCGGATCCAAGTGCAATGCCATCACCGAAGTTATTGATATCACCGCTAAAGTCTTCTGGATTGGCGATACGGGGGATTGTCAGCAAGTCATCGAACGCGATCCCGTACACATCCACTGCAGCGTTTTCGCTGCCAAAGTTGCCCATCACCTGACCACGCACCAATGGGGCGGCACGTGTGACGCCCGCGACGCCGCGCAGGTCTGCAGCCAGGTCTTCATAGCCCGATATCAGCTGGGTGTAGCGTCCCGACCCTTCGACGACTTCGGACTGACGGTAGACGGCCACATGGGCGTTCGAGCCAAGAATGGTATCGACAAATTCCGCCCGAAAACCGGACCGGACGGCCAATGTCGCGATCAAAGCGAAGACGGCAAGGGTCACCCCGATCAGGCTGATCCATGTCATGATGCTGACCCCGCCTTCGGCACGTTTGGCCCGGATGTAGCGCCATGCAATCATCCACTCGAATTTCGAAAACGGGGCGGGGGTCGTCACCTTTGGAGGTCGTGTGCCTGCCATTTTTGGCTCCTGCTGCTTTGGGCGCAACGTGGGGGTTTCACAGCAGATCGTCAAGCAAGCCGCACAGACAGGATGCCTCCGGCGGGAGGTGTTTCAGCGAAATGAAGCTGAGACTTACCAGTGGTTTCCCGCAGACTGGAATTGGCTGACGTCTTTGCCCACAGCGGCAGCCTTGCTTTCAGCAGCCCAGATCACCCCGCGCCTGAGCATTTCATAGGCAGGACCGCTGGCAACGACATCAGCCTTATGGCCCAAGGAATTGTAGTAAACCCGCCCAAGCCCCCACTGCCGCGTCCAGACGACCGGCATATCGACCACACCATTTGGGCTGTGATACCAGGTCACAACATCGGTCCGGGTCTTTGCCAAAACGCGGTTCGCGGGATCGACTTGCAGGTAATATTGCTCTGTCTCGACGTCAAAATCGTCAATCCCTGCAACCAGAGGATCGTCGGATGTGATCGTGACCCGATGCTTCACCCCGTCGCCGCCCGGATGGGCCACCCAATTGGCGCCGGTGATGAACTGCCACAGTGGATTGCCCCGGAACGCATCGCACATGCCGCCGTGACACCCCGCCATTCCAGTGCCGTGGGCGAGTGCTTCGGAGACGTTGGTGGCCGCGTCCCGCGAGAGCTCGCTCATGGTCCAGACGGGGATGATCACGTCGTAAGTCTTAAGTGCGTCAGGATCGTCAAAGCAGGCCAGACTGTCCGTGACATCAGATGTGCCGCCCGCATCAGCGACGATCCCTTCAAATATTCTCGCAACTTTATCAGGCTCATGGCCGTCCCAGCCGCCCCAGGTGATCAGTGCTTTCATGGTCGTGTCTCCCCCATCAGACGTGGTGATTGCAGTCTTGGCCCGGCATCCGGCCGATAAACAGGTGGATCAACGCGCGCCGCCTGACGTGCAGGCTGTGGTCTGCGCCTGCGAAAGGGCAAGCGCAAAAGGCCCAGAACGCCAGCCATTGCGGCCCAGCCCCCGACAAATCCCGCGATGCCGGTCGCGGCACCCGCTGCGGTCATCGGCACCGCCGGCTCAAAATCGGCCCATGTGGCGCGCAGCGTTTCGGCGTCCCGCAATTCCGGGGCCATCCAGATGCGGTCCATCGCACTTGCAGTGCGCAGACGCGACAGCTGATCAGTCAGGATGACGTGGCGCGCAAAAGTACGGCGCATATCCGCAGCACGAGCGTCAAGGAAAGACGTTCCCGTCATCTCGTCCAGCGCGGCAGTCCGTGTCAGTCCCGCCTCTAGTGCAGAGGCATCAAAGTCGGCAACAACATCTGCCAGCGCGTCAACCTGCCCGCCCAAACGCTGCACATATTGCTGCGTGAACGTTGGGTATTGCGACAGCACAGCTGCGCCGCAAAACGCGCCGACAAGGCAGCACGCCTTTCGCATTGGATATCTCATATGACCTGCTCGATCTTTGTTCTTTTGCCGCAGTCTAACAGGTGCAGAGATTCGCGCAAATCGGCTTAAAGGTCGGCGTAGATCGCCTTGATCTTTGCGATGGCATCCGCTGCTGGCATTTCTTCGCTGTCGCCCGTCCGACGGGATGTGACTTCGACGACACCATTCTTAAGGCCACGCGGTCCGACCGTGATCCGCCAAGGCAGGCCAATCATGTCCATCGTACCAAACTTGGCCCCTGCCCGTTCGTCACGGTCATCATAAAGCGGATCAAGCCCTGCTGCGGTAAACTGCTGATACAGGTCCTCGCAAGCCGCATCACAGGCATCATCGCCACTGCGCATGTTCAGAATGCCAACGTCAAAGGGGGTCACACCCTCTGGCCAGATGATCCCCTTGTCGTCATGAGAGGCCTCGATGATCGCACCCAGCAAACGCGACACGCCAATCCCATGCGAGCCCATGTGGACATTAACCTTCCCCCCCTGCCCGTCATCGACAGCGGCGTTCAAAGCGTCGGAATACTTGGTGCCAAAGTAGAATATCTGGCCAACCTCGATCCCTCGGGCGGTCTTGCGACGCTCTTGTGGGATTTCATTGAACAGCGCCTCGTCATGGGTCTCGTCGGTACGGGCGTACTTGGTCGTGAACTCTTCCATTACGGCAGCGCAAGCGGCCTTGTCGTCAAAGTCGATGTCCCGATCACCAAAAGTCAGGTCAGTGACAGCGCTATCGTAGAAGACTTCGCTTTCGCCGGTTTCAGCCAAAACAAGAAATTCATGGGTATCTTCGCCACCAATAGGACCAGAGTCCGCGCGCATTGGGATCGCCTTTAGGCCCATCCGCTCGTAGGTCCGCAGGTAGCTGACCAGATGGCGGTTATACGCATGCAGCGCGTCTTCCTTTGTCAGGTCAAAGTTGTAACCGTCTTTCATATAGAACTCGCGGCCGCGCATGACGCCAAAGCGCGGGCGCACCTCGTCGCGGAACTTCCACTGGATCTGGTACATTGTCAGCGGCAAATCTTTGTAGCTGTTCACATGAGAACGGAAAATATCTGTCACCAGCTCCTCGGCTGTTGGTGTGAACAGCATATCGCGGCCACCACGGTCTGTGATCCGCAGCATTTCATCACCATATGCGTCATAGCGACCGCTTTCGCGCCACAGGTCAGCGGATTGGATCGTGGGCATCAGCATGGCGTGGTGACCGGCCTTCGCCTGTTCTTCATGCACGATATTCTCGATCTTTTTCAAGACCTTGTATCCCAGCGGCAGCCACGAATAGATGCCAGCGCTGGCCTGTTTAATCATGCCAGCCTGCAGCATATAGCGGTGCGACACGATCTGCGCCTCACGGGGCGTTTCTTTGAGAACGGGCAGAAAATAGCGGCTCATGCGCATGACAGGGCGACCTTTATCGACAGAGTGTTTCGGCGGTCAGGTGTAGGGGGCGGACGGGGGCGTGGCAAGATGCGTTTGGCAGGGCCGATTGGCTGTCACATCCGCGTCAGAACAGCGCGCACAGGGTGTATGTGAAAGCCGCATCGCCATATGGTAAGGCACATGCAATCATTTGGGGATGACCTGATGACGTATTGGAGATTACTTTTGACGGCAGGTGCTGTGGCGTTAGCAACCGTGGCGCAGGCTGGCAACAGGGCCACACTGCTGGAACAGATCACAACCGATCCACAGCTTTCGACACTTGCAGCTGCACTTGCAGCCGCTGACCTGAATGAGACCCTTGAACAGGATGGGCCGTTCACGATTTACGCCCCCGATAACGACGCCTTTGCTGCGCTGCCGGAAGGGACGCTGAATGTTTTGCTGTTGCCCGAGAACGGCAATCAGCTGACCGACATCCTGCTGTATCACGTTGACGACCGAAAACTGAAAACCCGACATCTGATCTTTGGGCCCGCGCACTACAGGCCTTTGCTGGAGGACAGCCGCCTGTGCATCACCCGCGGCGACGAGATCACCATTGCAGATGGGACGGGTCAGATTGCAACAGTGTCGAACCCGGATATCAAAGCCCAAAACGGCGTCATCCACATCATCGACAAGGTGCTGTTGCCGGGTGAAAAGCCCAAATGCCATATGTAATGGACAGCCAACACGTCTGACGGTGACGTTTGGATCATTCATTTCACTGGTCTGACATTGTTGTCAGGCAAGTGACCCAAAGGGACGCGCGCCCCGTAATCCCTATCATACGCCAACTGAGCGTGTGTAAAATGAACACAGGGATCACAAACGATGACTTTTCTTAAATCTCTCGCCGCTGCTGCTGCAATGTCCGTCACCGCTGGCGGCGCCGCCGCAAACACGATCGTTGACATCGCAGTCGCCGACGACCGTTTCTCGACGCTGGTTGCAGCCGTCACTGCAGCCGATTTGGCCGAGACACTGTCCGGCCCCGGCCCTTTCACAGTCTACGCCCCTGTCAATGACGCTTTCGCGGCTTTGCCTTCAGGCACGGTCGAGACATTGCTGATGCCAGAAAACAAGGATCAGTTGACCAACGTCTTGCTGTACCATGTCGATGATCGCAAACTGACCGCATCCCAGTTCGCGCCCGGATCGAACTATTACAAACCAGTGCTCGCCTCCGAGCGTCTGTGCATCACCAGCCACTCTGGCGTTTCCATTGCGGATGGCACAGGGGAAACAGCAAACGTGATCATTGCAGACATTCAGGTCAGCAACGGCGTGATCCACGTCATCGACAAGGTGCTGCTGCCAGGCACGCGGCCAGCCTGCCACTAGGACCATCACACGCACGCACACACACACACAAAACCCCAGACCGCCATGAACGGTCTGGGGTCCTTTTTTGCCAGTTACGGTGTCGCTGTGGGGCGACGGATGGCTGGCCACGGGGGACGCGTCGCGACCAACCGCCGCAAACTGACAAGAAAATGCTGGGCCATCCCCTTGGGAAGGACAGCCCTGCGGTTTGATCAAAAGCGAATGCGTGCGCCGGCCAAGACGACAGTCACATCGTCAAAGGACGACCCGGGGCGATCCAACTCGAAATTGCGGACGCCGACGTAAAGCTCGGAATTGATCGCGTCGATGTTCTGGACAGCCAGTACACCGACGGATGTGCTTTCGTCGCCTGACTGAATGACATCCTCGTTGTAAGCGTAATCGATGGCAAAGGCAGACGTGCCCCAAGGAGTCAGATTATCCGTCTGGTACCCAACTTTTGCGTAGCCAAAAACGGTATCGCGATCATCAGCCGGATCGTCACGCTCTTGCGCACCACCGGCAAGGGTCAGGCTGAAACCACTATCCTCATGAAGCACTGAGACCGAGCCGTTGATGATCTCATCATCATTTGGTGCAACTGCGTAAGCGATAGCGCTGTCAAACTTGAATGCACCGAAATTGCCTTTGTATTTGGCGGCAACGTCGTAGAATTCATCGCTATCGGCACCACTTCCAGCAACACCTGCGGACGCGGACAAGGTCAGCCCGCCGAAGGACGGTGTGTCGTAACGCAAGCGATCCTGCCGGCTGAGACCGTCAAGGTTCGTGAAGGCAGCACCGATCGTGGTGCCAGACAGGTTGCCTGCCCCATCCCGAAACTGAATGCCGCCGGCGATATCTTCAACACCAGAATACCCAACGACTGCAGTCCCGGACAAATCTACCTCAGAAGTGTTGTTAGAGGCCGTATCGCCCTGACCTACAGTGACGCGGCCAAAGCTGTCGCCGGCAATGAAAAATTCCAGTTTGCGGGGGGACAGAAAATCAGCGTCGCTGATGTTTTGCTGGTTCTGGGTGACGTTGGCGGTGGAATTCGATTCTGCCTGAATCTCGATGTTGATCCCGGCCGTTGTCGTGGCATCGATGTCACCTACGGCTTCGAACCGGAACCGGGTAGACGAGTTATCGTTATCGACAAAGAAGGTTTCAGTTTCAGTACCATCATCGGCAAACAAGACGCCGCGATTGACCTGACCGGAAAAAGACAGGCGGATGCCAGAGTTTGTAGAGAGGACAAGGTTGCTGTCATCGGCAAAAACCGGGGCAGAGGATAAGGCCATCAAACTGGCGGAAAGAAGAAGGGTGAGGCGGGTCATGAGAGTGTGCTCCATTTGCTGTGAACCAACGCCGCAGCGGCGTGGTCACATTGGCATACAGCGGTATGCACTGGCTTGGCTGTAGCGCGCAGGCAACCACGCAAACGTAGTGGGGGGAGCGTTGTTATGACTGCATTTTTTCTAGAAAAAATATGGAATTTCAGTGTCGTATCACCGGGCTTCACACGGCGCGGACCCTGTGTGTCTTGGCGTGATTACTGCGTGATCGCCATACGCTAAAACGTGCTGTAAACCCTCGAATTTTCCAGAAAATTCGCATCACACCGCATGCACGAGCGCGTGCTGCACAGGTGTGTGACCGCCCGGCATTTCACAAATTGCGTCAAGATCTGTCGCAAAAGGCCCCTCTTGCACAACGCCGGGCCTTGCATCATCTGTAACCTAAACCAGGAGACACCGATGGCACTTAGCGTACAAAAGCAAGCAACCTACTGGGGTCTGGCTGCCATTGTTCTGGGTCTGTTGCTTTGGCTGCTGGGTGACGTGATTATGCCGTTCATCCTTGGGGGTGCTATTGCTTACTGCCTCGATCCAGTCGCAGATCGGCTGGAAAAAGCGGGGTTAAGTCGGGTTCTGTCCGTGTCAGTCATTACTCTGGTCACGGTCCTTATCTTCATCTTGCTGGTCCTGCTGGTCATCCCAACCCTTGTCACGCAAGCCACCGCCTTGATAGAGGCAGCCCCCGACGCACCTGCCCGCCTTCGTGGATTCTTGGCCACAAATTTCCCAGCCCTGCTGGACGAAAACAGTACCGTCTACAAACAGCTGATCGCCATCGGCGACACCATCCAATCCAAAGGAGGTGAGCTGGTGAATAGCTTGCTCAGCTCTGCAGCTGGCCTGCTCAACGTTCTTGTCTTGCTCGTCGTGGTCCCCGTCGTTGCATTCTACTTGTTACTGGACTGGGACAATATGGTTGCCCGTATCGATGACCTGCTGCCACGCGAACATGCCGGCACGATCCGCGGCATCGCATCCGATATCGACGCGACGCTGGCCTCATTCATTCGGGGTCAGGGCACGGTCTGTCTTGTCATGGGCATTTTTTACGCGGCAGGCCTGATGCTGGTCGGCCTGAATTTTGGCCTCGTTGTGGGGTCATTCGCAGGCCTGATCACCTTCATCCCCTACGTCGGCGCCTTGGTCGGCGGTGTCCTTGCGATCGGTCTGGCAATCTTCCAGTTCTGGGGCGAATGGATCTGGATCGGGGCTGTGGCGATCATCTTTGGCCTTGGACAGTTTCTGGAAGGCAACGTCATCACCCCCCGCCTTGTCGGGCAATCGGTGGGCTTGCACCCGGTCTGGCTGATCTTCGCCTTGTCTGTCTTTGGCGCACTTTTCGGTTTCGTCGGCATGCTGGTTGCCGTACCGGTGGCTGCGATGATCGGCGTTTTGATCCGCTTTGCCATCACCAAATACAAAGCCAGTCTGCTGTACCGCGGCCCTTCCTGATAGACGACACCATGCCTGAACAATTGACCTTCCAATGGCCAGCCGGGATCGCGCTGACCGCCGGGGACTTCTTCGTCTCCGAGGCGAATGCGGCCGCCTATGTGCTGGTCACCCACCCCGACAGCTGGCCAGAACGAAAACTGGTTCTGACCGGCCCCTCTGGATCCGGCAAAAGCCATCTGGCGCGGGTCTTTGCGACGCAAGAACAAGCACACGTCATTGCGGCAGCAGACATCGGCACCGACCACCTGCGCCCCACAACAGCTGTCGTCATCGAGGATATCGAAGACCTGTCCTACGACGCAGAAACCACCTTATTTCACTTGCACAACCATCTGGCGCAGGCCCGCCTACCCTTGTTGATCACAGCCCAGAACGTGCCAGCACGCTGGAACATCACCCTGCCCGATCTGGCAAGTCGCATGCAGGCGACAACGCCCACCACTATCGGCGACCCGGACGACGACCTGCTGACGGCCGTGATCATGAAGCTGTTCGCGGACCGCCAGATCATGCCGTCGCCTAAGTTGCCCGGCTACCTTGCCGCCCGGATCGAGCGGTCGTTCACGGCCGCCGCCAACATCGTCGCAGAAATCGACGCCATCGCCCTGCGTGACAAACGCGAAGTCAATGAGCGATTGGCAGGAGAGGTTCTCGCAGCAGTGCGGTGATCGACCGGTAACGCGTCTTTGTAAATCTTCTGGCTTGGGTGTTGATTGGCCTCGTTCTAACAATGACCGCAAAGCGCCTAGACTGGATGATGATCCGCCCGTTACGATGCAACCTTCGCAGGGGTGTTGCTTTGGTCTTGGCGCAAACAAGGTTAACGGCCTTGTTTTGCTGGGTGAGACCGGTACACCGGACGTGCACCATTCGTACACCGCCGGTACACCATAGCAACAGCCTCCTTTGATTAATGCACCGTCAGGTCGCATTTGTTAAGTTTCGGTGAACGTCGGGTTGGAGCTGATTTTGTTGACGTACCGATGCTGAGGCATGTTATCAGGCGGTGGTTGCCACCATTGGCTTGAGTTTTGCGCGTTTCCGGAGGTTTTGGGCGGTGGCGGCGAGGATAAATTCGTCTTGGACGCCGCATCGGCCTCGCAATCGGAGCCGATCTAGACCTAAGGAGCATCTCCCCCCCTTTCGTGGCACCTGAGCTTTCGGATTGAACTGTGATGCGGTGCATTCGCGGGCGAAGTCTCTGAAAGTTTCATCTTGCTCGCAGCCGATACGACGGGTTGCGGTGTTGGGGCAGCAATTGGTCTTTGACGGGCAGCCCTGACACTCTGATTTGAGAGCGCCATAGTTTCGAGCTTTCATGCCCTGCGTGTTCCGGGCCGGGTCAGAATAATTGCGCCGGGTATGACAAAGCTCTTTGCCTTCCGGGCATATCTACCGGTCGTTGTTTTCGTCCCAGGTGAAGTCAGCCCGAGACCACGTGCCGTTGTTGCGTTTTGAGGGGCCAAAGACCGGAATGAACGCAAGGTTTCTCCGCTTCAATGTGCGTCATACAACATGATCAGCAGACCCGTATGCAGTGTCAGCAGCGATCCAATCAGGTGTGATGCCAAAGCGCTCTTCGGTGCGATCAATCATCTTGCGCATGGCACCCACCTCCGCCTGCCGGATTGATCGCGAAGCGTGCACATCCATGATGATCCCGTGGCCCGTATCAATGAGATCGTTGTCAGAATAGGCAAAGAATGCGGGTCCTTTGCGCGCCGCTGTCCACTGGCTGGCCGGATCGGCGTGGGCGGTAAACCTGGGTTCGACCTCGCTAGCTGCGC
>CALILP010000071.1 GCA_938016515.1 uncultured Paracoccaceae bacterium
ACAGGTGCTTGAAAGGCAAGGGCCGCGCCGACAAATACGACCATTGCCGTGACCATTAGAATAAATGGGGACATGACAATCTCACTTCTTCAAATGAGACGACGTTAATAAACCGCCCATTTTTTAGACATGGGTGAATTCCATACCTTGTGCAGCAACTTGACCTCTTAGCCCAAAGCCGCCACTTACCGATCAACTATAAAGGGGACGGCTATGACACTTTCCATGCAAGGCAAACGCGGGCTGATAATGGGCGTCGCAAACGAGCGGTCCATCGCATGGGGGATCGCCAAGGCACTTGCCGAGGCAGGTGCAGAGCTTGCGTTCACGTATCAAGGTGAGGCCTTTGGAAAGCGGCTGGAACCCCTCGCCGCCTCTGTCGGGTCCGACTTTATGGTCGATGTGGATGTGACCGACAGCGCCTCAATGGACGCGGCCTTTGCCGGGATCGCGGACAAGTGGGGCAGCTTGGATTTCGTCGTGCATGCGATCGCATTTTCGAACAAGGACGAGTTGACGGGCAGGATCATGAATACCTCGCTGGACAACTTTCTGACGTCGATGCAGATCTCTTGTTATTCTTTGATCGACGTGGCGCGCCGTTCCCATGCACTTATGCCAAATGGCGGAACGATCCTGACCCTCAGCTATCAAGGATCGAACCGCGTCACCCCGTCTTACAACGTGATGGGCGTCGCAAAGGCAGCGTTAGAGTCAGCTGTCCGCTATTTGGCCAATGACCTTGGCCCAGACGGCATCCGCGTGAACGCGATTAGCCCCGGCCCGATGAAGACACTTGCTGGTGCGGCCATTGGCGGCGCACGGCGAACCTATAAGCACACCGGTGAAAACGCGCCGTTGCGGTCAAATGCAACTTTGGAAGCGGTTGGCGGGACGGCGGTTTATCTGGCTTCTGACGCCGGAGCATACACAACCGGCGAAGTGATCCGGGTTGATGGTGGGTTCCACGTGCTGGGGATGCCGCAGCTGGATAACCTGTAGACGCGGGTTTCTTTACTTTTTTGTAGGAAAGTCGCAGTATCACGGGGACTGGAAGGTTGTTCATTCAGTGTATCACACAAATGAAATGCCCCGCAGAGCTGCTACTCTGCGGGGCAACTTCTTTTGAAGATCAGAACAAACCGATCTCTGCCAGAAGGCGGATAATTGCGACAAGCAACGTGAGGGCTGCAATCACAATCGTCCATTTTCGGAAGGTTGTACTTCTCAGTGATATCACCTCCATCTACGGCAATGGCTTGCCGCAGGTGGAGCATAGGAACAAATCGTGAACCAGCACTTAACCTTAACGGGGATTAAGCAGGTTGGATACCGACGATTTCAATCGCAAACGTCAGGTCTTTGCCAGCAAGTGGATGGTTTGCGTCGATGATGATATCGGTCTCATTCACCTCTACGATGACCACCGCAATCACCTGTCCCTCTGGGTTTTGCATCTGCAACTGTGTCCCCACTTCCTGAGGAATGTCACTTGGCAATTCACTGCGGGGGATTGGTTGGCGGGCCTCTGGATGCTTTGGACCATATGCCTGATCTGCGGGCACCTCGACGACCTTCTTGTCGCCAACGGCCATGCCGGGGATTGCCACATCTAGACCCGGGATGATCATGCCAGAGCCGACAGCAAATTCCAGCGGGTCGCGCCCGTCGGAGCTATCAAAGACAGAACCATCGGCCAGCGTGCCAGTATAGTGGATTTGCACGGTATCGCCGCGTTTCGCTTGGGTCATCGACCTCTCCTTTCAGGGCTAAAGGCGGGACGGCTAACAACCTTGTGCATTGGACGCAAACAGGTTCCTCTTTTCGTTCCCGTTTCTTCGTGCCAACGTACTGCGACCAATGGGAGCATTTGATGGCTATCACAACCTGCATCTTCGACGCCTACGGGACGCTGTTCGATGTGAACGCAGCCGCGCGCGTTGCAGCGGCAGAGCCGGACCACCGCGTGATTGCAGACGTTTGGCCGCAGATCGCGCGGGACTGGCGGCTCAAACAGCTGCAATACACGTGGTTGCGGGCGGTTGCAGAGCAGCATTGTGACTTTTGGCAAGTAACACAGGATGGTTTGGACTGGGCTTTGGAAGCCGCAAACATTGATGCACCCGAAACGCGTGAACGCCTGTTGTCGCTGTACTGGGAATTGGCCGCATACGCAGAAGTCCCAGAGATGTTGGCGACGTTGCAGGCGCGCGACCTGAAGACCGGGATCTTGTCGAATGGGTCGCCGGATATGCTTGATGGGGCAGTCAAATCCGCCGGGTTAGAAGACCTGCTCAACGCTACCCTTTCCGTTGAAAGCGTCGGCGTCTTCAAACCCAGCGCAAAAGTTTACGACATGGTGGGCGCACATTTCGGCTGCGCAAATGACGAAGTCCTGTTTGTTTCTTCTAACGGCTGGGACGCCGCGGGTGCAGCGGGCTACGGCTTTCAAACCGTCTGGGTGAACCGCGCTGGCGAACCACAAGATCGCCTTTACGCCCAACCGCACCATGTTCTTCAAGATCTGACAGGAATACCGGACCTTACATAATGCCCGAATTTACGACCAAAGATGGCACCCGCCTGCACTATGAAGACGAAGGCACGGGCATTCCGGTGCTCTGCCTCGCTGGCCTGACCCGCAACACCCGAGACTTCGATCACGTCGCGCCCCACCTGCCGTCCATGATGCCCGTTCGCCTGATCCGGATGGATTACCGGGGACGTGGCCAGTCGGATTGGGCAGACCCCAGCACCTACACAATCCCGCAAGAGGCAGAGGATGCCTTGGCGCTGCTTGACCATCTGGATCTGAAACAAGCCGCCATTCTGGGCACATCGCGGGGTGGACTGATTGCGATGCTGATCGCGGCGACCGCCAAGGATCGCTTGCTTGGTGTCGCCCTAAACGACATCGGACCAGAGATCGCGGACAGCGGGATGGCTGTAATCAAAGACTACATCGGCCGCAAACCTGCGCAAAAGACCTACGCTGAAGCAGCCCAATTCCGGCAAATGGCTTGGACGCATTTTGAAGACGTGCCGATGGATCGCTGGCTTGCCGAAGTGAAAAACCACTATGCTGAGACGCCAGAGGGCCTCGATTTACGCTATGATCCCAAGCTGCGGGATGCGGTTCTAGAAGCAAGCACACTGCCCACCCCTGACCTTTGGCCGCTTTATGACGCAATGCTTGGGCTGCCGCTTTGTCTGATACGTGGTGCCAACTCTGATCTGTTGTCGGAAGCAACCGCCGACGAGATGCTGCGACGGCGGATCGACATTATCCGCGCTGATATTCCGGGCCGGGGCCATGTGCCATTTCTGGACGAGGAAGAAGCGCTTGATGCGCTGCACGAATGGCTGGAAGACATCCATGAACATTGACATGATCCAGGCGGCAGCAGCGCGCCTGAAGGGTCATGTGCGGCATACGCCCCTGCTGTCTTCCCCGTTCTTGGATGAGATCGCAGGCCGCCGCATTTTCATCAAGCCAGAGTGTTTGCAGCACACCGGGTCGTTCAAATACCGGGGTGGGTGGTCGGCGATCTCGGCCCTCGACCCTGAGACACGGGCGAAGGGCGTCTTCGCATTTTCCAGCGGGAACCATGCGCAGGGGATCGCGGCAGCAGCAAAGGCGCATAAAGCGCCCGCAGTTATTTTGATGCCGTCCGACGCACCTCAGATCAAGATTGCAAACACCAGGGCGCTGGGAGCCGAAGTCGTCTTATACGATCGAGCGACAGAGGATCGCGACGCGCTTGGCGCGAAACTGTCCGCTGAACGTGGTCTCACCTTGATCAAACCTTTCGACGAACCACAGGTCATTGCGGGTCAAGGCACCATTGGTCTTGAAATCGCAGAAGACGCAAAGACATTGGGCATCACCTGCGCTGATGTCTCAATTTGTTGTGGCGGCGGTGGGCTGACGTCCGGGATCGCGACAGCCTTGGCGTCAGATGCCCCCGACATGATTGCGCGCCCTGTGGAACCAGAGGGCTTTGACGATGTCATCAGGTCGCTTAAAGCTGGCCAGATCGTCGCGAACGCCGCCACAACAGGCTCTATCTGTGACGCCATCATCACACCATCACCGGGTGAAATCACCTTCCCGATCATGCAACGGCTGTGTGGAACAGGCATCGTCGTGACCGAAGACGAAGCCTTGCGCGCGATGGCCCATGCCTTTCAGCGCCTGAAACTGGTGGTGGAACCGGGTGGTGCTGTCGCCCTTGCAGCGGCCCTTTTCCATCCCGACGCTTTCACCCATGACACTGTCATCGCCATCATTTCTGGTGGCAACGTCGATGCAACGATGTTTTCCCGCGCCCTTGCGACCTTGGAGTAGCCACATGACCGATTTCACCATTGCCAGTTTCAACGTCAAGAACCTGATTGGGGCGGATCAAGAATATTATCGCTATGAATCCTACACACCCGAAGAACACGCTTGGAAACAGTCATGGCTGGCTGATCAGGTCCTAAACCTGTCTGCCGATATCGTCTGTTTTCAGGAGATCTTTGAAGAACCCGCCTTGCAAGCCGTCATCGACGAGGCAGACGCCATCGGGATTGAAGCCAACAAGTCAAACGTGCCTGACCCGCGCAAGCGCTACGCACGCAAGGCGATCTTTCGCAAACTGGCCTACGAACCCTACACTGATGCCGCCCTCGCCTTTGCCCCCAACGCCAACGACGGAGACCCCGGTCATCGCAGGCCCGGCGTCGCGATCCTGTCGCGCTTTGGGTTTGCCGAGCCGCCCACCGTCATTCAGGAACTGGCCGAACCGCTTGAAATACCGTTTTCGGATCTCGATGGCAGCGACGGGGGGAGCTACAAAATTAGCCGCCTATCCCGGCCGATCATGAAAGCGCGCATCCCGGTGGGCGATAAGGTCATCACCGTTTTCAACTGCCACCTAAAGTCCAAGCTTGGCGAACTGGACAAACCTGCAGGCGCGCCCTTCCCGCCCGCTGCCGATCTGGTGAACTACGATCCCGCCGGCCGCGCCCTTGGGTCGCTACGGGCCGGTCTGCGTCGGATGGCCGAAGCATGGGTTCTGCGCCGTGCGATCTTGGATGAATTGTCAGAGAATCGCCCCGTCATGGTTCTGGGCGATTTCAACGATGGCGAGCATGCCGTAAGCACCGAAATCATCACTGGAGAAGTCCCGTTCAAGAATTACGCCTGGATGCGACGGCACGACGCAGCCCATAAAGGCGACCGCTACAGCGACACCGAAAATGAGGTGATCCGCAGCCAGATCGAGGCGACGAGACTGCATTCAGCAGAGAAAATGTTTGTTCGGAAATCAGCGCGCGACATGGTTTTCACCTCTGCATTCGGGGGCGTTTTTGAAAGTATTGATCAGATATTCATGTCCCAACACTTTGACCCAAGTAACCCGCAACGCATTGGAGAAATGGAATATTTCAGCGCTTTGAATGACCACCTGACAGATGGAAGCCACGCAGAGGCGCCCTACAACAAGCTGGCATCCGATCACGGACAGATCATGGCGCATATGCGTCTGGGGTCAGATACAGCATAGCATCACTGAGAATTTTTAACTTTTGATGGAACAAAATGGCGTTCACAAAATGACTAAAAAATCCGCACGCGTATAGGTTCAGTCGAAATAAAATCATGAGATCAAAGTGTTGACAGACGTGCCAACATCTTCTTTGTTACGCGGCGGGAGGGTTGTCCGCCCTTGCTATGCAAGGTCGCTGGACAACGGGAACAAGCCGCGCTTTAGGATTTTTCCTGCGCGGCTTGATCTTTTTCAGGCCATAGAAATCATCAGGACGAGGGTTCCATGACAGTCCAATTCGTTGACCGTGGCGATATCCGCATCGCGTGCCGCGTGGATGGGTCCACCGCCCCCAAGGCCCCAACGCTCGTCTTTGCGAACTCATTGGGCACGAACCTGCATCTGTGGGATCCGGTCCTGCCGCATCTGCCCGATGGGTTGCGCATCATTCGCTATGATATGCGCGGTCACGGACAAAGCGATGTGCCTGACCCTCCGTATAGCATGGGCGCACTTGTTGGCGACGCCGAGGCCGTTTGCGATGCCTTCAAGGTCAAGGATACTTTGTTTGTCGGCCTGTCCGTTGGTGGCATGGTTGCACAAGGTCTGGCCGTTAAACGCCCCGACATGATCCGTGCCATGGTTTTGTCGAATACTGCCGCCAAAATCGGCAACCCAAAACTGTGGCAAGATCGGATCGATACGGTGCGCGCCGAAGGCCTCGCTGCGATGGCTGACAGCGTGATGGAGCGGTGGTTTGGCAAAGCCTTTCGAACCTCACCTGACGTCGTCCCCTGGCGTGATATGCTGGTGGCAACACCTGCCAACGGCTACATCGGGATCAGCGCAGCAATTGCAGGCACGGACTTTTATACGCCGACCTCGGGCCTGCGTATCCCCACCCTTGGGATTGCTGGCTCCGAAGATGGGGCAACGCCTCCCGATCTGGTGCGCGAAACGGTTGATCTGATCCCCGGATCGCAATTCGCGCTGATGCGTCAAGCCGGACACCTGCCGTGCGTCGAGATGCCAGACATTTACGCAGGCCATCTGCGTGACTTCATCGCAGCGACCGGCCATATGGCGGTATGAGCGACTTTCTTTTGATCCACGGCTCGGCCCATGGTGCGTGGTGTTGGGCCCATCTTATCCCACACCTGACGGCTGCAGGTCACACTGCACGGGCCATCGACCTGCCTTCACATGGGGCAGACCAGACCCCGACGGCGTTGGTCACATTGGATATGTACGCAGGCAAGATCCGTGCTGCGATGCATGGCAAAACTGTCCTTGTGGGCCATTCAATGGCTGGCTTTCCAGTCACTCTTGCCGCTGATCTGTCTCCCCATATGGTCGATAAGCTGGTGTATATCTGCGCCCACCTGCCGGAGGTCGGAAAATCGATCGCAGACATGCGCGCGTTGGCAGAAACGCAGCCTTTGGCCGAAGCGATGATCCCCGCAGCAGACGGCAAAACAATCACAATTGATCCGACAAAAGCGCGCGACAAATTCTATCATGATGTTGATGCGTCCCTGTCCGATTGGGCCATCAACCAGCTTTGCCCGCAGCCCACGCTGCCACAAACCACGCCCTACCCTGCGACGACCCCTCTGACGCATGACCGCCACTACATTCGCTGCATGCAAGACCGTGCGATCCCGCCATCCTATCAAGTTGACCGCACCGCTGACTGGCCTGGCGGCCGCATCACTGAAATGCAAACCTCACACTCTCCTTTCCTGTCAGATCCTGCCACTCTTGCAGCGCATCTGATCCGCATTGCCGAAAGCTAAACCATGACTGCAAGCGTCTACGACAGCCCCGCTTGGCGCGGACTTTTCCACGACCCAGAGCTATCACCCCTGTTCACGGACACCGCAGAGCTGCGTGCGACTTTGTTGGTCATGGGCACCCTTGCGCTGACCCAAGCAAAAACCGGGCTTGTGCCGGACGTGTCTGCGCAGGCCATTCAGCGGGCCTCGATGGAGGTTCAGATTGATCCTGCAGCGCTGGCAAAAGTGACGTCTGAAACGGGTGATCCGGTTCTGGCCACTGTCGCGCAGTTCAAATCTGAAATGCAGGCGCCAGAACACGCCAAGTGGGTCCACTACGACAGTGAAACAGCATTGACCACGGCGACTGGCCTGTCGCTGCGCCTGAGGCAAAGCTTTAAGATCATCGGGGCGCGGTTAGGGGCAGACGACACGCCACATGTCGCGGCCTACCATGCAGATGCTGACATCAGGGCTGGCCTTGCAAAGGGTCTTGGGCTTTCGGACGGTAGCGCAGCCAACCCAGAAACTGCCATTCGAGATATCGCGGGCTGGATAACCCAGCAAGCGCAGGATCAAGACCCGCAAACCGGTGTTGGCAAAGCGATCCGGCACCAGATTGGCCACCTCAACGCGGCGATCCAATCCGCACCTGATGACACATCCACACTCATCAATATGATGACATTGCCGCAAATGGTGCTAGGACTGGGCAGATTACTGAACTGATCCGTTTAGAAAGCTCGCCGTGAAGAACCAACGCCTTGCGATCACCTTTATCTTGATGTCTGTCGTGATGGACAGCATGGGGATCGGGCTCATCATGCCTGTGATGCCCGATTTGATCCGCGAGATTGAAGGCACCGATCTTGGCAGTGCCGCCGTCTGGGGCGGTGTTCTTGCAACGATTTTTGCATTGATGCAGTTCTTCTTCGGCCCAACAGTTGGCAATCTGTCGGATCGATACGGACGACGGCCTGTTTTGCTGATCTCACTTGTTGTGATGGCGTTCGACTATGTTCTGATGGCGCTGGCCAGTACGATGTGGCTGCTGATCATTGGCCGGATTATCGGGGGGATTACGGCGGCCACGCAATCCACGGCGGCGGCTTACATGGCTGATATCTCTAAGCCAGAAGAGAAAGCCGCAAACTTCGGCCTGATCGGCGCGGCCTTTGGGGTGGGCTTTGTCCTTGGCCCCCTCATCGGCGGGGTCCTTGCAGAATACGGCACGCGGGCCCCTTTCTGGGCGGCGGCTTTCCTTGCAGCAGCGAACGCGGTGTTTGGCTATTTCGTATTGCCGGAAACGGTCACTGACGCAATTCGACGCCCGTTTTCGTGGAAACGCGCAAACCCGTTGGGGGCGTTCAAGCACATCGGTGGCCTGCCCGGCCTGAAGCGTCTGATGATCATCCTGTTCGTCTATGCCATCGCCTTTTTCGTCTACCCCGGTGTCTGGGCCTACTTTGGGGCGCTGCAATTCGGCTGGTCTCCGGGCATGATTGGCCTGTCGCTTGGCATTTTCGGGGTCGGCATTGCGGTCGTGCAGGGCTTGCTGATGCGGCCGATCCTGAACCGGATCGGGGAACGCAACGCGGTGATCCTTGGCCTGACAATCGATGTCGCAGCTTTTGTTGCCCTTGGGTTCGTCACAAACGGCTGGGTTGCTTTGGCACTTACGCCGCTGACTGCTCTGGGATCCATTGCAGGCCCTGCCCTGCAAGGCATCATGTCCCGTAGCGTTGACGACAACCAACAAGGCGAGTTGCAAGGCCTGATTGCCTCAATCAACGCAGTCGCCACAATTCTGGCACCGCTCATTGTCACGCAAACATTCTTCTGGTTCACGCGTGACGACGCAGCAATCTTCCTGCCCGGCGCACCATTCCTGCTGTCTGCGGTGATGACCCTTGGATGCATTTTCATCTTCATCTCACGCCCCCGACGATCAAAAGTGCCAGCCCCCTAAAAAACACTTGCACGCCCGGCAGTCCCGGCCTTTTGTGGCCAAGAACACAAAGGACCAGCCCATGCCCGCTATCAAAGCCGCCGTCTGCCATGCATTTGGCGATCCGTTGACCATCGAAGACGTCGACCTGCGCGGCCCTGAAAGCGGCGAGGTCGAGGTCACGCTAAAGGCTGTCGCGATTTGCCATTCAGACATCTCTTTTGCGGATGGCGCATGGGGCGGGTCCCTGCCTGCTGTGTATGGCCACGAAGCGGCCGGTCTTGTCACCGCAACTGGCCCCGGCGTCAAAGGACTGACCGCCGGCGATCCCGTCGTCGTGACCCTGATCCGGGCCTGCGGCACTTGCCCGTCCTGCGCAGGCGGGGCGCCGACGATCTGCGAAACTGGCTATGATGGCGACCGAGGGCCCCTGAAAACGGCCGACGGTGGCAAACTGCACCAAGCTATGGCCTCGGGCGCATTCGCCGAAAAAGTCGTTGTCGACCAAAGCCAGATCGTAAAAATTCCGACGGATATGCCGATGGACGCGGCCTCACTACTTGCGTGCGGTGTCATCACCGGTGTCGGCGCAGTCGTGAACGCAGCCAACATGAAAGCAGGCCAGGACGCCGTTGTGATCGGTGCAGGCGGTGTTGGACTGAATGCCATTCAGGGCGCACGCATCGCAGGCGCGCGCCGGATCGTTGCGGTTGATATGTCTCCCGAAAAGCTTGCCATCGCCAAAGAGTTCGGGGCAACCGATGGGGTGCTGGCAACGGACGACAAACCATGGCGCGCGGCAAAACAAGCCATCGGACGCGGTGCAGACGCTGTCTTCGTGACCGTTGGTGCAGCCCCTGTCTATGACACAGCCCCGCGTTACCTTGCCTACGGCGGCAAAGTCATCATGGTTGGCATGCCCGCCACAGGGGCCGCATCCACCTATGAGCCCGCCAATTTCGCAGCAGTCGGGCAAAGCCTCGTCGGGTCGAAAATGGGCGATGTAGTGATCCAGCGCGATATCCCGTGGATGGCCGATCTTTATGGCCAAGGCCGCCTAAAACTGGACGAGTTGATCTCGGGCCGCTGGCCGCTGTCCAAAATCAACGAGGCGATTGCCGACACCAAATCCGGGTCAGCCAAACGCAACGTAATTATCTTTGACGATCAGGGAACCTAAGAATGCTTGGCTTTCTCCGCAGGCTATTTGACAGCACCGCAAGCCAAGAGCCTGAACAGGAAGACCCTGTCGCTTTACCACAAAGGTTGGTTGAGACTTCAATGAACTTTGACACCGAAAATGTCGGCTTGTTCATGCATTGGGTCAATGCGCACAGCAGCCTTACTTTGCCGGAAGACTTTATCGCAGATGTTGTTGTGGCCTTGCCAGAGATCGCAGTGGACACAACCGAAAGCTTTAAGGCGCATGTGCTGACGGCAAGCGGTGCTGAAGCCATTAAGCTCAATGTTTTTATGGACGACCATGAGGCGCCTGATCTCTATTTCTTCGGATCAGAGGCGGTGATTGCAGCAATCGACACATGCATGCAGTCCTTTGCAAATGAACACGGATTGTAAGCCTTATGAAACTGCAAGACCTCGATATTATCGTCACCGCGCCGCCTGCTCCCGGCTGGGGAGGACGCTATTGGATCCTGGTGAAAGTCACGACAGACACAGGCATCACTGGCTGGGGCGAGGTCTATGCAGCGTCGGTCAGCCCCGACGTGATGCAACACGTCATCCGCGATGTCTTTGACCGGCACATGGCTGGCGAAAACCCCGAAAACATCGAATTGATGTTCCGCCGGGCGTATTCTGCAGGCTTCACCCAACGGCCTGACCTAACTGTCATGGGCGCTTTTTCCGGCCTTGAAATCGCCTGCTGGGACATCCTTGGCAAGGACCGCGACCGGCCGGTGCACGCGCTCATTGGCGGACGCATGAACGACCGGATCCGGGCCTACACGTATCTTTATCCGCAAGAAGACCACAGCCTGCCGACCTTCTGGGCCTCCCCCGACATGGCCGCAGAAGCAGCGGCGGCGATGGTCGCCAAAGGCTACACGGCGGTCAAATTTGACCCTGCTGGCCCCTATACGATCCGGGGCGGGCACATGCCGTCGATGCACGACATCAGCCTGTCCACCGCGTTTTGCAAAGCCATCCGGGACGCTGTCGGCGACAACGCTGACCTCCTCTTTGGCACCCACGGCCAATTCAGCACAGCGGGTGCGATCCGCCTTGGCCAAGCCATCGCCCCTTACAATCCGCTCTGGTACGAAGAACCGATCCCACCGGACACGCCCGCCGAACTCGGCAAGATCGCACAAGCCGTCCCTATCCCTATCGCAACCGGCGAGCGGCTCACCACCAAGACAGAATTCCTCGCGGCCCTGCAAAACGGCGCCGAAATCCTTCAACCGGCCTTGGGCCGGTCAGGCGGCATCTGGGAGACTAAAAAGATCGCGGCCATCGCAGAGGCCCACAACGCCCAAATCGCGCCGCACCTTTACGCAGGACCCATCGAATGGGCGGCGAACGTGCAACTGGCGGCATCTATCCCAAACATCCTGATGGCAGAAACCATCGAGACACCCTTCCACAACGGCCTGATCAAAAACACCCTGACGGTCGAAAACGGGTACATCCCGGTCCCAACCGCGCCCGGCCTCGGCATCGAGGTGGATGAAGACCTCGCACGTGCGCACCCCTACACCGGCGACGGGCTGCACCTGGAAATGCAGGAAGACCCCATCGGCTATCACGACATCAACACCTTCGCGGGCGGCGCACCGGTCAAAACCTGAAACGCGACGCTCTGATTTCTTTGTTTCGATCTCATATCCCCGCCGGAGGCCCCCGCACTTTCCCATCGCGCTAACACCCGCTATGACTGAACCACGTTCAGCTTCGAGGATATCATGGCAGGCAAAGTCGCAGAAAAACGCAAGGCGCTTCGGGAAAACCTGATCGTACTGGCGGAACAGAAAATCACGAATGAAGGTTTGTCAGCCCTCCGCGCTCGCGACCTCGCTAAAGAAGCCGGTTGTGCGACAGGTGCGATATATAACGTCTTCGACGATCTCAGCGATCTGGTTCTGACGGTCAACGCGCGCACGTTCCACCGGCTTGCGGCAGACGTGACAACCGCACTGGATGAAGCCCCGGACAGCACGCTCGATCAACTGATTGCCATGGGCGAGGCCTATCACCACTTTGCTGCCAACAACTATCTCAGTTGGCGCGCGATCTTTGATGTGGAACGCGATCCGACGACGCCACCGCCCCAATGGTACCTTGAAGAACTGGCGCATCTCTTCAGTTATATCGACAAACCCTTGTCAGCAGCCTTGCCAGATATGCCGCCTGAAACACGGCAGCTTTTTGTACGGACGCTTTTCACGTCTGTGCATGGCATCGTGATGCTGGGGCTTGATGACACCAGTGCGGCGGTACAAAGCAAAGCAATCAATACGATGATCCGGCTTTTGCTGACCCACGCAGTCCGGCCGCTCTGATTTTTTTCTGAACAACGTTCATTTTTGTCTTGCGCGACTCATTTTGATTCCCTATGTCTATTTTATGAACGATGTTCACGAAATTGGAGAAGTCATGTTTAAGACATTCACAACACTCATCACCGGGGCCAATGCCCGCGCAGAAGATCGCGTGCGGGATGCCTTTGCTATTGAACTCATTGATCAAAAGATCCGCGAGGCAGAAGGCTCGCTCAAGGCGGCCAAGGCCACCCTCGCCAGTCTGATCCAACGTCAACGGTCAGAAGATCAGCACCGTCAGGGCCTGCAAGCCCGGATTACAGCCCTCACCAATCGTGCAAAAACCGCGCTTGAGGCTGACAACATCCATCTCGCCGAAGAGGCCGCAGCGGCCATCGCCCAAATGGAGAATGAATTGCAGGTTCGCGATGCAACGCTGTCCCGGCTGGACCAGAAAATCCTGCGCTTGCGCACGTCAATCGAGACCAGCCAGCGCCGGATTGTCGATCTCAAACAGGGTGCCATTCAGGCCCGCGCGGTGCGCCGCGAACAGACAATTCAGTCCCGCATGGCAGGCTCTGGTCTGCATGCGACTGGCAGCGTCGAAGAAGCCGAAGAACTGATCGCCAATGTTCTGGGCAAGGACGACCCTTTCGAACACAGCCAGATTCTGGCCGAAATCAACGCCGATCTGACCCACAGCACCCTTGAAGACCGCATGGCAGACGCAGGTTTTGGCCCGGCAACACGATCAACTGCTGATGAGGTGCTCAAGCGCCTCAAGGCATCCAAGTAACTAAAGACACAAGAAACAAAGGAATGAACCAATGATGAATCGCTCTGATAACGCCCTGATTATGTTCTTTAACGGCGCTGCTGTTGTGGTGGCCTACGGGATGCTTGGCCTGTCGCTGTACCTGTCTCCGGACGTGCCACTGTCGACAAAAGGCTTCTGGGGGATCGGTGTTCTGATGCTGACCTTGGCTTTGGTGAACTTCGTCAAATACCGCTTTGACGAACGTCTGTCCGATGATCGCATCCAGCGGCTTGAAGACGCCAAGAACGAGAAACTGCTGTCTGACTTTGTAGGTGATGTTGACCAGTAAGCGCGGCAGTCAGGGGCGGGCGTTTTGCGCCCGCCTTACTTGCTCTTCACAAACCGCACTTCTTGTCCCAAGGTAATCCGATGAAATTTCTGCGTTCTCTTGCTGCAAGCTTCACTGGCCACACCATCCGGCTTTTTGTGCGTTTCCTGACCGCCGTTCGGGCAGATTGGAAAGGGATCGAGCCAATCCCGAAACAACGTGTCTACTTTGCCAACCACACCTCCAACGGCGATATGCCCATGATCTGGGCGGTCCTGCCCCCGACGCTGCGCCGCTCTGTCCGGCCTGTTGCGGCGGCGGACTATTGGCTGAAGAACCCGATCCGGGCTTTCGTCGGGCCAGAGGTCTTCAACTGCGTCCTCGTCGACCGCAGACCAGAGGTGAAAGACAAGCCGATGGACAAGATCGTCGCCGCCCTAGACGAAGGCGCATCCTTGATCATTTTCCCCGAAGGCGGTCGCAACATGACCGAGGACCCCTTGCTACCCTTCAAAGCGGGCCTTTATAACATGGGCCTCGCGCGGCCAGAGATTGATCTGGTGCCTGCATGGATCGCCAATTTGAACACGATCATGCCCAAGGGCGAAGTCATTCCCCTACCCTTGATCTGTACTGTCACATTCGGGGCACCAATCCATGTCCAAGACGGAGAAAGCAAAGATGCTTTCCTTGCCCGTGCGTCCAAATCGCTGGCAGATCTCCGCCCTGATGCCCCTGATACCGCGTCAGAGGTCATCGCATGAACCCGACAATGCCGGAACTGCCAATGGATGCCACAACGGCTGATATTCTGCTGCTGGTGCTGGGTGCTTGCGGCATCATGTTGGGTCTCACCCTTCTTGGCGAATTCGTTCGCATGCGGTCAGATCCAAGAACGCCAAACCCAGTGTTGGAAACCTACACAACGCGGGTCAACAGCTGGTGGGCGATCATTATCCTGGTGGGGCTGGCACTGATATCTGGCCGGGTCGGGGTGATCATTCTGTTTATGTTCGCCAGCTTCTCGGCGTTGCGCGAATTCCTGACACTCACGGCAAAGGCCCAGGCAGACCACCTGTCGCTGGCCCTCGCCTTCTTTGCGGTTCTGCCCCTGCAATACTTCTTTGTCTGGATGAATTGGCCAGAACTGTTCACCCTGTTGATCCCGGTTTATGCCTTTCTGCTTTTGCCGATCGTCTCTGCGATGCGGGGCAATACAAAACGCTATCTGATCCGTGTCGCAGAAACCCAATGGGCGCTGATGATCAGTGTCTATTGCCTTAGCCACGTACCTGCCTTGATGATGGTTCCAATCGAAGGCTTCACCGGGCGATCTGTCCTTCTGGTCGCGTTTCTTGTGATGGTCGTACAGCTTGGCGATCTGCTGGAATACTTCTTTGGCCGCCGGATCGGCAAAACAAAGGTGGCACCGGGTCTGTCGCCAAAGACATGGGAAGGGATCGCCTGCGGTGTTGGCTGTTCCATACTGATCGGCGGTTTACTCAGCTGGATCACACCCTTCGGCCTGATCGGCGCGATGGCGATGGCAGGCATTGCATCACTGGTGGGCATGTTCGGAAATTTGGTCTTCGCCGCCATCAAAAGAGACCGCGGCGTCAAAGACTGGTCCCACCTTATCCCTGGACAAGGTGGGTTTGTTGATCAGCTCGATAGCGTCATTTTTGCAGCCCCGATCTTCTATCACCTGACAGTGTGGGGCTGGAGCGGCTAGCTACCTTTCGGTCGCCATCACAAGAACCCAGCTTAGGCTAGATCCGCTTCCGGCAACGCCCAGCGCGAAATCTTCCAAACCAGCGTTGAGATTAGCATTGTGGCCCGGCGAGTCGATCCAAGCTTGTAGAACCTGTTGCTGACTCTGCTGACCCTTTGCAAGGTTTTCAGCCCAACCACGTGGGTTATACCCTTCGGCCCGAATCCTGTCACCAACGTCGCTTCCGTTCAGTCCAGTATGGGAGAGGCCTGCAATGCTGGCTTGTTCAACGGCGTACTTCTGCGCGGCCGCGTCCAATCGCGAATCGTAGCTCAGAGTGTCATGACCACGGCTCAGGCGAAGCCCGTTCAAGATGCCGGCAAAGTTGGTGTCATCGGCTCCGGTATCAGCACCCTGTACTGGGCCGCTGTCAAAGGTGGCGGCATCAAACAATGCATCCTGTACATCTGTAATCGACGATCCTCCTCCGGATCCACCACACGCGGCAAGCAAAACGCATCCCAAGGTGGCGACGGCAGATTTCATAGACATAGCAGCAGGTCCTTTAGCAGCGCCCCCAATCAAGCCGCGCACACGCCGAGCAGAGGCATGCACGCGACCTAGAGGCCTAGAAAGCTTAAGGGGCCAGCCAATCGCGGCGAATCTGGGGCCAGACCGGGGCCCGGTATCTGTCAAACTGGAAACAGACTGTTTCCGCCGACGGGGAAAAACCTGCGCAAAATGTCAAAAGCGGCTTACCCAAGTCGAAGATTCTAGCTGTTTTTCAATGCTCTCATGGAGCCTGCACATCCCTGAACACTGCTCTCCTGCGACAATTGGCTAGGCGAAAGCCTGCCGCACCGACCACTGCAAAACACGGCTGATTTCCCGCCTCTTGGCCCGCGTCCATGACAAATCTTGCTCAAAAATTGTGCGGCCACTCCAAAAATGGGCAATTTCCGCCACCGCAACATGCAATTTCTGCGTTGCAGCGCCGATTTTGCCGCGCTGCCGCATTAGATGTTGCGGGGCCGGCACCCTCACGGTTTACTCACATCACAGAGGCCCTCCCGCCTCACTTCCTAGCGCTCTGTATGGGCGCGACAAAAAAGAACCGCCCGTGGTCGCGCACTCTCCTCCCTCCCTGTGCTGGCTGCGGGCGGTTTCCGTTTGCGCGCCAAAGGCAGGTTATTATGAAAACAGAGCGGCAGCAGTGACCAATCGGTCATTTTTTGAGTCTAACCCCTTTTCAAAGTGGCGCGATTAGCGCTTATACGCCCAAAGCCTTATTTATAGTGATTGTTCGCATGCTCATGACTCCAAACACGATCGCCTTGCCGACCGCTGACACATTCGCCGACGATGTCTTGCGCCACCTCAAAGCCTCAATTGGCAAGTCGCCGGACCATGCCAGCAGCTATGACTGGCGGATGGCACTGTCACTCGCGATCCGCGATCAGGTCGTGGACCCGTGGTTCGAAAGTACACGCGCCACATATGCCGCTAAGGGCAAACGGGTGTATTACCTGTCGCTGGAATTCCTGATTGGGCGGCTGATCGAAGACATCACAATCAACCTTGGATTCGAGGATATCGCGACAACAGCAATGGCATCACTTGGCCAGGACTATGAAACCTTGGTCGTTCAGGAACCTGACGCCGCACTTGGAAATGGCGGACTTGGCCGTCTGGCCGCCTGTTTCCTCGACAGCCTGTCGACGCTTGGCATTCCCGCATACGGCTATGGCATTCGCTATGAACACGGGCTGTTCGAACAAGGTTTTCAAGACGGTCGCCAGGTCGAGACTGCAGAAGCATGGCTGGCTGAACGCCACGCTTGGGAATTTGAACGCCCTGAAGTGAACTACACCATCGGGTTCGGCGGTCATGTCGACTACAACGACGACACCGCCACTTGGCATCCCGCCGAAACCGTCATCGCCAAGGCCTACGACACCCCCGTCGTCGGTTGGCAAGCAAAGTGGGTCAACACTCTGCGCCTGTGGTCCGCCCTGCCGACCCAGCACTTCGACCTCGCGGCGTTCAACCGGGGTGACTACATTGGGGCTTCCGCCCCCGAAGCACTGGCACGCACGCTGTCGCGGGTTTTGTACCCTGACGATACGACTGATCAGGGCAAAGAACTGCGTCTCAAGCAAGAATACTTCTTCACAGCCGCGTCCCTGCGCGATCTGCTGCGCCGCTTCATCTCTGAAGGCTATGCGATTGAGACACTGTCGGATCATGTCGCGATCCAACTCAACGACACGCATCCAGCCCTCGCTGGCCCCGAGCTTATCCGCCTGTTGATCGACGACCACGGCATGGACTTCGACGCCGCCGAGGACCTCGCGCGCAACTGCCTTGGCTACACCAACCACACCCTGCTACCCGAAGCGCTGGAACAATGGCCTGAAGGCATGGTGCGCCATATCCTGCCGCGCCATTACGACATCATCCACGTCCTGCACGGCAAAACCATCGCTGCGAACGGGACCCATCTGATCGAGCACGGCAACGTCAAAATGGGCGATCTGGCCTTCGTGATGGCCCACAAGGTGAACGGGGTTTCGGCCCTGCATTCCGACCTCGTGAAAGAAACTGTCTTCAAAGACCTGCACACAGCCTACCCCGACCGGATCATGAACCAGACCAACGGGGTCACCCCCCGCCGCTGGCTCTTTTCGGCAAACCCTGCCCTGTCAGAGGTCATCACCGGCAAGATCGGTGACGATTGGGTCCGCGATCTGGATCAACTTAAAGGGCTGGAACCACACATCGCAACGCCTGCCTTCCTTCAGGATTTCGACGCCGCCAAACGCACCAACAAAGTCCGCCTGTCCAACTGGCTGTCCGATCGGGGCCATGCCCCACTGAACCCTGACGCCATGTTCGACATCCAGATCAAGCGCATCCACGAATACAAGCGCCAGCTGATGAACGTGCTGGAAACCATCGCGCTGTGGAACGACATGCACGACAATCCAAACGCGGATTGGACCCCGCGCGTGAAAATCTTTGGCGGCAAAGCAGCCCCCGGCTACACGATGGCCAAGTCGATCATCCATCTGATCAATGACGTGGCCAAGACGGTGAACACCGATCCGGTGACGAAAGACTGGCTGCAAGTCGTCTACCCTGAGAACTACAACGTCTCGATGGCGGAAATGCTGATCCCGGCCTGTGACCTGTCCGAACAAATCTCGACGGCAGGCAAAGAGGCATCGGGCACCGGCAACATGAAGTTCGCGTTGAATGGGTCGCTGACGATCGGGACGCTCGACGGGGCAAACGTGGAAATCCGCGAACATGTCGGGGCCGAGAACTTCTATCTCTTCGGTCTCACTGCCGCCGAAATCCAAACGCACCGCGAAACCGCGGGCTATGCCCGCGCGAATATCGAGGCCAGCTCACGTCTAAAACGGGTCCTTGGCCAGATTGCCAATGGCGTGTTTTCGGATGGTGATGCGCGCTATGGCGATATCCTCGGGATGCTTTGGGATCATGACTATTTCTGCGTAACTGCCGATTTTGACACTTATTTCGACACCCAGCGTATGATTGACAAAGACTTCCGCGACCGTGACAGTTGGACACGTAAAGCCGCGCTGAACACCGCGCGTATGGGCTGGTTCAGCTCTGATCGCACAATCGCAGGCTATGCAAAGGACATCTGGGGCGCACAGTCATTGCTGTGATCCCCAAAAGGGGGAACGGCGCGACATGACGATCCTATCGATGCAGGACATCGCGAAAATCGCGGCGGGTCAGCATAACGACCCGTTTTCTGTCCTCGGCCTGCATGTGATTGACGGGCGCCCGGTGATCCATTGCTTCCAACCTGGCGCGACAAGCATCGACGTCGTTGATCCAAAAACCGGCAAGGTCATCATCGCGCTTGCCCATGTGGCCGAAGGTGTGTTCGCCGGTGTTGCCCCGCGGCGCAAAAAGCCGTTTGCCTATGTGCTGCGGATCACCAAGGGCGACGACACTTGGGAAACCGAAGACCCCTACAGCTTTGGCCCGGTTATGGGCGAGTTGGACGAACACCTGATCGGCGAAGGCGCGCACCAACAGCTATGGCGGGTATTGGGTGCCCATGTGATGACCCACGAAGGTGTTGCAGGCACGCATTTCGCAGTCTGGGCGCCAAATGCGCGCCGCGTTTCCGTCATTGGCAACTTCAACAGCTGGGACGGACGGCGGCACGTGATGCGCAGCCGGGGCACAACCGGTGTTTGGGAAATCTTCGTACCGCGCGTTGGCGAAGGCGAGCATTACAAATACGAAATCATCGACAGCGACGGGACCACTCTCCCCCTGAAAGCCGATCCTTTCGGGTTCGGGGCCGAACACCCGCCCGCCACAGCGTCGGTTGTACGCAGTCTCGACGGGTTCGACTGGAAAGACGCTGATTGGTTGGCGGACCGTGGCAAGGCCATCGCCATAGATGCGCCCGTGTCGATCTACGAGGTCCACCTTGGATCATGGAAGCGGGTGCCTGAAGATGGCAACCGCCCACTTTCCTACCTCGAATTGGCGGACCAACTGGTGCGTTACGTCAAAGACCTCGGCTTTACGCATATAGAGCTGATGCCGATCTCCGAATTCCCCTTCGACGGCTCATGGGGCTATCAGCCAGTTGGGCTATTTGCGCCGACAATCCGACACGGCACACTGCAAGAATTCCGGGCCTTCGTCGAAGCTTGCCACAAGGCAGACATCGGCCTGATCCTCGACTGGGTCCCCGGCCACTTCCCCGAAGATAAGCACGGGCTCGGCCAATTCGACGGCACGCCCCTTTACGAGCACGCCGACCGGCGCGAAGGCTTCCACCCCGACTGGAACACCCTTGTCTTCAATTACGGACGGCGCGAGGTGGCCAACTATCTGACCGCTAACGCCTTGTACTGGCTCGATGAACACCACATCGACGGGCTGCGTGTCGATGCTGTAGCGTCCATGCTCTATCGCGACTACTCCCGCAAAGACGGCGAGTGGATCCCCAACAAAGATGGCGGGCGCGAGAACCTCGAAGCCATCGCCTTCATGCAAAACACCAACGTCGCGGCCTACGGCCAAATCGACGGGATCGTCACAATCGCGGAAGAATCCACCGCTTTTCCCGGTGTGTCCGGAATGGTCGACGGCGGGGGGCTAGGCTTTGGGTACAAGTGGAATATGGGTTGGATGAACGACACGCTGTCGTACATGGAAGAAGACCCAATCAACCGCAAATACCACCACGACAAGATGACGTTTGGGCTGCATTACGCCTTTTCGGAAAACTTTGTCCTGCCGATCAGCCATGATGAGGTCGTGCACGGCAAAGGATCGCTGCTGGACAAAATGCCCGGCGACGGATGGCAGAAGTTCGCAAACTTGCGGGCTTACTTAGGCTTCATGTGGGGCCATCCGGGCAAGAAACTTCTCTTTATGGGCTGCGAATTCGCACAAGGCGTCGAATGGAACCACAACAGCAGCCTCGACTGGCATCTGTTGGATGTGGACCAGCACAAGGGCATCCAAAACCTCGTCCGCGACCTGAACAAGACCTACAAAACAATCCCGGCGCTGCACGAACAAGACACGAAACCGCGGGGCTTCGACTGGGTCGAGGGCGGCGCAAACGAGGAATCGCTGTTTATCTTCCTGCGCTATGGAACAGACGGCAGCAAACCTGCGTTGGTTATCAGTAATATGACGCCGGTGGAGCGCAGCGCGCGCAGGGTCGGCGTCCCAATTGAGGGCTTCTGGACTGAGAAACTGAATACAGACGCCACGGCCTACGGCGGCACCGGCGCCGGCAACTTGGGCGGTGTGCAAAGCGAGGCCATCGCAGCATCAGGCCGCCCGCATTCGATTTCCATCACGATCCCGCCTTTGGCGACGATGATATTCGAGGTGGACAACGAGACATAACTCTTTGGGAGGAGAGACATTGACCGACAGAGAAACACAGCGACTGGCCCAACAATCCATGGCCTTCATTCTGGCCGGGGGCCGAGGCAGCAGGCTTTACGAGCTGACGGACATCCGGGCGAAACCTGCCATGTATTTCGGCGGCAAAAGTCGGATTATCGACTTCCCGCTGTCCAACGCTGTGAACTCCGGCATCCGGCGCATCGGGGTCGCAACCCAATACAAAGCACACTCGCTGATCCGACATCTGCAACGGGGCTGGTCCTTTTTCCGGGCAGAGCGCAACGAGAGCCTCGATATCCTTCCAGCCTCGCAGCAAATGGGTAACGACAACTGGTATCGCGGAACAGCGGACGCGGTCGCGCAGAACATCGAGATTATCGAAGGTTACGGCCCCAAATACATCATCATCCTTGCGGGCGACCACATCTATAAGCAAGACTACTCGCTCATGATCCGCCACCACGTCGACAGCGGGGCGGACGTGACCGTTGGCTGCATCGAGGTGCCGCGCATGGAAGCAACTGGTTTTGGCGTCATGCATTGCGACGACAGCGACAAGATCCTCGAATTCGTGGAAAAACCTGCGGACCCACCGGCCATGCCCGGCAACCCCGACATGGCGCTGGCCTCGATGGGCATTTACGTCTTTGAAACAGCCAAAATGGTGGAATACCTGCGAACCGCCGCCGCCGAACTCGGCGAGAACGACGAGCTTGATTTCGGTAAACACATCATCCCCGACATCGTCGCACGCGGCAAAGCAGTGGCACATCCGTTCAGCCGGTCTTGCGTGAAAACTGGCCTCGAAAAGGAAGCCTACTGGCGCGACGTCGGCACTGTCGATGCCTTTTGGCAGGCCAATATCGACCTTACGGATTTTGAACCGGAACTGGATCTTTACGACAACGAATGGCCGATCTGGACGTATTCAGAACTGACAGCTCCCGCCAAGTTCATCCACAACGAGGAAGGCAGACGGGGCAGTGCTGTATCCTCGATGGTGTCAGGCGGATGCATCATCTCTGGCTCTACCCTGGATCAATGCCTGATGTTCACTGGGGTACGGACCCGGTCATTTGCAGAACTCAAAGGCGTCGTGGCGATGCCTTACGCCGAGATTGGGCGTGGTGCAAAATTGACGAACTGCGTCGTTGACCGGGGGGTTGTGATCCCAGAAGATCTAGAGGTGGGAGCAGACCATGTCGCCGACAGAAAGAAGGGCTTTCGGGTCACCGACAATGGCATCACCCTGATCACCCAAAAGATGATCGATAATCTGCCCACATAACAGCCGTAGGGTGCGCATTTATCGCGCACCTTTCCTACCACATCGTCAGGTTGCGGTGCGCAATATATGCGCACCCTACATCTCACTCTGCCGTTGCCCGATCACGCCCCGCTCCGGTATTGAAGTGCAGAAAACCAAGGAAAGCCGCCGCCAATGAACATCCTTTTCGTCGCCTCCGAATGCGCCCCGTTCATCAAGACCGGTGGGTTGGCTGATGTCATCGGGGCAGTCCCAAAAGCGCTGAAGCCGCTTGGCGGCAATGTCCGGATCCTGCTGCCCGCCTACCCAGCCCTATCCGGGGAAGTGGCCAAAGGCACCGAAGTCGCAGCCTTTGACGACCTGCACGGCGGCCCGGCCCGCGTCATGGCCGTGACCGCGCGCGGCCTCGATCTGCTGCTACTCGACGCACCGCATCTATTCGACCGTCCTGGCAACATCTACCTCGATCACGCGGGCGGGGATTGGCACGATAACCACCTGCGCTTTGGCGCACTTTCTTTCGTCGGCGCGCAAATAGCCCTCGGCCTGATCCCCGATTGGCAACCCGATCTGGTAAACGCCCACGACTGGCAAGCAGGCCTCGTGCCCGCCTATCTTCATGCGGCAGGCAGCCAAGTCCCAACGGTCATGACCATCCACAACATCGCCTTCCAAGGCATCTACGACCCCGATCACCTCGATGGTCTGAACCTGCCCCGCGACATGTTCACGGTGGACAAAGGCGAATACTATGGCCGCTTCAGTTTCCTCAAAGCAGGCCTGATGCTGGCCACAAAGATCACCACGGTCAGCCCCACATACGCCCACGAACTCATGAGCCCGGAATTTGGCATGGGGCTCGACGGGGTCATGCGGGCGCGGCGGGCTGATCTGTCAGGTATCATCAACGGCATTGATCTCGACGTTTGGGACCCGGAAACCGACGATACGATCCCACAGGTGTTCACTGCCAAGACCCTGACCAAGAAAGCAAAAAATAAGGCCGCGCTGGAAGAGCGGTTCAATCTGGACCCCAGCGATAGCCCGATTTTCTGCATCATCAGCCGTCTGACCACCCAAAAAGGCCTCGACCTTTTGCTCGACCGGCTGCCCAACATCGTGAACCAGGGCGCGCGGCTTGCGATCCTCGGGACCGGCGACAAAGGCATGGAGCATGGCTTTGCAGACGCCGCCAACCGCTACACCGGCAAGGTCGGGACGATCATCGGATACGACGAGCAACTCTCGCACCTGATGCAAGCAGGCAGCGACGCGATCCTCATCCCGTCGCGCTTTGAACCCTGCGGCCTCACGCAACTTTACGGCCTGCGCTATGGAACCATCCCGGTCGTCGCGCGCACTGGCGGCCTTGCAGACACCATCATCGATGCAAATCTTGCGGCGATTGACGCAGATGTCGCGACAGGGATCCAATTCCACCCGGTGACTGCGATCGGCCTTGAACAGGCGGTTGCCCGCACGATGGCGCTTTATCAGCAACCCAAGGTCTGGGCAGCCATGCAAAGACGGGCTATGCGTCAACCCGTTGGGTGGGATGCCTCTGCGGCGGCCTATCTGGCGTTGTTCCAATCGCTGACGGACTAACGTGACGACATATCAGATCAAAGCTGGATCGCCCAAAACCATGGGCGTGACCCATGATGGTGAGGGCGCAAACTTTGCGGTTTTCTCGGTGCACGCGACACAGATCGATCTCTGCCTGTTCTCGGAGGATGGCGCGACAGAAGTGCAACGCATCCCGCTGCCCGAACGTACCGGCCCAGTTTGGCACGGGTATGTCCCCGGACTGCCGACCGGAACGTTGTATGGGTATCGGGCACATGGACTGTACGAACCAGATCAGGGCCACCGCTTTAATTACAACAAATTGTTGCTCGACCCCTATTCGCGGGAATTCCACGGAAGTTTCACCAACGACACCGCGGTTTACGGCTATGATGTCAACGACACGGACACAGACCTATCGTTCTCAGAAACCGACAGCGCTGCCTTTGTCCCCAAATCGGTCATCTCCGACCCTTGCGTTTTCGAGCCATCCCTCGCGCCCCTGCACGACGCCCCTACATCCGAACTGATCTACGAGGCACATGCCAAAGGGCTGACAAAACTGCACCCAAACGTTAGTGAACAGCTGCGGGGCACTTATGAAGGCCTCGCCTCGGACGCCATCATCGACCATCTGCACAAGATCGGTGTCACCACAATCGAGCTGCTCCCCGTTCACGCGTTCCCCGATGACGGCTTTCTCGTCCAGAAGGGCCTGCGCAACTATTGGGGGTATAACACCATCGGCTTCTTCGCGCCCGAGCCGCGGTATTTCGGGCCCGAAGGGTTCATCGGCTTTCGCAAGATGGTCGACAAGTTCCACGTGCACGGCATCCGCGTGATCCTTGATGTGGTCTATAACCACACGGCAGAGGGCGACCACAGAGGGCCGACTTTGTCATTTCGTGGCCTCGACAACGCCTCTTACTATCGCCTTATTGACGGCCAGCGTCGTTTCTATGTGAACGACGCTGGCACTGGCAATACGCTGAACATGGTCAACCTGCATGTGCTGCGGATGGTCACAGATAGCCTGCGGTTTTGGGTCACCCAAATGGGCATAGATGGATTTAGATTTGATCTTGCAACTACACTTGGCCGTGAAACATATGGTTTTGACACAAACGGCGGCTTTCTTGATGCGCTGCGACAAGATCCTGTTCTTTCCCAAACCCGCCTGATCGCAGAACCTTGGGACCTTGGGCCCGGCGGCTATCAACTTGGCAATTTTCCCTACGAGTTCTCGGAATGGAACGACAAATTCCGGGATACCGTGCGCCGTTATTGGAAAGGCGATGAACACAGCACACAAGAACTTGGCGCGCGATTGCTCGGCTCTGCCGACGTCTTTGACCGCACGGGTCGGCGTACCTGGGCCTCGCTGAATTTCATCACCAGCCATGACGGTTTCACGCTGGCAGATACCTGCGCCTACAACCAAAAGCATAACGAGGCGAACCTCGAAGATGGGCGCGACGGGCATTCCGGCAACTACTCTGACAACTGCGGCGTCGAAGGGCTGACCGATGATCCCGACATCATCGCCAAGCGGCAGCAACGCCAACGCAATTTGCTTGCGACACTCTTCTTATCCCAAGGTACACCGATGCTTTTGGCGGGCGACGAGATCGGAAACTCTCAGCAAGGCAACAACAACGCCTATTGTCAGGACAACGAGATCGGCTGGATCAACTGGGATCAGGCCAACACCGAACTGACTGATTTCGTGGCAAAGCTTAGCCAGTTCCGCCGCGATCATTGCAGTGTCCGGCAATCGCATTTTCTGCATGGACGCGAAAGGCCAAGCGACGGTAAGGTCGATGTCCTTTGGACCGACTTCAAAGGGCAACCGCTGGAATGGCGTGACCCACGCCTATCAAATTTTTGCTTGATCAAACGCCCCTCAGCAGAGGCCTCCATCTTCGAAGACGAGCACAATATGGTGGTCATCGGCTTCAACAGATCGGGGCGCAATGGGCGGGTGATCCTCCCCGATCCCCCTGAAGGACGGTTATGGGTACGAACGATCGACACAGCCGCTCC